>QMIT01000010.1 GCA_024434115.1 Chloroflexota bacterium
TCATCACTGTACATTCGGTGACTTCTCTTACTCATGATCCTTGTTCTCCAGTTTAGTTTATCTGACTTTTTTTCTGTCTGCTAAACTGTCACAAGCTCACTGTCCCAGTAATCAACAAAGTGATAGCTATGAGAGAGTTTATTATTGGCTTCCACCAACGCATTTTGCTAGGCATGTAAATTAGTTCTCCTTATCTGACTGCTTGCAAAAAAGTTGCCTCGTGGGGACATTCCTCTTGCCAAAATATCATGTTCACAGGTTTCACGGTGATTGGTAAATGGTTAATATTTTACTCTATCCCATTCCCTATTTTCCTTATCCAAGCCAATTTTGTCTTAATTCTACCGTCACAATACAAACTCATGCGCAACCGTGGTTACGAATTCAACTTCGGCGCATATAACCCACAGTAATAGAACATATGTTTATAATCCTCCCTAAAAAATAGAGACAATACTCAAGATTGTCCCTATTTCTAGATCTATGAATTCAGATGTTTAATCCAACGGCGTCAATGTCAGCCGATATTTGGCTTCATGCAGCGTAAAGGGAGCTTGGGCGCTCACAATAACCACCGCCCCACCCTCTGGTACATCAATCTCCATGTCCGACTTACCCGCCTCCACCGGAACATACTGGACTTCATTGGGATCGCTCAACTTCACCACTGCAATTGACCAATCTTGCCTAACTGTCTGCTGTGTCCGCAAAAAACCATCAGCGACCCACTCACCGTCAAGAGTCTCCACGTCATCCATCAGCCCAATTTCAGGAATTTCGATGTCGTCCACTAAAAATCCCGGCCCGGTCAGGGCATTGTTGGTGACATATTCAAAGCGGATTTGGATAACCTGTCCAGCGTAACGCGATAGGTCAATTTCGTCCAACAGCCACCCATTAGAATAGCCTGCGTAATGCAAACCGGGGGCATCGGTGTAGCCATCAGGATATTCCATATGCTGGCCCGACAGCGGATCCCAACGTTGCCCATCATTGGTGGAGACCAAAACGTGCATGTAATCGGGTAGTTCACCCGTCTCCCACCACACGTTGTAACGTAGGGTCGCGCTGGGTACGTTGGTTAAATCTACGGTGCGGGTCAGGCTGCTGGCAGCCCCAATCGCGTTATACGACCACCACATCCAGTCGCCAGATACGGGTGCAACATCCATCAATGGTGTTTCGGTTGAGCCGCTAAAATTTAGTTGATACGTACCCGGAAATTCGAGCGATAGATAATCCGCCCCATACTGATTGGCGTTGCTATTAAACACAAACTCGCGTTTGACACTGCCCAAATCAATCAGCGGCGGGGTCGTAGTCAAGTCATAGGTTTGATAGTAATAGCGCCCATCGCCCACATAGGGATTATCAATCAAACTGGCGATGTACCAATCCATCATTAGTTCATTGAAGGTTGTAAGCTGTCCCGTCTGTTGTAGTGTATCATAGACCCCGGCAAGGCCATCATGCGGATTTTGCGTCAGCGCCTTGATAAATTCCGATCCAAACCGCTCATACAGATAGACCGCAAAGAGATACCCCGCCCCATAATAGGCTGATTGTTCCTCATAATCCAACGACCACGAATTGAGCGGCCTATTGGTATCGGACATGAACTGCTCGACATTAAAATGATTGACCTCGTTATCCACCACCCCGATGAGATGTTCGGCCAGTTGGGAAAGGCCCTCATCCATCCAGCGGTATTCATTGCCATCCCGGTTGAACTGAATCAGGTGCTGAAATTCGTGGGCCAATGTCGCGTAGTATTGTTCGCTGTCCAATGGATTTTCATTCAGCATCATATACACGGCGTCGCGCTGATTGCTGGACGGGCAGATATGTTGGGGGCATTGGTCTTTGGGGCTGAAAAACCCTAACAGGCCGGGATAAAACTCATTGACATGCACCAAATGAATCCGGGTGTCGCCATCAATACCGGGACTGGCGTTTGGGCCAAAAATCTCGCGGTCAAGCCACCAGACACGCTTGTCAAAATAATCAGCCGTCGTTTGCAATTCATCCATGTCTATATCAGTATCCGGCTCAAACCAGAAATAGGCATACTGGCTGCGATAGTAGAGTTCCATCTCATAAATATCATGGGGCGATTCCCCCAGCGCAAAGGTCGTGTGATCTCCAATTTGATAGGGGTCGGTGAAAAATGGGCCATACACATCGGCATACACTTCCCAACCCCAGCGTGACCGTGCATCTCCTTCGTGGCGGAGTGGCGAGGGCGCAGGCGCATCAGCCCACGTTAGGCGTTGTTGACTGCTGTTAGAATCGGCTTTTGCCATCATTGTTGATGACAAGACGATAATCAACCCGATGGCTCCCACCCAACGGAGCGATTGACGGACACACTGTTGAACCATATTGTTTACTCACTCATCTCGACTGCTGATATTGTTAGGCAGTCACGAACAATTTACTGGGCCGTAATGGCTAGGTTGAAATTAGCGGGAATGATGGTGACGGGCGCAAGACCAGAGACAACCAGTGTCCAGTTTTTGACATCGCCACCGAGCGGAAATGTCCATTCACCAGACGGGGCATCTTCATCCGTAAGAAGTGACTCAACCGTAATCGTGCCGTCCGCCATTTCTTGAATCAATTGCAGGGCAAACGACTGGCGCAGCACATTATCAATTTGTGCCCAACCTTCAGCTACCCAACTTGTATCTAGGGGCTGTTCAAAATCATCACTAAAGCCGATCTCGGGGATACTGACATCATCCAGCAAGAATCCGTCACGCACCACCGCATCATCGGTGATGTATTCAAAACGTAGCTGGATTTTTTGACCTGCATAGGCCGAGAGGTCAATTGTTTCCTGCACCCAATCGCCCGATGCAGCGGTATAGCCTGCGCCGTAACCTGTATTAAACGGATTTTCGGTGGTGGTGCGGCTGGTAGCAATAGGCGTCCATGTTGTGCCGCCATCGGCGCTGACCATCACATAGGCAAAATCCCATAGTTCTTCGATGTTGTACCATGCCCAAAAGGTCAGGGTGGCACTGTTGACACTGGTCAAATCCACTTCGCGGGTTAGGCGAGCATCGCTGTCATCCACGCGGTTCGACCACATAGCCAATTGACCACTGTGGGCGCTAGTAGGAATTACAGGCACGGTTTCATTGCCACTAAATTGAATCGTCACATTTTGGGTATCCGGCCCCCCTTTGAGGGTGTAATAATTGGTACCCCACTGATTGACCGATTCATTCTCTAGTGTCGTCGGAAGGCCGATTTGCTCTACTCCCCCGGTAATTTCGACTAAATTTGCAAGGTCGGGGTGGGTATAGACATAACGTCCGTCGCCTATCTTCGCGTCATTAAAGTAATTGGCGGCTGTCCACTCCGCAAAGACTTGGGAGGCTGTTATTGGTTCACCTGTCAGTGGGTCGGTAATGCTGAGTGCATCCAACGTATTTTGCACACTTTGCATCCCATTAGCATCGTCAGCCACCATTGTTTTGATAAATTCGATGCCAAAGCGTTCCAGCAGATAGGCGCTAAATAAAAATGACGCGCCATACACCACGCCTCGATCATCTTCGGGCCAGTGCGTCAACTGCGTCGAGGGTTCGTTTAGAAATGAGGGTGTAAAATCGCTTGGCCCATAGCCTCCAATGAAAGCTGACAGTTCGCTGAGGCCCTCATTGACCCATGAGGTTTCATTGGCATCATTCACCCAATGAATCATATGCTGAAATTCATGGGCCAGTACGCCGACATAGTAGGGTGAGCCAATATAAGGCAGCATCGTGTCCAAGTTCACATAGAACATTTCTTTTTCATTGGATGAGGAAACGGCCTCGTTGGGGTATTCTTGTTCACTGTAATAATAGGCTGCGATGTACGCCCCCAAATTGGAGACATGGAGAACATGCAGGCGGGGGTCGCCATCAATTCCCGGCGACCATTCGCTACCAAACACATCTCGCGCTGGCTGATAAACCTGCGTGGCGAATTCATCGGCAGCATTCTTCAGGCTATCGTAATCAACCGTGTAGCCGCTTTCGACCCACATATAGATGACATCGTTCATGTAAACCAACGTGGCGTCTACTGTGAATAGGCCCGTCTCATCATTTTGGGCAAAAAATTGCTCAACATCCCCGACCTGATAAGTCTTAACGGGGGTGGTCGGCGGCGGGGCAATTTCCCCAACTCCTTTCAGACGTTGGGCAAGATCAAGCCGATCACGCGGTGGAACGACAGTAGCGGCAAGGGCTTGTTCGGTCAAAAATTGTTTATTGTCCTGCGCTCGCACGGGTGATTGCAGGGTAACGACGCCAGCGACTATTGCAATGATGAGACCTAAAGCGGGTAGCCGTTGGGTAAATATAGCAATAGGGGTACGGGGAGTTTTCAAGTGAACCTCTTTCTGGCGATTAAAAAACACTATAGCATAGTTTCTGTTGGCTTAATCAACTCCTCATCAATTTTTCGGAGTTTCTCATGCAAGATGTCCAACTGCTCTAACATAAAGCCGGGAGTGCCGCGCTTGGGTATAATTTGCAGTGGATAGATGCTCTGCCTTTTAGCAAGACGATGGGTCAGCATTGAGAGTTCCCAATTAGATTACACCGAGAGCAGATGGTGGGTTGCCTCTATCCCGTATTTGTCGCAATAAGAAAGACTGGGTGAAACGATGAATACCTTACTAGAAAAAGTGATTGCTGAAATCACCAAACTGCCTGAGTCGGAACAGGAAGCATTTGCCGCATGGGTGTTAGAAGAATTGGCTTCCGAACGCCGTTGGGACGAAGTATTTGCGAAATCGGCAGACATTTTAACCCTCCTAGCGGACGAGGCATTGGCAGAACATCGGATGGGGAAAACCCAGTTACTCGACCCGGATGATCTATGATTTCTCGTACTACCGAGCGATTTAGAAAAGGGCTTGAAAATCTCCCACCACAGGTAAGACGGCAAGCGAGGCAAACCTATTTATTGTTTAGGGAAAATCCATATCACCCAAGTTTGCATTTTAAGCAAATACACCTGATCAAACCAATTTACTCGGCGAGAGTGAGTATTGACTATCGGGTAGTAGGTCTCCGTGATGATGATGAAATTGTCTGGTTTTGGATTGGTACGCATTCTGATTATGACAAGCTGATCTCGCAGTTTTGACAAAGGAATTTCGATTGATTAAATCCATTTTGAAAAAGGTTCGACTGCCTGAACCCTACCTTCCGCCTTGGGGAATACGATTAGCGTTTGGGACGGTCATCATGTTTGTGGTGGCCTTGTTTTTGGGTCTATTGATTACGACCACCATCCGCGAAGATGACCCCACCGATGCCCAAGCTCCGTCAATTATTATGGGAGCGGCGATTGGCAGCGTGATGGCCCTGACACTGGCTTATCAATATAGTAGCGGAGTCATCCTAAAAAAACAGGAATCCTCCAAGCGGTATCAGCAGACCGTTGCCCAATCGCTGGGTTTAATTCCCAGCCGCAGCCGACCCTTTTGGATTACCTCGCTGTCAGCATTGGCGGTGGCGATTGCATTGGATACCGTCACGCTGATTTTGGGCAAATCGGATACTAGCTTGCCGCTAGGCCTTGACCGGATGGACGACGCAGATGCCTTGACGTGGATTATGGCAGTGGTGGTGTTTATCGGTCTGCGTCCTGTCGCCGAGGAGGTCATTTTTCGCGGAATGCTCTATCCCGTCATGGTCAAACGCACCCAAGATAATCTACAGGCCGTTGGCTGGTCGGCGGTGATATTTGCCCTATTTTATTTTGTCCAAGCCTTTAATTGGGAGATTAGTTGGGAAGTCAGTTATTGGAGTCTGGCCTATCCCTTGACGCTTGGCCTGACCGCAGGGATTGTTCGCGCTCATACCAAATCCACGACTGCGGCGATTCTTGCAAATGCCATGTTCGGTCTATTTTTGATCATGAAAGCCTTACTTACTTTTGCCTAAAATGGAGAAAACCCCCATGCCCTATGAAAATATTTTGGTGGAAAAAGTCGAAGGTGGTGTTGGCCTGATTCGGCTCAATCGTCCTAAGGCTATGAACGCCCTCGACAGCGTTTTGATGTCCGAGTTGGTGCAGGCGCTCAATGATTTTGAGGCTGACCGCGCAATTGGCTGCATTGTCATTACGGGGAGTGAAAAGGTCTTTGCGGCTGGCGCGGACATTAAAGAAATGGAAAACGCGACAACCGTCGAAATGCTCACCCGTGACAGCATCAGCCTGTGGGATAAAGTGGCGAAAATCAACAAGCCAGTGATTGCCGCCGTGTCGGGCGTGGCGCTGGGCGGGGGCTGCGAATTGGCGATGGCGTGTGACATGATTGTGGCCTCCACCTCTGCCAAATTTGGGCAACCTGAAATCAACTTAGGGGTCATCCCCGGCGCAGGTGGCACCCAGCGACTCACCCGCGCGGTGGGTAAGGCGTTAGCAATGGAGATGGTGCTGAATAATCGTTGGCTGGAAGCACAGGAAGCCTATCAATTCGGCTTGGTGAATCGCGTCGTTGCGCCGGAAACCTATTTGGATGAAGCACTGAAATTGGCGCGGGATATTGCGGCGCGTGCCCCGGTTGCGGTTCGTTTGGCCCGTGAAAGTGTCAACGCGGCTTTTGAACTGCCGCTCAGCGAAGGGATTCGGCTAGAACGGCGCAATTTCTATTTTCTGTTTAGCACCGAAGACCAAAAAGAGGGCATGAACGCTTTTGTCAACAAGCGCCCGGCCAAGTGGCTAGGGAAATAGACTAATGGATGATCTATTTAATCCAGACCACTTTCGTCACTCGATTTTGATGACCGTCCGTTTTGCGGATTTGGATGCGTTGGCTCATGTCAATCATGCCGCTTATCTGACCTATATGGAACAGGCTCGCATGTCATATGCGAAGGACGTGTGGGGGTGGGACGGCGACATGAAGCATTTGAGTATCATTGTGGCCCGTGTTGCGGTTGACTATAAAGCACCGCTGTTCCTGAGTGAGCAGGTACGGGTGTGGACGCGCTGTTCACGTTTGGGTACCAAAAGTTTTGATCTGGCGTATCTGGTGCAGCGCGAGGGGAAAACTGGCCCGGACAGTATTGTGGCAACCGGAATAACGGGCATGGTGGCGTATGATTATGCCACCAACCAAACCATCGCTTTTCCAACAGACTGGCGCCAACGAACTTTGGCCTATGAACCCGCGTTATCTTGACGGGCAAATGAGGGGCAAGTAGACTGACTACATCAATTAATGCTGGTTCAAAAGGGGGCGTCGTTTTTTGATGACCGATGAAGAGCGAACGATGCGTGAACTGCGCTCAGAGGCCGTTGAGGACTTTGTAAAGGCGGTCTATATGCTACAACAAGAGCATGAATTGGTACCAACCACGCTCTTGGCGCAGACTTTGGACATCACGCCCCCGTCTGTCACCGACATGGCAAAAAAATTGTCGGATACGGAACGGCTGCACGAGCCTCTGTTGGTGGTCAAGCCCTATCGTGGGGTCCGTCTGACGCCGTTAGGTGAACAAATCGCCTTAGAGGTGTTACGCCATCATCGGTTATTGGAGTTGTATCTGGTCGAGGCGTTGGGGTATAGCTGGGATGAGGTGCATGAAGAAGCCGACCGCTTGGAACATCACATCTCGGAGCGATTTGAAGCGCGTATCGCTGAAGTGTTGGGCAACCCGGTCATTGACCCGCACGGCGACCCCATCCCAACCCTCGAAGGCAAATTACCCGGTCAGGAACATTTGCAGCCCCTCGCCGATTGGCCGCAAGATAAACCCGGCGTCGTGGTGCGTTTTCTTGATCAAGCCCCCGAAAAATTGCAGTATTTGGAAGAAAAAGGCCTAAAACCCGGCGCGATTATTCAGATTACCAAGCGTGAGCCGTTTGATGGCCTTACCCATGTCTTGATTGACTCTACCCTGCACGTCTTGAGCCAAAGCACCACCCAATCTATCTTGATCGCCGAACCGCGATAGCCTCATTTGTTAAGCAATCCGAATTGTTGAATTTTCTGCCATGAGTACAATCATGGACATGAAATTATTGTGCAGTGCAAAAGAAGGGGTGGTTTTTATGGGTGGCGTTACAATTCAAGATGTTTTGCTCCCGCAAGAGGGACAGGTGATTTGGGATGGGCTGGTTTATGGTTTGCTGTTTTTTTCGCTCATCGCACTTTTTATGCTGTCGCAGGGGTCTATGCGGGACACGCTGATGATTTCGGCGGTGGTGATGTTCTGTATTTTGGATAAGACCTATGCGTGGGGCTATATCGTCAAACCCGCTGGCGTCTTACCGGGAATGAACCCGGATTTGGAACGCCAAGTTCGGGTAAATGCCCATCTTGTCCACTTAGGAACTTATCTGATGCGGGTGTTGATGTTCGCATTCCCATTGGTGATCGCAGGCCAAACCCGTGTCGGGAAAGCACGTGTGTTGGCGGCACTCTTGGCGGTCTATGCCGGGGTCTATTCAGCGGCTCGCTGGTATTTTCAACAGCGCAACGCTGGTGGGGCGGTATTCATGATAGATTGGCTGGAGCCTCAGAGTATTTTCCGAAGCTCCATGTTAGTCGTCGGTATAGGTGCTTTATCCCATCGCTGGTACCGCAATCGCTTCCGAAGCATAGACTGGGAGACAGAAATGCTTGTAGGCGGGGTGCTGGCCTCGGACGACACTGAAATAGAGGTCGCGCAGGGCATGGACGTGCGGCCCTAGCTTGCCATTACCCACAGGCCGCTGATCTACTTCGGTGATGGCGGCCAATTGAACCCCGGTGCCACAGAAGAACGCCTCTTCCGCCACGTAAAATTCGGTGCGGTCAATGGGGCGTTCAATCACCTCTAGGCCCAATTCTTCACGTACCAACTGCATCACCGTCATGCGGGTAATACCTTCCAAAATATCGGCATTGACTGGCGGGGTGATGACTTTGTTATTGCGGATGATAAACACATTTTCCGCGCTGCCCTCGCCGATATGGCCCGATTCATCCAGCACAATCGCTTCGTCATAGCCATTCATCAGGGCTTCGGATTTGATAAAGGCCGAATTGATATACGCGCCGGTGAACTTGCCACGTGCTGGAATCGAAATATCGCTGATGCGCCGCCAACTGCTGACCGCGACCTTTGTGCCTTCTTCATCACCCAGATAGCTGCCAAAGGGGATGCTAAACATCGTAAAATCGCCTTTGAGATCGTTCAGGCGTACCCCGATGACATTATCGGATTTATAGACCAGTGGACGGATGTAGCAGTCTTGACGGAAGCCTTCCGCTTGCAGCAGATTGAGCAGAATATTCACCATGTCATCAACCGTATAGGGCAGATCAATCAGGAGCATTTTGGCTGAGCCGAGGATACGTTTGAAATGATCTCTGGGGCGAAACACATACAACTCTTCGTCGGCTTCGTTCCAATATCCTCGCAGGCCACCAAAAGCGCCCGTGCCATAGTTGAGGGCGTGGGTCATGACGCTGACTTTGGCTTCTTCAATCGGAACAATCCGCCCTTCAAAAAATGCGTAACGGTTCTTCACGATCATTCTCCTTTTTCACTGCACGATTTGAGAAATCTTAATGCGAATCGGCATTACCCGAAATATTTTTAAGCAAAAATATAATTCACTTAAAAGTATAAGATTCCGAGTCAAATTTTGCAATGTGTTGAAAGTCATGGATTTTTTGATGGGGATAATAAAAACAGCGTCTTCCAAGCATTGATATAGCGCCCTGCTATATCAACCCATCTGGAAGATAATAGAGTTGTGTGTTTTTATAAAGGATTGCCCTATGAAAATCTCTAAGACAATTGGTTATCTCATCTTGGGGCTATGGTTCCAACCGTTTTCATCTCCTTCGTTAGCGCAAACAGACTCAATGAATCACTATCACGAGGTTTTACAGATTGGACGAGGTACAGCTAATGACATGGAGTGGAATCCAAATGGACAGACTATTGCCATTGGAGGCAGTCTTGGAATTTGGATTTACGACAGCGGTTTTTCCAATTTTGAGCATTTGGTTGGATCATCAGAGGTAGTTGAATTGACGTGGAGTTCTGATGGAAGACGAATTGCAACCAGTAATAACAAAACAACTATCCAAATATGGGATTTAGCTGATGAGGATCAAAGCAATTCCCCAATTTTGATGCAATCACCCACGTCAAACATTTCCCGACTCAGTTGGAGTTCGGACGGCTCCAAATTAGCGGCAGGCTCTTGGAATGGAGACGTATTTGTTTGGGATGCACAAACAGGGGAATTTTTGAATTCTATCAGTGGTATTGACGCCTCCATTACCTCAATTGAATGGGATGTGAGTAATGAAAAACTGTTATTAGCTTATTCCAGCGGTAATGGTGGTGGCCTCTATATTTTGAATATCTCTACGGGAGATTTGTTTTTATTATATTCAGGTACAGTTGGCCTTAATTCTGCCACTTGGGATGTTAATTCAGGGAGAATCTTTTTCTCGTCAGAGGGCAGAGGGGTCATTCAGATGTTGGATTTGCAGGGCGAAAGAAACGAGATTATAGATACCAACTTTACTTCGATAGATGATTTTAAGTTTAGCGCAGATGGTGAGTTTTTGGCAGTCGTTGGCTATGATGGAAGAGTCGAAGTGTGGAATTTTTCAACTCGCCAAGTTGAAGGCATCCTAGAAAGCAAAAACGGCAGTGTTGTAAAGTCTATATCGTGGAACCCCAATGGTGAAAACATGGTCGGTATTGATTTAACTGACACGATTTTTCTTTGGAGTGTAACGGGCCAAAAGACACTTCTTGCTTTGCATGAGTATAGGAATGAACAATTGGACGTTGAATGGAGTCCCGATAATACCCATTTAGCCAGCGTGGACAGTCATGGCATTCATGTTTTTGATTCTGAAAATGGACAGGCGCTTTTTGAAATTAGGAGTTCTGGTTCGTTTGCAGTGGCATGGAGTCCTGATAATACGAGGCTTGTCACCCCGTTCGCTACAACAGGAATCGTTTTCTGGGATGCAACAACAGGCCAATTCCTCAATGCAGCCGCAGAACTTCCAGAATTTATAGGGTATATGTTTGCAGTGGCATGGAGTCCTAATGGGGAAAAAATTGCCGGAGGTGCTGGAGCAATCGCCATTTGGGAGGCAGATTCAGATGCTCCGCCAAGCATTTTTTATCAACATGGCGAATCCGTTACTTCAATGGCTTGGAGTCCAGATAGCAAATATATTGGTACTACTGCCGATGGGATACTAAAGATTTGGGATGTTTCGACAGGTGAAATTCTCATAGAAACCAGTGGATTGAGGGATATCGCTTGGAATCCTGATGGGGCTATGGTAGCTGTCGGAGGTGGAAGCGGAATAATAAGAATTATAGATGTCCATAGTGGTGAAAGTCTGAGGCTTTTGCAGACCCACCAAAGTGACCTTTTTGCTTTGGCGTGGAATCCGGACGGCACTTCATTAGCCAGTGCTCATGCCGATGGAACAATCGTCGTATGGGATTTAGAATCTGAGCGTGCAATAGATATTCTTCAAGGTCATGCTGATATAGTCACTGCTCTGGATTGGGATCAAATGGGCGACAGGCTAGTTAGCGCCAGTATTGATGGCACTATTCGAATTTGGAGTCAATAGTGGCTGACATATAAAAAGGGTGATTGCATTTCACAACCACCCCTTTAGGAGAACAGGAGAGCGAATTTATCTACAGCGGAATGACGCGGTGCGGCGGATTGCCCCGCTTGTTCTGGCGGGTATTTTTGCGGCGGCGATTGTTGGGAATGGCCGGAATAGCGGCAGGGGCGGCGGGGTCGTTTTCGGCATAGGGCAGATTGGCTTGAACGGACACGGCGAGGCTATGCAAGCGTTTGACCACACGTGGGGATTGCTCAGGCGGCAAGGCCAGCAAACAACACGCGGGGGAACCATGCCCCAATGCCAGCAAATTTGCCCGTACCGATTTGACCGCCGTCAACACTTGCATGGTTTGTTGGACATCTACCACCCCAATCGCGGCGACAATCGCAATCGGTTCAACGCGCCATTCGCCATTGGGATAGGCTTTGGCAAAGGTCTCTTGCAACGCGGCGAGACTCTCTTGATTGGCAGTGCGGCGTGCCGTTGTCGGGATGACGTAACACAACAAATGTCCGGCATGGGCGTTGACGGTAATCACGGGTGGCGCGGCTTGCAGCAGCACTTTTTCCAGCACCTGACTGGTGAGGTCGGTCATAGAGAGCAGGCCGGGGGTACTAGGCACGGCGTTGGAGGGGGCGAACACCAGTATTCCATCAATTGAAGTCACGGCACTGAGGTGTTTAGGTTTGCCCATGTTGGCACTATTGATGCGTGTACCGGGGTGGTTGGGATTAAACGTATTACACACCCGCAGCGGGATATGTGGCCCCATCAGCGGCTCGACACAGCGCGGATGCAGCACCTTCGCACCAAAATGGGCAAATTCGCTGACCTCTTGATAAGAGATCATGTCAATGACTTTGGCCTCTTTGATTTTGCGCGGATCGGCGGACATGACCCCGTTTACATCCGTCCAAATCCAGACATCGTTGGCATCAATCAAACTACCGAGATAGGTCGCCGAATAATCCGACCCCCCTCGCCCCAATGTCGTGATCTGACCTTCAGGCGTCGCGCCGATATAGCCAGTCACGATGGGCACTTGTTTTTGTGCCAACAGCGGGCCAATGATTTTTTGGGCATTGGCGCGGGAGGGCGCAAAATCCGGTTGGGCGTTTTGAAAGCGGCGATCAGTCACAATGACCTTGCTGGCGTCTACTGGTTGGGCTGGGATGCCGTTAACCCGCATAATCGCGGCTAGGATGCCAACCATTAGGCGTTCGCCCATTGACATCGCGGCATCACTCAGTCGGCTGTCTGCTCCACCCGCAGCGGCGATCTCCTCACACGTCCCGTATAATTCTTCGAGCAGGGTGTCAATGTGAACATCTACTTTATCCAGTTCGTCGGCATGTTCATTGACATTCATAAATTCTTGGGCGGCTTGTTGGTGACGGGCACGTAGCGCATCGAGTTGATGTTTGACCCCGTGCGGGCCATTAAAATCGTGTTTGGCGGCGTGTTCGACCAATTTGACCAGCGAGTTTGTAATCCCCCCAATGGCGGAGGTGACGACCACCACGCTGTCCCACTTTTGGGTTTCTTTTTTGGTAATTTCCAAGACTTGCCGCACAGCATTCGCATTGCCCACCGAGGTGCCGCCGAATTTCATGACCAGTATCGCCATCGGATATGTTCTCCTGCGTTTGTATTTTGGTCTATATAGCAACAAACGCGACGTGGTTGAGAGTGCTTCACGTCGCGTTTGTGGGATTTCGTTTGGTTTAGAGACTCTAGGCTCTCACATCCTGCGACCTGAAGCACAACATGCCGGTACCCATACCGGTAGTCGAAGTCATCATAATCGTACAAGTGAGGCCGAAAGTTTTCACAGAATATCAATCTCTGCTGAATATGGATTGGAAACAGAATAGCACAGCTAGTAGATGAACACAAGCAATTTGGGCCAATTGGACAAACGTGCATGAAATTACCTTACATGATAGCCAAAACTTGACTGATTTCATTATGAACTAAGTTTATTCATCTTATCAGTCAGGCGTTACGTGATTGTCACGGTATCGTCACCGCCAAAAATCTCGGCGGATTTGGAGAATTTAAGTGCAGGATTTTTCGGAAGCGGGGAGAGGTGTAAAATGACTGTCGGCAATTATTCCGAAGAAGGGACATTTTATGACAGCCACTGAGACCCCCTCCCCCGAAAGCCCAAACCCCCGTAAGCGGATGACCCAAACTTTGCAGATTCCCACGACGGAAGTAGGGGCACCGCCGGGTATTCCTGATGATTTGCCTAGCACTGGCCCATCCAATATTCAATTAATTGCTTATAACGCGACCAAGTTTGAGGAACACCACCGCAACGACCCCGCCACTATTCAGGATTATTTGGGCAAGTGGCCTGTCATTTGGGTCAATGTAGATGGCTTGGGCACACCTGAATTAGTCAAAAAAGTCGGGCAGATTTTTGGCTTGGGCGAATTGGCACTCGAAGATGTGGTACTGGCAAATGAACAGGCCAAAGTCGAGCGGTATGACCAATATTTGTTTATCGTAGCGCGGATGGTGGCGCATGGAAGTGATCTTACCAATGAACAGTTGAATATCTTTTTGGGCAAAAATTTTGTCCTCACCTTCCAAGAATCCCACCCCGGTGACTGTTTGAATCCAGTCCGCAATCGTATCCGCAAAAGCCTTGACCGCCTGCGCCAAAGCGGGCCAAATTATCTGGTGTATGCTTTGCTGGATGCGGTGATTGATGCCTATTTCCCGGTGCTGGAAAAATATGGGGAGCGCTTGGAAGAAATTGAAGACTTGCTGCTGCTCCGCCCAGATCGGCAGACCATCGCCCAGCTTCACTCGATCAAACGCGATCTATTGGTTCTGCGCCGCGCGATTTGGCCCTTGCGCGACGCGATTAACTCCTTATTTCACGATGCGCCAGAATTTGAAGACGAGCAGATTCGCCACTACCTGCGCGATTGTTATGACCACGCCGTCAAGGTGATGGATTTAGTGGAGGTCTATCGGGAAGTGTGTGCCGATTTGCAGGACGTGTATTTGTCCAGCATCGCCAACCGCACCAACGATGTCATGAAGACCCTGACGCTGATTTCCACAATTTTCCTGCCTCTGACCTTCATCGCCGGGGTGTATGGCATGAATTTTGATCCCGATACATCGCCGTTAAATATGCCAGAACTACGTTGGTATTGGGGCTATCCATTTGCCTTAACGCTGATGCTGATCGTGGGTGTATCGCTGGCGTTTTACTTCAAGCGGCGCAATTGGCTATAATTTCGCCCCATGCGAACAAAACTGACTACTCTTCGACTGTTTGGATTTTCGCTCCGCACATTGGGCGCGGGGCTGATTGCATTCATTATTGGGACAGCGGCCCTGTGGCTTGATCTCGAAAATGATGGCCTCGTGGCAGATTTGCTGTGGAATGTAACGGGTGAAACGGAACCGGGGGCACAGCTATTGGGGGGTCTGCAATATCTCGCCAATGGCACCCGCGAGATGCCCCACCTCGAAAAAAACGCCTCCATTGAAAATCTGCCCGAAAATCCATTTGGCATTAATGCGTTCCTTGAGCAAGAGGCCGAGCCGGAAAAACGTGAACATGCCATGCGCTTAATTGCGGAGGCAGGGTTTGGTTGGCTGCGTCAACAATTTGCATGGGAAGATATTGAGATTGACGCTAAAGGGGATTTTGTAGATCGGCGCAATGATCGGAATTTCGATGGGGTGGTCAACGAAGCCGACTATATTTCGAGTTGGGACAAATATGACCATATTGTGGATTTGGCTGACCAATATAACGTCGAAATCCTTGCTCGCCTTAGTAGCCCAACGCCGCCATGGGCCTTGCCATCACCGACCAGTCAATCACACGGCCCACCTGCCAATATCCAAGATTTTGTAGATTTTGCGGTGACAGTGGCAGAACGGTATCAAGGGCGTATCACCCATTATCAAATTTGGAACGAACCGAATCTCTATCCTGAATGGGGCGACCAACTGATTAGCCCAGAAGGATATGCCGACCTGCTGTGCCGCACGCATGATGCCCTCAAAACAATTGACCCGAATATCGTCATTTTGACAGGGGCGATTGGCCCAACCGTTGACCACACTGGACGGGATGCCTTTGATTTGTTGTTTTTGCAGCGCCTCTATGATTTAGGGGCAGGCCGTTGTTTTGATATTCTCAGCGCACAGGGTTATGGCCTCTTTAGTGGGCCAACAGATCGCCGGATGCGCCCCTTTACGATGAATTTTGCCCGCCATCAATGGCTGCGGGATATTATGGTCGCCAATGGGGATGCCCATAAACCGATTTGGCTGAGTGAAATCGCTTGGAATCCTGTACCGAACGACCCTGCTATTTCCGGTTTGGAGACCTATGGGCAGGTCACAATGGAACAGGCGGCGGAATGGGCACCGCTGGCCTATGAACGTGCCCGTGAAGAATGGTCGTATATCGGGGTGATGAGTTATTGGTTTTTGAAGCGCCCTAGTGAGAGTGAGTCTAATCAGAGTTGGTATTATTTCCGCATCGTCGAGCCGGATTGGACACCCACGCCGATTTATTACAGCCTGCAAGACTATATTCAATCCGGTGAATGGCAGCAACCCGACAAGGCATGGCCGACCAAAGCCCGTGAACGCCTGCCACAAGTGCTCATCGCTGGCTTGGCGGTGTTATTTGCGGGGGTGGTGATGGGTGACGCGGTGATGAAGCGATTGGAGCGCCCATGAATCGGGTTATCCGCTGGCTTCCGGTGCTGATTTTGTTGGCGGCGGGTTTCTGGCGTTTTCATTTACTAGAGGCCCAATCCCTTTGGCATGATGAGGGCAACAGCCTGCGCCTTGCCGAACGCTCAATTCCCTCTTTGGTTGAAGCCAGCAGCCGGGATATTCACCCGCCCGGTTATTATATCGGCCTAAAATGGTGGATGTTTTTCGCGGGCAAAACTGAATATGGCCTGCGCTCGTTTTCGGCGTTTTGGGGCTTGTTGGCAGTAGCCGGAACTTATGGTTTGGGGCGGCGTTTGTATGGCCCACTCGCAGCCAGCATCGCGGCGGCATTGGTCGCGGCGAACCCCTTTGCGGTGTACTACTCCCAAGAGACGCGCATGTATGCTCAATTGGGGGCGTTGAGTGTCTTAAGTTTTTGGGTGCTAGTCAAGATGCTGCACGCCAGTGACCACCACCGCGCCGAAAACCGCCCCAACCAATTTGCCTTCCACATCGCGCCTTGGGCCATCTGGCTCATGATTATCAACACCGTCGGCCTCTACAACCACTACACCTATCCGTTTACCATGATCGCACAGGGCATGGTGTTTTTGTGGTGGTGGATTCCGCGCCGCGACCCACGTGCCCGCAATGTTTACATCGTCCTAAACGTAATCACACTGATGTTTTTTCAGTCGTGGCTGCCGACAGCCTATCAACAGATTACTTCATGGCCCCAAGCAGGCGACCAAAGCGATTTGATAGACCGCGCTGATCGGGTTTTCACGCTGTTGATCTATGGACAAACCGCAACCAATCTCTCCACATTCGCCTATATCTTGCCCATCGGGTTACTCGTTTTGGGGGTGTTGCTGCCAGATCGCCGTGCCGGGGCAGAACGACCCTCGGTGTTGTGGCGGGTGAGCCTGCCGCTGATTTGGAGTGGACTCAGTATTGGAGCGCTGCTGCTATCGGGGGCCTACCGCGAGGCCAATCTCAAATTTTTAATCCCTGCTCAAATGGCGGTTGCCTTGATGCTGGGTCGCAGTTTGGAACGCATTGGGGCGGTGATGAGCGGGACTGTACACAATACCCCCTATCGGTTGTGGGTGCGTTGGGGCAGTGCTGTGGCTCTTTCGATGTTAATGATTATTCCCAATATTCAAAATCTCAGCCCGATGTATCACGACGATCGCTATGCCCGCAGTGATTATCGGCGGATTGCGGAACTGCTGGCCGAAAATGCACGTGAGGGAGATGCCATTATCTTAAACGCCCCCAATCAAATCGAAGCGTTTGATTATTATTATCACGGTGGTGCCCCGGTGTTTGGCTTGCCCAAAGGATTAGGCGGGGATGATGCCGCCACACGACAGGCCACGAATGATTTAATCGCCGATTATCAGCGGATTTATATGGTGCTGTGGGGGCAAAATGAGCGCGACCCGAACGGCATTGTAGAAGCCACACTCGACGAAGGGGCGTATGTCATTGGACGGCAGTGGATTACTGATGTCGAACTAGTACAATATGCGGTTTTGGATGCTCCACCCGCCGAACCATCCCAAGTGGTGAATATGTCCTTTGGCGATCAAATCACGCTGGTGGGTTATGCGCTCTCAACGGATGGCACAGGTCAGCAGCTTTTGCCGGGGGATGTGTTGGGAGTGACGTTGTTTTGGCAGACCAACGCCCAACTGGAAAAACGCTATAAGGTGACGGTGCAATTATTAAATCCCGATGGCACGCTGGCCTCCCAGCATGATAGCGAACCTGCCAATGGACGCGCCATCACGACTACATGGCAGGCGGGAGAGATTATTACCGATAATCATGGGATTGTGGTCAAACAGGACGCTGTAATGGGAACATATATGTTAATCGTGGCAGTCTATGAACTTGACCCACCCAATACCCGCTTGATTCCCAGCCAAGCCGACGCCAACAATGCCTATCTGTTGACCACTCTGACGCTGCAATAATCATCCAAAAACATCGGTTGCGGCTTCGGGCACGGTGAAGGTAAACGTCTCTTGTTTTTCGTCGTTGAGATACAGTTCCACCTGATACTTGCCACCCTGCCAATCGGTATCCCGATCTAAACTGAAAGTGACAGTGCCGCTGCCCGTCTTAATGATGGTTTCGTCAAGGCGGGTATTCAAAGTCTCGCCGCCGCTTTCTATCAATGTCCACACGGCTTTGAGTTCGGTCTCATCATCGGCGTTTTTGACTTCGACAAATAGATAAAAAATGCTGTCGCGTTCAAAGGTGTCGGTTCGATTAGCACCGTTTTGGTCGCTGGCAAGATAGGCGCGTTCAACCTTTGCATTGACTAATCCGCACGCCGTCAAAATCACCAGTAAAATCATCAGTCCAGAGATGAAAAAATACTTTTTCACGAAAGGCACTCCTCAGCGCATCAAATTTTCCAGAGTATACTGTAGCGCGTGGATACTGGGTAGCAAGGTTTTCGTTTGATGACACAACTCGTTTTGCTGACAAATGATGGGTCACTGGTGATAGATGATCGTCGGGGTATTTTCCTGTCTGCGGCCACAACCCAGCATCGGATTTCAATTGTTTTGACTGGATATGCCGTTTATCCCGGCTTGATAAATTCCCATGATCATGTTGAACTAAATCATTTCCCACGCACCAAATTTCGAGAGGTCTATCCCAATGCCCGTGAGTGGAGCGATGACGTTTCCCAACGCCTAAACTCCTCCCCCTATCTCGAACTACGCACTGCCCCCCTTGCGGATCGCTGTTTTATTGGTGGGCTAAAAAATCTACTATCGGGCGTGACGACAGTAGCTCATCATAATCCGCTGCACCCTCCGCTAAAACGATGGGATTTTCCGGTGCGGGTGGTGAAAAAATATAAATGGTCACATTCCTTGTATTTGACCCCTGCCGAGGAAATCCAATGGAGCTATCACAAAGCGCGGCGACAAGTCTGGATGATTCATGCGGCGGAAGGCACAGACGAAATTGCAGCAGGCGAATTTGGCAAACTCAGTCAATTGGGGGTGATTGGGCCAAACACCGTCTTGATTCATGGGGTGGGATTGAATGACGCTGATACCCGATTAGCCATTGAGCGCGGCGCAAGTTTAGTATGGTGTCCCTCCACCAATCTATATCTGCTTGGGAAAACAGCTTCGGTGCAGCAGTGGGCACAGGCCGGACGGGTAGCGATTGGCAGCGATTCACGATTGACAGCGGATGGTGATTTTTTGGATGAGTTGAGAGCCGCTTATGCAACAGGCCAAGTAGATGCAGCAACCCTTGTAGCGATGGTAACGGAATACCCTCGACAGATGTTGAAATTGAAGGATGGCGGTAGTTTAAAAAAGAGACAATCGGTGGATTTGATTGTACTGCCCTACCATGATAACCCTGATAAGGCACTGGTGAGCGCTAAACGAGCCGATTTATCGCTGGTGGTGCGTCGGGGGCAGGTCATGATAGGCGACCCTGAATTAGTCCGACAGTTTCCCGGTGAATTTGAACGGGTGATATTGGATGGGCGGGAAAAACTCATGGCGAAAAAATTGGCGGATCGGGTGCGGCGCTGTACATTACACGAGCCGGGATTACAATTAGGCGCAACTTCATCTTGAAACACTGAAACGAGGGCATTGTGACCAAGCTACTTCAACGACTAGGCGGCTTTGCATCCGGTTGGCGTTTGTTGCAAACGGCCATTGGCACGATCATCAGTGCTATCGGGGTGATCGTGTTCCTCATTCCCTCACAAATTGCGCCGGGGGGTGTTTCCGGCATCGCCATTATTTTGCATGAGGTCATCGGCACGCCTGTCGGGATTATGACTCTGATTTTTAACATCCCTATCCAAATTTTCGCCTATCGGGTGTTGGGGGGAAGTTGGCTCATTATCAGCACGATTTTCTCGGTGGTCATTTTCAGCGCGTCGGTGGATATTTTGCCTGCCTTTGTTTCGACACATGGCGTCAGTGAAAATGATTTGCTCAACGCAATTTTTGGCGGCATCGTCGGCGGAATTGGCAGTGGCCTTATTTATGGCGCAGGGGCAACGGCGGGAGGAACGGCAACCCTCTCGCGGATTTTGCAGCATAGAACGGGCATCCCCCTCAGCAGCGCCTATCTCTATACTGACACCCTAATTATCGGCATGGCAGGGTTGGTGTTTGGCTGGGAAGCCGCCATGTATGCCATTGTTTCATTGTTCATTAGCGGCATGGTGGCGGATTATGTGCTGGAAGGGCCAAGCGTCATTCGCACCGTGACGATTGTGACGGACTATCCCCAAGAAGTATCCAAAGCGATTTTGGGTCAATTGGGGCGTGGGGTCACATCATGGGAGGGCATGGGCATGTTTACCGATCAACCCCACACCGTTTTGTTTGTCACGATTGCCCGTCCCCAAGTCGCCACGCTGCGCCATGTGGTTTTCGCCGTTGACCCCAAAGCGTTCGTGGTAATTGGGCAGGGGCATGTGGCCTATGGACGCGGATTTAAGGCTGCCCCCATTCCAAAAGCCGAATAGTTAATCGGGTCGGAGTTCGACGATCAGGCCATCGCTCCACTCATATTTGGCGTCCATTTTGGCGGCGACAGCGGCAGCGAGTTCGGGTTCAGCAGTGCGGTCAATCACCCGCCCTTTGCCTTGATAGGTTTGATCGCCCACACGGACAGAAATCGCTGGATTATGCCGGATATTCTGCACCCAGTGGGCTTTTTCACGCCCCTCTGCCACGATGTAATACGCTCCGGCGTGGCTGACAAACCAAATTTCTATTTCATGGGGGTTGCCACTTTTCCAACCAGTGGTGGTGACATAACAGAAGTCGGGTTCTTTGATGCTCATAGGGATTACTCCAATGGGTAGTTGATGATGAGCAGCGGCATATAAAAGCCGGGTTCGCCATATATCGCGGGGTCGGTCATGATAAATTCGGTCAAGGTTTTCGCCTCCGCGTAGGTCTCAATGAAGCCATGCTGATTAGGTCGAATTTGAAACCGTTCCCATCCGTCTTTTTCAAGACCATTGCACAGCCACGAATGGTTTATATCGCCAAAATCGCTGCACACCACTTCATAGCCGAGAATTTCCCCCTCTGGTACGGGAGACCTTTGCCCGATAATGTGCGCCAATCCGCGTTCCCCTTCATCTTGGACGCCTACCCTTAAAGTTGGTTCAACCAATAGAAACGGCTCGACGGACTCTTTGTGTAGGCCTGCCCCAAGCAGAAATAAATCATCTTTTTGAGGAATGAACCGTTTAATGAAATCACGGGCGGTTTCCAAGCGATAGGTTACGTCGGGAAAGCCTATTTCTATGTCAAACTTGTCGTTACACCACTGTTCGAATTCTGGTCGAAGGGTGTCGGGAATGCCAAAAGCGTCAAAATCTTCCTGCGAATTGGCCCAATAAACAATTGGCGCTATTTTCGCAAGGCAGTGAGATACACTCAGAAGTTTTTCGGGGAGCAACCCGGTAGATTGCCAATCACCGCGTGTAAAGTATTTGGTGATGTAATAACCCGCTGAGACATAATCATCCAGATGGATTGTCACCATACCACCGACTCCTTTTCAGTCCTAATGATACCGGAGGCCAAACCGATGCGAAAACTTAATTTCCCAGAGCCATTTAAACACACCCATGCACCTGTACGAAACGTGAACGAGCTATTTGATGAGCAGGCAAGTGTTGGGGCAAGAGCGGCGGATCAGGTCGCGGCGGTGGTTGGGTCGTGGAGGTTCATCATCGTCCAATCATTTTTGCTGATGATTTGGATTATTCTCAACAGCATTGCGTGGATGTATCATTGGGATCCGTACCCGTTCATTTTGATGAACTTGGTGCTTTCAACACAGGCCGCTTTTACCGCCCCGATTATTATGATGAGCCAAAATCGGCAGGCAGCCAAAGATCGCATTGAAGCCCATAATGATTTTATTGTCAATCAAAAAGCGGAGGCTGAAATTCAGGCCATTTTGGAACATCTCGCCGCCCAAGATGAGGCACTCACGGCGATTTATCATTATGTCACCAGCACCCATCAACATATTGGCGCTCAATCACCAGAATGACCGGATGTTCGTCTAAATTCAATCCAATAGTGATCCGTCCATGTGCGGAAGGGCCAGTAGTCAGCCAAATGGGTTTCGGCAGCGATTAAAGGCTTCATGATACGGGGTCGCTTATCTACCACCCCAAACGCATCGCTAGGCGGCAAAAATACCCCTAACCCGCGTACCCGCTTGAATTCAAAATAGGGCTGGAAAGCGCGTGCAAATTGGCGGGGTGAGGGATAATAAATTGGCAGTGTTCCTCCACCCGGCAATGTCGCAATGGTTTCGCGTTTGAACCGACGAAAAGCGGTGCGGAAATCCAGATGGAGACCATGCCAGAGCGTCTCCCACATGCAAAACGGCGAAATGATGCCTAACCCGACATAACCCCCCGGTTTGACGGCCTTCGCCAAAAATCGCCCTAACCCGGCCCAATCACGGGTGCAGTTGACCGGGCCAAAATTGCTATACACCCCGTCTACGGGTTCACCATCCCATGCTGGCAACTGATTGAGATCAAATAGCAATGGAGTGACAAGATGGCCCAGATTAGCGGCTTCCGCTTTGGCCTTTGTTTGTTCTAGCATAAACGGGCTGATGTCGGCTGCAATGACCTTCACGCCACGTTGGGCCATCCATAGCGCATCTATCCCACCAGCACACCCGATTTCAAAGGCGGTGCTGCCATTTGGAAAATGCGGCTCTAGCCATGACCAGACCCTTTCACGCAGCCAACGTGAGACCGGACTTTCGGCAAAGTCGCGGTCATAGACGGCGGCAAGGGTATCAAAGGCGGCGTTATTCGACATTTTTAGATGGCGCGGGCCTTTTCGGTGGCGATTTTGCGTTTGTAATATTGGGCACTGCGCTTGGGGATACGGGCCTGATTTTCGTAATTGACGTAGTACAGGCCAAATCGTTTGCTAAACCCTTCGGCCCATTCAAAATTATCCATCAGACTCCACACAAAAAAGCCCTTAAGCGGCACGCCCTGATCAATGGCATCTTCGGCGGCGGCAAAGTGGTCAATGAGATAATTTTCCCGCAGCGGGTCATCCACAATCAGGCCATCTGGCGGCGGGTCATCAAAGGCCGCACCATTCTCGGTAATGTAAATCGCTTTGGGGCGATACTCCTGATGGATGCGTACCAGCAGCTTAGTCAGGCCCTCTGGATAAATTTCCCAACCCATTGCAGTTGTTTCGACATTGCCCATCGGCGCGGGTAAAAATTGTAGGGGCAACAAATCCGGCATCCACGTCACTTTGTTGCGGGTGTAATAGTTGATACCGAGGAAATCAATCGGCTCGGAGGCTTCTTTGATGGCATCGAGATTGATGTCCTTGAGATTCTCGCCTAACGCCTCGACCATATCTGCTGGATATTGGCCCTTGAAAATCGGGTCAAGAAACCAGCGATTGATAAAACCATCGTTGCGGTAAGCCGCTTTTTGATCGTTTTCGCTGTCGGTAGCAGGTTCGGAATAGAGCGTGTAGAGCGTAATTCCCGCTTGGCAATCCTCCGAATTTTCGCGGATGATGGGCATGGCCTCGCCGTGTGCCAGCAGCAGATGGTGGGCGGTTTTGTAGGCAATGGGGATGTCTATAATTCCCGGTGCGTGTTGCCCATAAAAATGCCCAATCATGGAATAGACCCAAGGTTCGTTGTGGGTAATCCAATTTTTGACACGATTTCCAAGACGGCGCGTCACGACATCTACATAATCGGCGAACCATTTCACACTGTCGGGGTTGGCCCACCCACCTTCATCTTGCAAGACTTGGGGATAATCCCAATGAAAAAGGGTGACAAACGGCTTGATATTGACCTTGAGCAGTTCATCTACCAGACGGTCATAAAAATCGAGACCGAGCGGGTTGACATCGCCTTTGCCTTGCGGAATAACACGCGGCCATGAGATGGAAAAACGGTAGCCATCCAAGCCCATCTCGCTCATTAGCTGAATATCTTCGGGATAGCGGTGATAATGATCGCAAGCCATGTCACCGTTGTCCCCGTTGCGGGTTTTGCCGGGGGTATGCGAAAACCGATGCCAGATGGATTCGCCGCAGCCTTCGCTGGTCGTCGTGCCCTCAATTTGATAACTGGCGGTGGCGACCCCCCATACAAAATCTTTCGGAAAAGGCATATCGTTTCCTGCTCCTTAATTAGCCATCAGTTTCTTTAGTGGTCATGAACATCTAAATCACCCGCACCGAAAATCTGCCCCGGTTGAATGACAATGGGCTGGCCTAAATCTACCGTCCCCACAAGGTCATAGGTCATCGCCCCCGTGATGCGGACAGGCACAATTTCGCCTTCGGGAACTTCCCCCTGCACCATGATATAGCCATCAATTTCGGGGGCGTCTCGATAGGAACGACCTAGTGAAATGGTCTCACCCGTTGGGCCGTCATCGTCTTCAACCTCGGCGTGGCCCTCAACCAAAACAGGCAGAATCTTGCCGACTTGGGCCTGATTACGCTGTAGGCTAATCGGCTGTTGAATTTCCATCAGCTTATCCCGACGGGCAGTTTTTACAGCATCGGCCACTTGATCGGGCAGGGTAGCGCTGGGGGTGCCGATTTCATAGCTATAGGTAAACGCCCCCACGCGGTCAAACTGCATGTCTTTTATAAACTGTACCAGCGTATCAAATTCTTCGTCGGTTTCGCCGGGATAGCCAACAATAAAGGTGGTGCGAATCGCCAAATCGGGCATGGCCGAGCGCATTTTGCCAATCGTTTCATGCACCCATTCCACATTAGCGGGACGGCGCATCCGCAGCAGGGTTTTGCGATGGGCATGTTGCAAGGGGATGTCCAGATAATGCACGATTTGGGGGTGGGTCGCCATCGTTTCAATCAATTCATCCGTGACATACCCCGGATAAGCGTACATCACACGCATCCAAGGAACATCCGGCACGGCTTTCACCAATTCTTTGAGCAGAACCGCCAAACCATTTTTCAGACCCAAATCATAGCCATAGTCGGTGCTGTCTTGGGCAATCAAGATGATTTCTTGTACGCCGTTATCACGCAGCATCCGGGCCTCATTGACAATCGCCTCAATCGGGCGACTGACGGCAGTGCCTTTAATCGCGGGGATGGCACAAAACGCACAGGGTCGGCGGCAGCCATCGGCGATTTTCAAATAGGCACTTGCGCCTTGAATGCTGATACGGGCCGCGCCACGTTCATCTTTGCCAACGGTCTCGGCATCACTGGGGAGATGATACAGGGGTTCGGGATGTTTACGGGTGCGAATGCGCTGCACCAAATCTACAATATCCATCCAGCGGCGTGTCCCGATAATGCCATCCAACCCCGACACTTCTTGGGCCAATGTGTCGCCATAGCGCTGTGAAAGGCAGCCCGCCGCAATGAGATATTGATTGGGCTGTTTGAGGGCGGCAAGTTCGTTTAGGCTGTTGATGCTTTCTTCTTTAGCGGGGCCAATGAAGCCACAGGTATTGACGATGAGGACTTCTGCACGGGTGGGGTCATCGGCGGCCCGCATCCCGGCGTTTTCGAGTAGTTGTGCCATTGATTCGGAGTCTACGGTGTTTTTGGAACAACCAAGACTCATCAAATAATAACGGTCTTTGATGCGACCTGTTTTTGCCATAGGGATTTGATTGGATAGCCTTCAACTCTTGAGATACAATGCGGATAGCGCAATCATAGCGGATTCCTTTTTTAAATTAAAGTGATGGTTCAAAATGAGCAAAGTGCATGTGGGCGAATCCCCCATTCAAGGTAAGGGGGTTTTTGCGAGGGTCAATATCGCTAAAGGGGAGCCAATTTTGCAAGCCGACGATTCACGCATTGTGGATGAAACCCATCCGCTGCGACCTGAACTCGGCGAATACGAATATCACACCGATTTTATTGCGAATGATGTCACCGTGCTGTGGCAAGACCCCGAAAAATATACCAATCACTCCTGTGACCCCAACACATTTGTGAAGACCATTAACGGCGCTCGTTATGTCATTGCTCTTCGCCCTATTGTGGCAGGCGAGGAAATCACCTTTGATTACCGCATCAATGGACGTGGGGAATATGTGTGGGAATGTGACTGTGGCAGTCCCCGCTGTCTGAAAACGCTAGATTCCGATTTTTTCAAGATGCCACTCGATCTGCAATTGGAGTATCTGCCGCTGTTGGATGAGTGGTTTATGGTAGAAGAAGCACCCAAAATCGAACAACTTTTGCAGCAGGGCCTTAATCGTTGATTTGTCAGGTACGCGAACTTGCTATAGTATTTCAAGTAATCCGTCATTATCTCTGTATAAACAGGAGGGTAGCGTCATTAACCGCAACGTGCGCCATATCTCAGCACTTTTCAGCATTGGGCTGATACTCTCAATTGTGTTGGTGGCTTGTGGGGGAGAAGAAACTCCACCGCCACCGACCCGAACCCCTTTGCCACTGCCAACCGCCACACCGCGTTCGACCCCCTTGCCAGAAGTGGAACTGCCAGTGATTTTGGGTAGCCCGGACAAACCCATCAACCTCTTATTTGTCATTGCCAGTCCATCCAGTGGACAAGTGGATGCCCAAGACACCCTACAGACTGAGTTGAATGCCCAATTGGGAGATGCGCTCGCCGTCGAGGTGGGTATATTGGCAACGCCCCGCGAGGCGCTAGATGCGTTGTGTAATGGTGAAGCCGCTTTGATGTGGGTAGATGTATTCACCTATATCGCGGCGGAACGGGCCTGTGGCGCTTCACCTTTATTGGGAGTCCGTCAGACGCAGCGGGTCGGCGCCAATGGCATTGAATTCGATTTTGTTTATGACCGTCGGGTGTTGGGGAATGCCGCGACTCCGGCCATGTTAGCGAACCGTAGGGTTTGCCGAATTGCGGGCGACGAGACACCCGTGAATTGGGTTTATCCAAGTTTGGCCTTACGGGCTGCTGGCGTTGATCCAGTCACCGGATTGCTGGGAGTGATCGAAGTTGCCGACGCTCAATCGCTGGTGAAGGCGATTTTTGACGAAGAATGTGTGGCGGGGGCAATTCCGAACAACCAGTTAGATACATTGGTACGCCGATTGCAGCAAGCTACTCCGCCTGTCCAAATCAACTTGCAAGCGACTGCACTACAGGTGGTAGTGATGCAAGAAGGCAATGAATCATGGCCCGAAGTTCCCTATGAGGTATTGATTGCCTCACCTGATTTTATTCTGCCCGCCTCATTCCGTGATCTGGTCGTAGAAGCTATCCAAGAATTGGTTGAGACAGAAGAAGATGACGCGCTAAAAGAACTTGTCCCCTATGCGCAACTGGTTGAACGGACTTCAGCCGACTATGCCGATTTTCGGGCATGGTTAGAATCGGCGCGTTGGGGAATGGATAACTGAACTGAAAATTTGGGCAGAGTATGTTATTATAGCCGGGTCAAATCCGGCTTTTTTGTGCCTACCCTAGCCAGTATATCTATTTAAGGGATTATGTCTGATCTTGCAGTTGTGATCGTTAGTTGGAATACTCGTGCCTTGACTTTAGAGGCAATTCGTACCCTATTGGATGATGTTCAGCGCGGCGGCCCCTATGATACCGAGATCTGGGTGGTTGATAATGCGTCCAGTGACGACAGCCCTGCCGCGATTCAGGCTGAATTTCCCCATGTCAACATCATCGAAAATACCAAGAACATTGGTTTTGGGGCGGCCAACAATGTTGCGATGCGTGCGATGGGTTTTGGCAAGAGTGGAATAGATGAAAATACCCTCCCACGTGCTGTCTACTTACTCAATTCCGACACCCAGACCCGACCCAACGCCACCAGTATTCTTTTTAATGCCCTGTTTTCACTGCCCGAAGCAGGGGTGGTTGGCGCACGGCTGACGTATGAAGATGGTGGTTTTCAACATAGTGCTTTTGGCTTTCCCGGTCTTTCGCAGTTATGGATTGACTTGATGCCTGCCCCCGGTACGCTTTACAACCGCCGGGTGAATGGTCGTTATCCGCGCAAACTTTATGAACACCCTAAGCCGTTTCGAGTGGGGCATACACTTGGCGCGACGATGATGATTCGGCGCGAGGTCATCCAAAAAACGGGCATGTTTGATGAGCAATTTTTTATGTATGCCGAAGAAGTGGATTGGAGTTGGCGGATCCAAAAAGCGGGGTGGAAAATTTACTGTGTTCCACAAGCGCATGTCATTCATTTGGAGGGGCAGAGTACCCGCCAAGTGCGCCCTGACAGTATTATCAATTTATGGCAGAGTCGCTTACGGCTCTATCGTAAACATTATCCTATGCTCAAACGACAAGCGTCGCGCTGGCTGATCGGGGTGGGGATGCGCCGCAAAATTCGCCAAGCCCGTCGCGCCTATGCCCTACGTCAAATATCAGCCAAAGAGCGCGATACCCTGATTAGCGCCTACGAACAGGTAATGGGTCTATGACGGTGCAATTGGCGGGGGTGATTTTGGCGCGTAACGAAGCGGTGCATATTCAGGCGTGCATTGAATCGCTCAAATGGACAGACCATGTGGTGGTGTTTGAATCTGCCAGCAGCACCGATAACACCATCGAACTCGCCCAAACAGCCGGGGCAGAGGTGATTAGCCACCCTTTTGAAAATTATTCCAAACAGCGCAGTGCGGCTCTTGCGGCGGTGGATGCTGAATGGGTCTTGTTTGTAGATGCCGATGAACGCGCCACGCCCGAAGTTGAAGCGGAAGTGCGCCAGATCATTGCTAACCCCCAACATATGGGCTATTGGATTCCGCGTCACAATTATATTTTTGGCAAGCTGACGCGCTTCACTGGTTGGTATCCGGATTATCAGATGCGCCTATTAAAACGCGACCAAGCCACCTATGACCCCGAACGCCGTGTACATGAAGTCCCCATTTTGAAGACAGGCGAACCCGGCCACCTTGAAAATCCACTCATCCATTACAATTATCGAGATATAGGCCAATTTATCGAAAAACAACGGCTTTATGCTCGATATGACGCCGAAATTATGAAATCCGAAGGGCAGCGGGCCAAATTTCGCAATTTTATCTTGCAGCCGCTTCGCCAATTTCGCTGGCGCTATTTAACACTCAAAGGCTATCGTGACGGCCTGCATGGATTACGCCTGAGCCTGTTGATGGCGTGGAATGAATTTGACAAATATTGGCAGTTGCGGCGGCTGTGGCGAGAGGCAACACGATAAATGGAACAAAATAGTCCTATGTTGCCCTCAAAAGGCGGGACGGCTACAATTCCAGTTATGACCGATCAAGTGCTGCCCCGTACTGTTCCAGTAATTGCCCTCCTAACCGATTTTGGCCTACAAGATGGCTATGTCGGCGTGATGAAAGGGGTGATTCTCTCGATTTGCCCCACCGCGCAAGTTGTTGATATTTCACACCATATTGCACCCCAAGATATTCGACAGGGGGCGTATGTGCTGATGACGACTTATCGTTATATGCCCGCTGGCACGATCTTCGTAGGGGTCGTTGACCCCGGTGTTGGTACATCGCGCAAGCCTATCGCAGTACAAACGAATCAAGGCATTTTTATTGGCCCGGATAACGGTTTATTTAGCTATGTATTTGGTCAAGTAGAGGTGCAGCAGGCGGTAGCCCTACAAAATCGCCAATATCATTTGCAAGGCATTAGTACGACCTTTCATGGACGGGATATTTTTAGTCCAGTCGCAGCACATTTGGCAAATGGCGTACCGCTCGATCAAATCGGCCCTGCTTTGAATAAATCCTTCGAAAAACTACCCTTGCCCCTGCTGCAAATTGAAGATGACCATGTACGCGGTGAGGTGCTGTATATTGACCATTTTGGCAATGTCGTCACCAGCATTGGGCGGTTGGTATGGGGGTCAGATGATATGTTGCAACTCCATCCCCAATTTGGTAGCACGTCTTTTTCGGAGCGTGTGACGGTTGCGCCATTTTTCGCCGAAGCTACCGCCGTTGAAATTGCCGATCAGTCCTTTGCACCGCTGGGGTTAAGTTATATGGGGACGCAAAAAGGGAGCATCCTGCCGCTCATTAACAGTGCGGGTCAGCTTGAATTAGCCGTGAATCAAGGGAGCGCCGCCGAAAAATTGGGGGTGCGTATTGGCGACCCGGTGATTTTGCGTACTGGTTGAACCTAAGGAACTTATTTTGACAATCCCTGAGCAATTTCTAATTGAAGGTGGCTTTCCGCTGCAAGGCCAGATCAAAGCCAGCGGGAATAAAAACTCAGCCTTGCCCTTACTGCCTGCTTGCCTTTTGACCGATCAGCCCGTTATCTTGCGAAATATGCCCGACATTGGGGACGTGCGGATTATGGGCCAACTGCTGCAAAGTGTGGGGGCAGAGGTGGAATGGCTGGATTCCAGCACCGTGCGTGTCCATGCCAAAGAAATTAAGACACATAAGGCGGATCCCGATCTCGCCAAAAAAATCCGACCCAGCACCCTCTTAGCCGGAGCGATGTTAGGACGCATGGGCCAGTTGGACATTGCGGCCCCCGGCGGGGACGTGATTGGGCGGCGGCGGCTCGATAGCCATTTGATTGCGCTGGAAAAACTCGGCGCTCATATCGAGTTTGACGGCTCATTCAAAATGAATGCGGATGGGCTACATGGCGCAACCATTTTGCTGGATGAGGCTAGTGTCACGGCAACAGAAAATGCAGTTCTCGCGGCATGTTACGCCAAAGGCACAACCGTCTTACGTAATGCCGCCTCTGAGCCACATGTCCAGCAGTTATGCCTATTTTTGAACCAACTTGGTGCAAAAATTGATGGGATTGGGACAAACCAAATCACCATTGAGGGCGTTGAGAAGCTGGATGGCGGCGAATTCCGCGTTGGGGCGGATTATATTGAGGTTGGGAGTCTAATTGGCGCGGCTGTCGTAACTGGCGGTGAATTGCTGATTACCGATGCCGACCCCCAATATTTGGACATGATCGCCCTCGTTTTTGGTAAATTGGGCGTGACATGGGAAGTGCGCGGCAACGATATTTTTGTCCCGCGTGACCAACGCCTGAATATTCAGCGCGATTTTGGCGGTAATATCCCCGAGATCAAACCGCAGATTTGGCCCGGTTTCCCCACCGATTTGATGAGTATTGCTATTTTGGTGGCGACCCAGTGCGCCGGGGCGGTGTTGTTCCATGAATGGATGTTTGAAGGCCGCCTCTTTTTCACAGATCGTTTGGTCAATATGGGGGCGCGGATTATTTTGTGTGACCCGCATCGTGTCTTGGTGCAAGGGCCAACGGCTTTACGCGGCGACCAGACCATCAGCAGCCCTGATATTCGCGCAGGGATGGCGATGGTGCTGGCGGCGCTGTGTGCGCGGGGCACGACAGTCATCCGCAATATCGTGCAAATTGATCGTGGCTATTCGCAATTGGAAGAAAAATTAGGGGCACTGGGCGCTCATATTCAGCGTGTACCGATTGGAGCAGCGGTATCTTGACCACTGAAATACCAGCCACCGAAAAAGAAGAACGGGTTTACCGTCCTCTCGGATTAACCATCGGTCTGTTGAGCATCATCCCGCTGTTTGGGATTGAGCCGATTATTTGGTTGTATATTGCCTATCGGTTGAATGTAGATGCCAATGGCATTATCAGCGGTGGCCTTGCGCTGGATTTTTGGCGTTGGGCCGGGGGCATTGCAGGTGGCATTGTCTTGATTACCGCGATTATGGCATGGATAGGCAAACCCCGTAGTTCGCAATATCTTGTCCAAGCCTCGGTCATTGCCAGTTTTCTGTTGATTATGGTCGCAGCTTGGGTACGCGCTTTTGGCGACTGCACGGGCTGTTTAATGGATGGGGCTACCCAAACTTTTAATGATATTTTCCAATGCAAAATCCCGATTCAAATTATCGCTTTTGTCTATTTCATTTTTTATATCAATCGTGCTCCGGCACGTGCTTTTTATACCCAAGTACCGTTACCTCCTTGGAACCCCGATGAAGAGTAACCCAGAAAGGAACTCATGATGAGTCGCGTTATTAACACTGATGGCCCTGCCAAAATCCGGAATCAACATATGCGAACGTGTGCAGAGATTTTGCGCCATCTGAGCAAGAAGAAGGAATTTGACGCCGAAACCAAAGATATGATTGCCCAGATTGTGTTTTCGCTGCGTGAAGTGAACGACACGATTGAGCAGTCATCAGAGGCATGGGAAAAGCGCAATTATTGGATGAAGGCCGAAGAATTTCGTCAGCGGTGGACATGGACGGGCAAAATGGCTGATCAAGTGGAAGACCTTGTTCGTCGCAGCAATTGGGAAGCCTTCCCCTCACTCATGGTGAGCCTTTTTCAACATTTCGGCGAAATCAAAGTGAACAAATTCACCCGCGATGCTGATACATGGCAAGGGGCGTATGATCGCCTGATGAGTGAGCGTTAGTGCTGCGATTCGCTTTGCATAGGCTGGTTTTCAAACTGTTGCTTTAAATTGCGGATTGCTTCGTTGGTGAGGGTGTGCCCATAGGATGATGTAGCGGCTTTTTCGGGTTGGGATGGTTTTTGGCGTAACTTGCCAAGCGTTTTGAGCCAAAGCGTGTGATAGTGTTCGGCTGTAATGTCATCATTCCGTGTTTGTGCAATCACCGAGAGGCCGCTGTAGGCTTCGGACATCACCAAATAATTTTCTAGCTCCTCGGCCAGTCCCAATTCTAGCTGAAGAATCTCATCCGCAGAATCGTATTTTTGTGAGGCCAAGTAGAGACTTGCGAGTGGTCGGATGATTTCTAATTGCAGTCGCCTAATTTCCGCTTCCGGTAAATGTAGGGCGAGTTCAACTTTTTGGGTGGTGGTTAAATCCAGCGCCTGTTGATAAAATCTGATTACCTCGTTTGGCTTTAACCATACTGTTTTTCGGGCGTGTTCACCTGCCTCGAATAAATAGTTGATGGCTGAGATGATTTCACCTGCTAGGCGATAATGATCGGCAACTAGCAGGGCATATTCGGCAACACGATCACCGCAGGCGTTGATTAACCACTCAGCGATTTGGTGGTGATAAGAACGCCGCGTCTTTTTCAGCACACTTTCATAGGTGACATCCCGCAAAATGGCATGTTTAAAAACATATTCTTGGGTCTCGGCAAACGATGATTTTTCGCGGCTAAAGATCATCCCATGCTGACGTAATGAAGCGAGTGCCCCCGTGAGATCAGTGACGGACACCGCGCTTTCAATGGTCTGGCCTGTGACCCGCAGCGTTTGCAGTGCTCCATCCCAAAAAGTGGTGCCAATCACCGATGCCTGTTGGATGATGGCGCGTTCTTCGGCGGTTAGCGCATCTAACCGGGCCTGTAAAACCCCTGTTAAGGTCGGTGGAACTCGCATCTTGGCTAATTTATCTAACGCGACTGACCAATGCTCGGCATCAGGAAGAATAAACCCATCGGCGATCATGACTTGAATCAGTTCTTCCAGATAAAACGGATTGCCCTCGGCGTTGCTCACAATCAGGTCACGTAGGGTATCCGGTAGCGATTCGACTTTATGCAAGATTTCTGCCACCAGTTGGCGGCTGTCCCGCGTTGAAAGAGGCCGTAAATCAATTAATAGATGACATTCTTGGCCTTCCCCCCAATAAGGGCGTTTCTCATAGAGAGTTGGGCGGGCAAGACATAAAATCAGCAGGGGTAATTGCAAATGGGTATAGGCGAACTGGCTCACAAAATCGAGCGAAATATCGTCGGCCCAATGTACATCCTCCAAAAAAATGACGGTGGGTTGTTGGGATGCAATACGCTCAAAAAGCTGGGTCAAATAATTTGGGGCATCTTTTGATTTTTGCTGGGGAGTCTCTTTGAGGTTGGCAAATGCAAAGCCGACCATCTGGCCGATGCCTTGCGTCACATCGGTGATTTCATCTGAGGGCCAAAAACTCCCAATACCCGCCTCCATTTTTTCACGGGCTTGTTCGGCACTGTCGGTATCTTGAATCCTGAAATAGAACTGGAGGAGATCGCGGATCAGGGCATACGGTTGTTTTTCGCTGCTAGGGAAAGCACGACCTTTGATGCGGAGGATGGAATTGGGCTGTTGGGTAATCCAGCCACCAAACTCACGTAGTAGACGCGATTTGCCTACCCCCGCATCACCGCGAATCGTAATTATCTGGGCTTCGCTATCCTCAATTGCCAATTGATAGGCTTTTTGCAGATGCAGTATTTCAACATCCCGCCCAATCATGCGGGTTTGAATCCCCTCGATTCCACGCTGGCCTGTTTCAAAGCTGCGGGCGATTTCACGCAGCACGATATACACTTGAATGGGAGCTAATGCGCCTTTGACCATAATCGGTTCAAGGGCTTGTACCTCGAAGAATCCACGTATATGCAGATAGGTTTCATGAGAAATCAATACTCCACCTGCCGGGGCATTGCTTTCCATGCGGGCGGCCATGTTGATGGCATCCCCCATCGCCGTATATTCTGAACCTGCCTCACCGCCGACTTCACCTACAGCCACCAAGCCAGTATTGAGGCCAACCCGCACATTAAAACTATCAATACCCCAGCGTGCAGCGACCTCTTGGGCATAGTGTTGGGCGGCTTGAATAATAGCGAGGGCAGTACGAACGGCTCGAACTGCGTCGTCTTCGCGGGCGACGGGTGCGCCAAAAAACGCCAGCATTCCATCCCCCATCAAGCGGGCTACATAGCCATGATGATGTTTCACCACCTCGCCAAAACGGGCTAAGGCGGTGCTGAGGATTTCAAGAGTATCTTCTGGATCAAGGTGTCCAAAGGTTTTGGAGGAGGACACCACGTCGGTAAATAGAAAAGTGACCAGCTTGCGTTGCTGATCACTTTCGGATTGTTGTTTTAGGGTGGCGAGCTTTTCGCGGGCAGGGGCCAACATCGTCTCAACGACTGTATCCCCAAGTGTGGCCCGCTGTGCTTCTAAGGCGGCGATGGCCTGTTCTAACTGATGGATTTCATCGTTATCCATACGCTGTTAATTGACCTTATCCGTTATCTCCATTAGTAGGTAAGGATACAACAGGCATTGTTCCGGTTGTGGTTGAGAAACTAGTGCTGCCAGCCACCCCGGTCACGTTATATTCCATCATGAGGGACTTGTAGCCTTCGATATACATCCGGGCACGGGCCTGTTCCAAACGCCATAGCCGATCAATTGAGCTTTGCAATGGCGTCAAATCGCCCCGCGTATCTTCGATGGTCTTGCGATAATCCGCCATATCTTTTTCGTGTTTACGCCATGCTTCGTCATTGGTCAGAGTGAACTGCTTCCAACGGCGCTGATCGTCTTTTACCCAATCATTCCATTCTTCACGGAAGCGCTCCTCCGAAAGACGCTGCATTTCTGAGACTTCATTAATGCGCCGTTCCAAACGCTCACCGATGCGCTCAAAATCTTCGACAATCTTCTTCATCTGCCGATAGGTTTCAGCCCATGATTCAAAACGTTCCAGATTGCGGCGGATGTCTTCGTCATAAGCCCCGATGTTGCGTGTCAGGTCTTTGATTTGCTGGTCGCGCTGCTGGCTGATGAGATTTTGCTGGTCAAGGAAATTCTGCATTTCTTCGCGGCGCATCCGTTCACCTGCTTGGCTTTCGGTAATGCGCTTTTCGGCGGTCAGGGCCAGATTTTCCACCCGTTCGATTTTGAGTTTGACCCCATCAATCAATTTCTGCATTTCGGGTAGCCCCGCCTGAATATCAGAAATGCGGCGGTTGTCCTGACGGCGCTGTTCCTCCAAAAAGGCGACGCGGCGTTCCGGCTCTTCAATTTTCTTAGCCATATCCTCAAGGCGCTGTTGCACGGCAGAAAGACTGGCGGCCATACGATCCCGTTCGGCACGGGCGGCCCCCATATCGTCTTGTTGATGTTCGATGCGATCCAGTCGTTCATTGAGTTCGCGGATGGGGCGGGAAGTCATTTCGCGGGCAAATTCATTGCGACGCTCGATTTCCCTTTCGGCAGCAAGACGTTTGGCTTCGATACCCTCAATCATTTGGCGCATTTCCAGCCGCAGTTGTTCCATCATTTCGGCATCACGTTCCGCCGGAATAAATTGGGTGCGGCTGGTGACCAAATCATTTTCTAGCCCGTTGATTTGACGGGTGAGTTGTTCCATTGTTTCCTGTTGCAAGACCAAGCGTTCTTCTAGCTTGGCAATGATGTTTTTGTCGCGGCGGCGTTCTTCGTCCAGCCACTCGATCATACGCATTGCTTGTTGAATATCCATACATCACGCCTCTACAACTAAATTTTGCTTTCCATCAGGACTGGCGTAAAACGCAAAAATTTGAACGGGTATTATACCACTGCTTGCAACAGCCATTGTGTTTTTACTCTGCGTTAGCCCCACAGCTTGGCAAGAAACTTCATTTTCTCTATCGCCATAAAAGATTCACCACCCTCGTGACCATTATATTGCCAAATGCGGATGTCTTTTGGCCCAGCATAATGGTTATAGGCTGCAAAAACCGTGCGTGGGGGGCAAATGTCATCCATGAGAGCAACCGAGAATAAGGCTTTGGCATGGGCACGCGGCGCTAAATTGACCCCATCAAAATAGTTCAGAGTAGTAAAAACCGTCTCAATTTTTTCGCGGTGGGTTTTGCAGAAACGTGCAATTTCGGCATAGGGATGCGTATCAATCATTTCGGTGGCTTTGCGATAATGGCATAGGAATGGCACGTCGGGCATCGTGGCTTCGATGGTCGGTTCCAAGCCTGCTACCGCCAGCGCAATGCCCCCACCCTGACTGCCACCTGTGACAGCAACATGCTCTTTATCAACGGCGGGGTGAGTTCGGGCCGCTTCGACTGCACGCACAGCATCGGTGAACACCCGGCGATAGTAGTAAGTTTTGGGATTTAAGATACCGCGTGTCATAAAACCGGGGAAATGCGGATTCGCGCCATCGGGTTCAGGGTCGGGCGTGTCGCCTTGACGCCATGTTGTGCCCTGCCCGCGTGTATCCATGACAAAATGAGCATACCCCACGCTGGCCCACAATAGCCAATCAATCGGCAGGCCGCGTCCACCCCCATACCCGATATATTCCACCACACAGGGCAGTGGTTCGGTGCGTTGGCGAGGTAAAATAAACCACCCCTTAATCGGCTGTCCGCCATACCCGTTATACGTTACGTCAAAGACATCCACCGTTTTATAGCCCACTTCAACCGGCGTGAAGATGGCATTAATGGGAAATTTTCGGCTTTCGGCAAGGGTATCGGCCCAAAAGGTATCAAAATCCGGTGATTCGTGACGGGATGGATAATATTGTTGAAGTTCTTCAAGTGGTAGGTCTACAAACATGAGCATCTCCTCCCTATGGAGATTGGGGAAAGGAAAATAGAAAAATGAATTAGCTCTCAAGTGTAATATAGACCTCGTCCTCTTGCACAGTCACAGGAAAACTTTTGATCGGTAAGGTTTCAATTGCGTCCATTAATTCGCCAAACAATCGGATACGGGGGTTTTCACTTTGGCTATAGTCGGACATCGGCGGCGGCAAAATGGCTTCCCATTCGACCTCGCCCGACTCCACCCGATAGGCCGCCCCATGCAGGGCACAGACAATTAAGCCATCAGTGTACTCGCCGCGATGCAAGGGCGCTCCGGCATGACCACAGCGATTTTCTAGCGCATAGATGTTGGCCCAATGCCGCACGATAAAAATGTCGGTATTTTCGACCCGATAGCAGCGGGGATGGTTGTGTTCCAGTTCTTCAACATGGCAGACCCGAAGCAGCTTTCCCAAAATTGACCTCATCATTCTTTATTATCATCTGGATTGTCGAGATGTGCGGGCCATGATCCATCAGCTATTTTTCTTAACCTGAAATATTCGACAGCCGCATCGAACATAATCCTTATAATTCTGGTACTAGACAAAACACTATTTACGACATACTCAAGGGATAAATCGGAGGCAGGAAGTTTATCCGTATAAGATACTTTAGCTAGAATCTCTTTCTATCAGTTCCATCCATAATTTAATGGCGTGGTTTTCTTGTAAAACTATATTCCGAATCGCTAAAATAAATTCTTCGGGCGGATCTTTTCCCCAATCCTCTATATTTTCAACGCTCCAAAACTTGCGGATAGCATCTTCTTTATCTGTGTTTATTGAAAAATCCTTTTATGCAAGGAATAAGAATACGGATGACAAGCAGCGGTATGCCCATTATTATAATGCCCATACTTTAACCTAGATTTATTGCGATTTGATAAACATGCCCAAGATCGGAATTGACGCCCGCCTGCTCTATTATCGAAAAGGTGGCATCTCAGAATATACCCGCCAATTGATTCTGGCCCTCGCGGAATTGGACACAACCAGCGACTATGCCATCCTGCACAATTTTCGGGATGCCGGGAATTATGCGGTTGCGCCCAATTTTCGCCGTGTCAATCTATTTACTCCCTGTCATCATCGCTTAGAACGGACGGCTCTATCGTTAGAATTGGCCCGACATCAATTGGATGTGCTGCACAGCCCCGATTTCATCCCGCCGCGTCGAGGGGCACACCGCCATATCATCACGATTCACGACCTGCATTTTTTGCACTATCCCCAATTCCAAACCGCCGAAAGCCTGCGTTACTATCGTGACCAAATTCGTTGGGCCGTCCGCCACGCCGACCATATTTTTGCCCAGACCGAGACGACCAAGCGGGAAATTGTCGAAATGCTGGATGTGCTGCCAGAAAAAATCACCGTGCATTTGTTGGGGGTCAATCCAAAATTTCGCCTTTTGCCGGAAAATGAAATCCGAGCGACCCTTGCCCCCTATGATTTACCGACTCAATATCTGTTGTTTGTCAGCACGATTGAACCGCGCAAAAATATTCCCGGTTTGCTGCGGGCCTATGCCCAATTACGAACGACCCATTCCGATGTGCCGCCATTGGTGATCGGAGGGCAGCGAGGTTGGTTTGCCGATCAGGAATTGGCCCCGATTGTGGAACTCGGTCTAACCGAGCATGTGCGGTTGTTCGAGGATGTGCCTTTCGGGGTTTTGCCCGCCTTGTATAATGGGGCGCGTTTGCTGGTGATGCCGTCGTTTTATGAAGGCTTTGGAATGCCTGCTATTGAGGCGATGGCCTGTGGAACACCCGTTGTTGTGACCGAACGCGGCGCATTACCAGAGGTCGTCGGCGAGCACGGTATTTATGTCAATCCTGATGAGCCGGAAAGTATCATGCAGGGGATCACCCGGCTGTTGGAGGACACCGCCCTTTATAACCGACAGCGCGAAAGTGGTCTGCAACACGCGGCTACTTTTTCGTGGCGGCGGACGGCGGAAATCGCATTGGATGTTTATCGCAAAATAATCGAGTCATAAATCGTTATGAAAAAATCGGCGCTGCTTGCTCTGCTGCTTTGTTACTGCGCGATGCTGGGGTCGGTGTGGGTTGCCCATTCGGTATTTGAGAAACTACCGCATCTGGAAGATGAGATGGCCTATTTGTATCAGGCCAAGATTTTTGCACGGGGCGATGCCTATGTGGATGTCCCCCAGCCGCAACGCTCCTATTGGCAGCCTTTTGTACTTACGGATGACGGCAAATACTTTGGCAAATATCCCCCCGGTTGGCCCTTGCTGCTAGCAGTGGGGGTCAAGCTCAATATGACGTGGGCGATTAATGCTTGGCTTGGTATGTTAAGTGTCGCCCTGACCTATCGGCTGGCACGCGAGGTTTTTAATGAACAGACGGGGGTGGTCGCGGCAGCCTTATTCACGATTAGCCCGATTGCATTGCTGATTAACGGCACCTTGATGGGCCACACCTCCGCCCAATTTTTCACCCTCTTATTCCTATACGGGGCTTGGCGGGTCGAGAAAGGTAAACATCCTTTTGGGTGGGCCGCGATCAGTGGCATGTCGTTGGGGATGCTGGTCGCTAATCGGCCTTTGACTGCTGCCGGGGTCGCTGTGCCATTGGTGATATACAGTGGTTTGCGGGTGCTGGTGGCCCTGATTCGCGGCATTCAGCGGAGGTTGTCAAAACGAGAAGGCCATGAAGTGACATCCCCCCAGTGGCTTACCGACGCAAACGGACGACTGATTTGGTGGGTACGTTTGCTTATGCTGTATTTCCCCCTCATCGCTGCCACAGGTGCGGCATATTGGGCCGTTAGTGAATTGGCACTGAAAAAAGGGGACGATCCGTTCTGGCCCAAATGGCCCGTTTTGGCGATGGGTGGGGCGATTGGATTGGCAATCATGGCGTGGGTGGTCTTGCGTGAACCGCCTGCTGAACCCGAATTCAATCCGCGCTGGCCTGTTCAATTTGGCAAAACGTTACGCCCGCTGCTGATTTTGGCAGTGTTTACAGTGGCCTACGGCGCGTTATATCCGGCCTTTAATTATGCTGTGACGGGCGACCCAAAGAAAAATCTGTACGAACTTTGGTGGGGATATGACAAAATAGGCTTTGGCGAGGGGCATGGTCGCAATACAGGCGGGCATAGCTGGTATTGGGCCAAATATTATCTGCGCAAAGACACCGTTTGTTACAGCCGTGATTTGTTTGGGTGGGTGAAGCAGCCCGATAACCCGCCAGATTCCCCCACAGCTGTTAGTCGTAACGATTGTATGGTCGACAAGGCCGGACTGAGTTGGGTGCTGTTGCCACTCGGTCTATTTTTTGGCTGGCGACGGCGTTGGATGTGGCTAATTGCGCTGACGGCGGGTTCGATTATTTTTGTGACCCTGTTTTATTGGATTGGGGCAGGTGTTTACAGCGCTCGCTACTATTACGAGGCGACGGCACTTCTGGCAATTATTTCGGCGGCAGGCATTACGGGTGTGGCGGATATGCTGAAGGGGCTGCACCTGCGGAGCGGGGTTTATATGCTGGTGGCACTGGCAATTGGCATGTCGCTGCTTGGGTATACACCGGAGCGCCTTGATAAACTCTTTCGCTACGGGATTATTGGGGAAGATCAAATCGAACGGGTGGATCGTTTGCGTGGGGATGATGAACGGCCTGTGTTGATTATCGCCTATCTGCCGGAAATACGAATGTGGCGGGAAGTCGGGGCATTGATGGCGTTGACCAATCCCTATCTCGACAGCGAATATGTGTTGGCCCGTGATCCCGACGGCAGTTATACCCAAGCCCTCGTAGAGCGATTTAAAGACCGTAAAGTGGTGATTTATCGAGATGGCACATTTGCCAATTATGACCCATCGCAAGGTCAGGCAGTGGGGCGTTGAAGGCTCAAGGGGCACACCGCTTCTCTCGAAAACTAATGTAAACGCTGTATTCTGTCACGAAGTTGGTGGAATCGAGGTTTTCTCTGGAAACGGAGATTTGCCGTGTCCAGTCCTCATCGGGGAGGTAAAACACTTTATCATCTTCGGTGGATAGGGTCTTGTTTTCCTTAAAACCTTCGTTTAGAAGTTCTCGTGTGAATTCACTGACTATTTCAGTGAAAGGTCTATTGCTTCCAAAGTCCATATGGCCTGAGCCATAGACACACTGCATCGTTCCTCCCAACGACACCTGTGGTTCTTCAGTTTTCTCAATCAACGAGTCTTTGTCGGCCCATTCTGCGATTTTATCTTGCGTCTTGTTGAGCCATCGTTTTGCCTGAAAGGTTGTGTAATCATCCTGAAAAAATTCTGGCCCAATGTAGGCTATGAAAACAAAAAGGCAGCTTCCTACCAAACCTATACTGAGGCAACCACATAGGAACTTCTTTTGCTGTGCTACTGTCAGAGACACGCTGTCCATATGGCCTTCCCCCGGATTAGTTCTTTTTTGTTGCGCCGTCCCTAGCCTTTCTGTCAGGGATAATTTTCTGCACGGGTTTGGCGCGGGCGATCACATAATGGTCAAAATCACGGGCGACGTAGGTGCCAGAAAATACGCTGCGGGCTTCTTGGCGCACATCATGGTCATGATTGCGGCGTGAAATGTGGGTCAAAATTAGGGTCTTTACGTTGGAGGCTTTGGCGAGTTCAGCGGCTTGAATCGCGGTCAGATGCCCGACCTCGCCTGCCATCCAGCGTTCTTCTTCCAAATAGGTCGCTTCAATCACCAGACAATCGGCATCTTTGACATAGGGCCGCAGACTTTCGGTATCCCCCACGTCGCCAATGACCACCAATTTGGCCCCCGGCACCACCTCACCCAATACATCATTCGGGGTAATCAACCGCCCATCGGCTAAGGTGATGTTTTCGCCTTTGACCAATAATGCGCGTTCCGGGCCATTGGGGACACCCAGTTCCGTCGCTCTTTCGGGATTAAATTGGCGGTGGTCGTGCTGCTGAAACACAAAACCGAAGCACCCCGGCCCACGATGAATGACCGGGACAGCAGTCACTTTCATATGTTTGTCTTCCACAATCACATCCCCGGCTTCAATCGGGATGAGATTAATCGGAATGGGCACCGGCGCACCCCGTACCACAATGCTAAAAATCAAATCATGCACTCGTTCGAGGGTCGCCATGCCGCCGTAAATGTTGATGCCCTCAATGCCTTCTTCCCAACGAATGAAGGTGGAAACCAAGCCGCCCAAACCCAAAATATGATCCAAATGGCTGTGGGTGAGCAGAATATGATTAAGCCGCCGGAAGCCAATGCCACTTTTCAAAATTTGTCGCTGGGTGCCCTCACCACAATCCACCAAGAAGCGATATTCGTTTGCCAGCACGATCAGCGCAGGCAGACCACGTTGAATGCTGGGGGCGGAGGCAGAAGTACCAAGAAAGATGACTTCAAACATGCGTGCTTCAATCTTCTGTTCTAATGAGAATAGGCTGGCTGAGTTGCAGATAGTTCCCCCTCAGTTGATAAACATCGGGGTTATAGATCGGCAGTTGGTTGGTGGGGCGGCCCTCATAGACTCCCAGTGTGAGCAGGTATTCCTGTTCGCGCAGGGTGTCCGGCAGAATCAAGTACCCAACTTGGATAACGACATCACGAGGGCGCAGACGATCAGTTTCGACACTGAAGCCGTTGATTTCGTTATAAGGGCTGGATTGGGGGGTGTCATGTAAGCGCACAAATACACCAATATCGTCTGGTAGTGGGCCGTCTATCCGCCAATAACTGACGATGGTTAAGACATCCCCCGGCTCAAATTCAGGTTGAGTAGACACTGGCTCAATTCCAATAAGGGTTAAACTACTGTTGAAGCGGAAAGGTAATCGCACCGTCTCAAAAGTTTGCCCCGCCGTTCGCGGATAATACAACGTACTCAAGGCGGTCAACTGCCCCCCCTTGTCAGCTAAGGCTTGCTCCGCATTGAGCAGCCATCCTACACCATCGGGTAGACTTGTGTTTTCTAAAGGCTCCGCAAGGTGTATCCATTCCAATAACGGCGCGGGAACCGTATTACGCTGCTCAGTATCCACAAACAGCAACCGCATGGGCTGACCCCCTGCTGTCAGAATTAAATCCGTATCACAGTCGGCAACACGGAACGAAATGTCCTCGCGGTGCAGCATCCATTCCAATAGACGGGAATCCGATTCTCTGTCGTTGATCTGGGTCGCGCAGATGCTGGCGGGTGGGTCATCGGCATTGTTTTCCAGATAGTAGGCGATTTCCCCTAAATTGGTGTGATAGGCGGCCTGCATATCTTGTCGGTCTGACCAATTGGTAAACAGGTTATTGCGCAGGCGTAGGAAATTCGCTCCAAAATCCAACAGCATCAATACGACCGCCAGATAGACCACTGGCGCGGGCCATGCCAACCAACCTTTTTGCTCTTTTAGCCGATGTAAACTGGCAGGCAAGTCGCTCTGTTTGAAAAATCGGATAAGCTCAAAAACACCTAAGCCAATCATGATGTAAATCAATGGCGAGACGAACGATAATGCACGATAGTCTGGCCCTTCATTGAACCATAGATCAGGTAACAGACCCAAGACAAAAAAGATCAGCAGAAGGCCATAATTGGCATGGCGGCGGAGGCGGAAAGCACTGTAAATGCCAAAAGCCAATATGACTGGCTCGATAAAGGAGATTAGCGGTAGGCCGGGGACGTTGTGCGCTGGATTTTTATCACCCGCCTCCAACCAGAAAAAGCCCAAAATCGTGCGACCAATGGATTCAATCAAGGCGATAATGCTGGAGGGGCGCTCGGCGATAAAGATATATGGCCCGCTGTAGGTGGGGTTTCGCAGCACTGAGATGAAATAGGGCAGGCCCAAAATGGTCGCCAAAAGAATCGCGTAGCTGCTGTTCCACCACAGATAACGGGATACTGATTGGTGGGTATAGCGCAAATACAGGACAAAAATGAAGATGCCAATGCCCGCCATCAACCCGGTGTAGTGTTCATAAGCGGCAGCAGACATGGCAATCGCCAACACAGTATAGGGGGCGGTCTGGGGCAGTAAGGGGCGAATAGAGCGGCCTAGATGGAAGGCTTTTAGGGCAGCGGCAAGGACAATCAGCATCATTAAGCCGGATAACGATGTTTCAGTAACGGTGCGAGCGGCAATCACGGGCCATATCCCCGCCAGCATTGCCAGTAGCGCAATAAACCCCACCCCGCGACCAAACAGGCGGCGGGCCACTGCGAAGGTCAATGCCATTGTCAGCAAAGAGGCCATCAAGGGCAAAAAACGCATGACAAAAAAGCCATCCCCGACGACGATTTTGGTGGCCGCAATCAAAATGGGGAAAGACGATTCTGTGCCGGAGGGCCGGGTATCAAAAAAGACCTGTATATTGCCGTTGCGAATGCTTTCGGCCAGACGCAGGGTCGTAATTTCTTCATCTGAAAAACCTAATGGAAGGGTGGCAATGTCCCATGCCCGCAGCATAAACCCTGCAATCAGCAGCAGCGCGACCAGCAAGGTGTCCCAACGTTTAGCCACTATTATTTACTCCTCCCCACAAGAAGACCGCCTCCCTATTGGGCCGTCGCAATCGCGGTAAACACCAGCACAATCACGCCAAACCCTGCTAGTCCCCACATCAGCCGGACTTCCCGCGCCAACAGGCTTTCTAATGGATTCGGCTGCCCTTTACTTGCCAACAAAATAGCCCGTTCAATCGCTGGGGCCAAACTGAATTGAGTCAATAGGGTCAGCCCGACCATCGCGGCAAAAGCGATATGTTTGAGAAGCATGGCGAGGCTCCATGTATTCTCGAAAGTCAGGAAACCTTCGTAATTGGGGTCGCCGGACATCTGTACCAAGCCTGTGCCAATTAGCATGACTAAACTGAAATTTGCCATCGGGCGGAAACGGGCTTGAATCCCCAACACCACCTTACGACGTTCCTCTTGATTGGCAAGACTGCGGGCGGATTCCGGCCAGACGAGGAGTAAAATCATCGCAAGGCCGCCGATCCAAACGACGGTGGCAATCAGATGAACAAAATAGGAAACAGCGAGAATGGTATCTTTCATATGTTTAGTGTTCAGAGATCAAAAAAGGATACTGTCAATAATTTCACCATCAAACCACGTCGGGTCACTTGCCAAAAACTGCCGCACTTGGAGATAACGTTCGTGCTGGGCGGGATGATTGGCATTGGCAAGATAGGCTTCCCGACTTTCAAACATGACGACTAACATCACCTCGTCCGGGTCCCGATCCAATTGATAGACATGCACCGCGACAATGCCGGGAACCGCTACACTTTCTTGCTCATGTAGGGTTTGTAATGCAGCCTCGCGCATCCCCGGAAGTATGCGGTAATGTCCGATAGTTCCATACATAAAGTGCCTGTCTCCTTGTAACGCCGATGCGATAGCCCCTCCATTGTATCGCAAAATAAACAGGGACAGAGATTTTGCCCCTGCCCCTGCTTTGATTGCTAAATTATCGAGGGTTTATTGTGCCTGTGCGCGGCCTCGGAAATCCATCTCTGCGATTTGTCCCCATGCCGGTGACAAGAAATAGTTGGGGCGAATCAGGGAATAGGGTACATTGTCGTTGGTGGCGTTGAAGCTCTCTTCTGGCCCAAAATTCAGATTCCAGATAAAGGCCAAACGCACAAAGCCCCAACTTTCCATCAGTTGAATCGCTTCGACAAGGAATTGGGCGCTTTCGTCCAATGTGTTGTCGTTGGCAAATTCAAAATACTGGGGATATTGACCACCGAGGTCAGCAGTGGTGGCCCAACCAAATTCGGTCACGCACAACGGCACCGTGCTGCCTGCCGCGCTGATCTTGTTGGCATAGGTGGTCAGCGTGGTGTAGAACGACCACGAAGGATGGGGGCTGTCAAATGGCCCTCGGAAGGTGGCAGCAGGGTCATTCGGCACTTGGTCATAGGGAACGTTCGGGCCGATGTTATAGCCATTGTGGTGCGCCCCATAACAGTCAATCACATCCAGTACACCCGCTGCGATCAATTCATCGGTATAACGGAAATCGTCATGCACAGCTTCATTGTTGACCCCCGTCGGCGAAAGTGCTCCACTGACCACCAAGATATTGGGATCGAGGAAGCGAATGGTATTGGCTGCCACGCGCAACATTTCCACATATTCTGGGGCATTAATGCCGTTGACGCTGGCCCATTCACGGTCAAGATTCATTTCATTCCAGACTTCGATGGCGTGAATCTTGCCCGGATAGCGCATAATCAATTGACCCAAGAAATCAGCGAATTTCTGATTGTCGGCGGGTGGGCCATGTTTGGTGAGGTCAGCGCCGGGTTGACGTGCCCATTCAGGAGCCGTTACTACGCCGACCAGAACCTTGAGGTTCTTTTCGGGGACGGATTGGAAGAACACATCCAAATAGCTCCAGTCATAGACGCCCTCTTCGGGTTCAACAAATTCCCAACGTACCTGCAATTTGACCCAGTTCAGACGCAGTTGATTGGCAGCGGCATCCAGTGTACCCGCCATCGAATTAGCATCTTTGCTGTAAGGCACCATTACCTGTGCGCCGAGGTCAAAGCCTGTTTGCAGTGTGGCGGGTAGAGTCGGGGCAAAAGTGGGGGTCGGGGTCGCATCTTGTTGAGCAGGCTGGGCTGGCGGGTTGTTTTCCGTGCCGCCACTCACCGCTGCCTCTGGGTTGGATTCGCCCTCACCCGATGGCTGTGCCGCCTCATTATTATCAGTTGAGACAGGGGCTTCCACATCGGAATTGGCTGATGTACCCTGCTCAGTGTCTTCATTCAGGCTGGCATCAGTTTGGTCGGATTGGTTGGCAACTATGGCGGCGGCATTGCTGCCAATGTTGTTATTGCCATTATTGCTGCCATCATCGCCCAAATTACCTGTGCCGAGATAAATGGCGACAAAGGTTGCTACTCCCACCAAAAGGGTGACGGCCATCCAAACGGCCATAAAACCACGCAGTTGTCGTTGGTGAGTTGGATTGGAGCGCTGCATATGGGTTGCTGTGTTCATAGAGTTCCTTCCTCAAATGAGTGCGGTTGTAAAAAGGCAACCCCCTCGTGATGAAGAGGGGGCTATAAGTCGGTTGAAACCTAACGGCCAGCCAGACGATCACACGCTGGACATGAGCCATCGGGACGAATGAGCGCGTAACCGCCCATTGGGTCATCACCAAATGTTCCGGTAAAGTCCATATTCCAGATGATGACCAATGGTACTTTGCCACTGCTGCGTGCCAGACGAATGGCATCCGCAACCCATTGGGCCTGCTGTGCGACGGTAGTATTGACGGCCCATCCAAAAGCTCCCGGCAAATTCCCGTAACCTTCAGGGGTGAGATAGCCCAATTCAGTAAAGCAGACGGGCTTGCGAATGGCATTATAGTAGGTATTGACCATGCCATAGAAATAACGGGTGTAATAGTTGTCGCGTGGGTCGCCGCTGGTTTGGCGGGGGCTGACAATGCCCTCATTGTAATGCGCACCAACGCAGTCCATATAACGCCCAGCCCCTGCCGCTGCCATGCCTGCAACGTAGGTGTTGTCGTTCCAGACCCGTTCACGCCCGAACGCGCTTTCAGCCCCTGTAGGTGCTGGCGCGGCGCTAATTACAATTGTGCCGGGGTTGGTACTCTTGATGGCATTATAAGCACGGGCCAGTAGTTGCGTATATCGAGCTGGATCAATTTGTCCCGTCGGCCATTCACGGTCAATGTTGGGTTCGTTCCATACTTCAATGGCGTCCGCGCCCAAACCCGCTAACCCGGCAACAAACTTAGCATAATCATCAAAATAGGCTTCTCCGCCGTTGATGTCTGCTGGAAAGCCGACTACACCCAGCAAAATGCGGAAGCCTTTGGCATGAGCATCATTGATAGTACCTGCGACGGAACCGGGGTCTTGCCCACGCCCATAACGAATTTGTACTTTGGCCCATGTCATTCCGGCATAACGCATTAGATCGGGATGGGCGAAACTGGAGACATGCGCTCCATAGGAGAATACACGCAAATTGGCCGAGCTGTAGGCGGCGGCTGGGGCACTGACCGGGCCAGTGCTGCTTGTCGTTGAATTTGTAGTAGGCGCGGCAGCGGTCTCAGTGCCGGGGACAACAGGCAGTGAGTTCTTATTGCCAGAAACGCTCACCAAGCTGGCAAACAACCAACCCGTTTGACCGTTATAGACGGCCTGCAACCATGTGCCATCCCCATTGCGTCCGTTTAATACAACTGACGTGTTGGCACCTAGTCCGGCGATAATGCCCGCACTGGTGCTTGGCCCACTGCGGAAATTGACCAGTCCGGTGGTTCTGCCGTTTAATCCCCCCGCAGGTACTTCGGCAGGTGGATTAGAAGGATTTGCTGGGGCGGGGTTGGTTCCACCTGTATTGGATGCCACCCCTTCAACGGTTAGGATGGGCAGATTATTCATCACAAAATCGGGGGAGAAGCGCAAATAATCGGATAGCATCCATCCAGTCGGGCTACCACTTTCGGGCGAACCGTAGACCCAGATGCCACCGTTGCCTTGCTGATCTTCACGTCCGGTGATATTCACAACGGTATCGAGTGGGATCGTTCCCAGCGGAGACGCATTGATACCGGGGCGTGCCCGAATAGCGAGTCGGTCGGTGGTGACACGCGCCTGCACCGGGCCTTGCGCTTGGACAGCAGGATTGGAATGTATTGAAACAGCAGAGAAAAGGGAGACTACAATGAGCAAAAAGATTGTAATTCGTTGCATTAGTCCTCGACCCATTATACTTCTGTACCGCTTTAAGATTTGAGTGTGGTTAGAGTTGATTAACTGGCCCACAACGCGGCTGTAGTCTAGCATGAAGCAGGGAGGTGTCGCAATAGACCAAGCAACCCCGTCAGGTGAACGTTGGTTAATGAATTCCGACCTTTGTGTGTTGGTGAAACCATAAAACCCGACTATAATTCTATGTGTAGCTTAATGTTTCTTGAATTTTCCTAAAAATGGTAAACGACCAAGTTGCCCGTTGCTGCACGGGTAGTTTGTAAATGACGGGAAAGAACTTATGAGTTCACCAGAACGCGATCCCATCCTCCGCAAAATCACCGTCATGATTGTGGACGACCATCCGGTTTGGCGGCGGGGTCTGCGGAGCGTATTATCGGACGATGAACATTTAGAAGTCATTGCCGAGGGTGAAAACGGTGAGCAGGCTCTTGAACTAGCGCGGGAGCTTCACCCTGATGTAATTTTGCTAGATGTCAATCTGCCTCAAATGAACGGTCTACAAATCGCCTCACGTCTCAAAGCCGAACGTAATTCAGCTTGTGTGGTTATGCTGACTGGGTATGATGATGAGGAGCAGGCGCTTCATGCACTGCGGGCAGGTTGTTCGGCCTATTGCTCCAAAGATATAGATCCGCTTTTGCTGATTGAGGCCATTCAAAAAGTGGTACAAGGGTATTATATGGTCAAAGGGGAGTATTACGATTTGGCGGGTATCCGTAAATGGACAAACACCCGCATTGAAGCCACGACTGGCCCTTATACCATTGACCCGCATGAACATTTTGTGCCCCTCAGCCCGCGTGAAATGGAAATTCTGCGTTATGTCACACAGGGCAAGACCAATAAACAGATTGCCGAAGTCTTAAAAATTAGCCAACAAACCGTCAAAAATCATGTCAGTTCGATTCTGACCAAGTTGTATGTAGAAGACCGAACACAGGCCGCGATCTATGCTATGCGGCGCGGATGGGTGCGAATTGCGGATACCCCCAATTCCCACGATAATGAAGATAGTAAGCATGACCATAACGGGAGATTTTAATGAGCGCTCAATCATTGCGAGATGAACTCATCGCCGAAATCCAAGCCGAATATGACGGTATCAAGATGCGGATGAAGGAAAATCAGGCCCTTGTTGACCAGAGTCAAGTCGAGGTACAGCGCCTTCAGGAACGCAACGTCTCGGTGAACGCTCGAATGCGCCGTATTGAAGATGCCTTCGACACCGTACCCCGCCAAGATATTCGCGTGACGTATGAAGACGCCATTGATGCCAAAAGCCGCTTGTTGACGATGCGGGCACAACTTGAAAAATTGCAGGAAGGTCAACAGCAGCTTGACCAATCCAGCCAAATTTTAGGGCGTTTACTCGAAAAACTAAAAAGCGCGGGTAATTTTGGATTGGGTGGCGGCTATTCCCCCATGTCTGGGGCAGGCAGCACCCCCAAACCCACTCTCAGCCTTGATGGGCAAGCGATTATCCGCGTTGTGCAGGCCCAAGAGCAAGAGCGTCAAGCGTTGGCAAATAAATTGCATGATGGCCCCGCGCAGTCGCTCACCAATTTCATCTTACAAGCCGAAGTATGCCAGCGCTTGTTTGACCGCGATCCTGACCGTGCCAGTCAAGAATTGGTGAATCTGAAAGCCGCCGCCAGTCAGAGTTTCCAAAAGGTACGCGATTTCATCTTTGATCTGCGCCCGATGATGTTGGATGACCTCGGCCTTATCCCCACCCTACGCCGTTATGCTGAAAATTTTGAGCAGAAAAGCGAGACCAAGCTCCAATTTAATGTGGTCGGCGAAGAACGGCGCATGGCAAAACATACCGAAGTGATGATGTTCCGCAGTGTCCAGTCCCTTTTGTCCATTTGCCGTGACCAGTTGAGTGCCAAAACGATTCGCGTCATGATTGACGTGGGTTCGGAAACGATTAAGGCGGTGGTCGAGGATGATGGACAAGGCTTTGATATTGAGGCTGTCTCCAATCCTTCGCTGGGTGATCCCAGAGTACAGGGATTGAATGCCCTGATTGAACGCATCGAGGTGGTTGGCGGTAAGCTCGATATTTATAGCGAAGAGGGGTCTGGCAGTCGTTTCCAATTGGTGCTGCCCATCTTCGAGGATGAAGAACCTGATTTAGACTATAACTAGGCCAAGTGCTTGCGTTTGAAAATTTCATCACAATAATTGATTTTGTGTGAATTTTCTAACGGCGATAGGACTATAGGCCCGTTTGCATTATTTTATCTTCCAACTACACTAAGGGAAGGCAACTTTTAGTCTAAAAATGTTCCTCCCCGGAAGGAGCAACTTACATGCGAGGTCGTGTTCTCATTTTAGTTGGTTTAATTATTGTGCTGGGGGTTGTCCTCGCTGCCGTGTTGTTACTGGGCGGCGGAGATGGTGATGGTACTGACGAAACAACTCCAGAGGCGAACACCACACCCGGAACGCCCAGTGTGGTCATTCCTACTACGCGCCCCGGCGATACCCCCGCGCCACCCGCACAAGAAAATGTTGAATTTGTTGTGATTGCACTGCAAGACCTACCACGCGGTATTGAAATTACCGATGCAATGGTAGACGTGCGGGCATGGCCGATTGGCTCTGCACCCACTACTTCTTTCGTTGCAGTTGAGCAGGTCATTGGCAAGATCACCCGTACCGATATTCCGCGTGAATCACCCATTGTGCAGGCACAGTTGGTTGAAAGTTTGGCGGATGTAGCGGGTGAAGGCTCGGACTTGGCAACCCAGATTGAACCGGGGCAAGTCGCCCTCGCCGTTCCGCTGGATGCCACCGGGCTTGGACAGGTCGCCTATGGTTTCCAACCCGGTGACCGGATTGATGTCATTATGTCCTTCCTGTTCATTGATGTGGACGAGGAATTCCAAACCCGTTTGCCCAATCAAATTACGATTGTGACACGGCTCGAAGACGGCTCCATCGGCTTTACTGATGCCCGTATCGGGCGTGCCGAACCCAGCCCCATCTTCCCTGAAGGCGTAGTCATTGGCCCCAGCGAACCCGTCCAACGTCCACGTTTGGTTACACAGCGTACTATTCAAGACGCAACTGTGCTGCATGTGGGTTGGTTACCAGAGGATGGCAAGCTGTTTGAGGCCGAAGAAGCGACCCCCACTGCGCCTGCTGTGCTGGCACCACCTCCAACGGCTGATCCTAATCAGGCGAACAATGCCAATACCGTGTTGACGGTTGTTCCCACCGAGACATCCTTTATTCCGGTCATTATGGTGGTCGCTGTGGCACCACAGGATGCCATTGTTTTGACATGGGCGGTTGATGCTGGTATTCCAATTACCTATGTTCTGCGTTCGGCCCAAGATCAGGGCGCGGCCTCAACATTGACCGAATCGGTCACACTGGAATATATGATTAATACCTACAACGTGCGTCAGGCCGAAAATCTGCCCTTTGCGATTGAACCCGCCATTACAGATATTCGTCGGTTGGACTTGAGCAGTCTGCGTACTTTCAGTGGTTTAAGTGACCCGGCAGTCCAACAGGTGACGCAGTAAACCACTAGCATTAAGCATGATATGAAGGTTGCCGTTTCTGCCAATCCTCGGTAGAGATGGCAACCGGGTCAAAGGAATTATTGATATGGGTAAGCCACAAGGTGGCATGGGTAAAAAAGATGTCATCCGCGTCATTCTGGTAGACGACATTCCAGAAGCCCGTGAAGGTTTGCGTAAACTGTTGGCCTTTGAGTCCGATATTGAGGTCGTTGGTTCTGGGAGCACCGGGCGCGAAGGGCTGGATTTGGCGATTCGCACCCAACCAGACATTATCTTGATGGACATCAATATGCCGGATATGGACGGCATCAACGCTACTGAGCAGATCAGCAAAGCCGTTCCAACAGCCGCTGTCGTGATGATGTCGGTTCATAAAGATTCGGCCTATCTGCGGCGGGCGATGCTGGCAGGGGCACGTGATTTTCTCGAAAAACCTATTTCGGGAGAAGAGCTTTACTCGACGATTCGCAAAGTTTATCAATTAAACGCGAATGTTCGGGAGCAGTACCGCCAAGGGGGTGCTGTTGCTTCTGCTGAACGGACTAAGTCTACGGCGGGTGGAAGTTCCGCTGGCAAACGGGCTGGTCATATCGTGGCCGTCTATAGCCCGCAAGGTGGGGTTGGCAAGACCACCCTTGCGACCAATGTCGCCGCTGGGTTGATGCGTGAAGATACGCGGGTTTTGTTGGTAGATTGCGATTTTGAATTTGGGGATTTGGCGGTGTTTTTATACCTCCAGAGCAATCTCAGTGTAATTGATCTGGCAAAAGCCGTTGAAGAACTTGATCCTGATCTTATTGAAAATGTGTTGATGACCCATGCCAGTGGTTTGCGGGTATTGCTTGGCCCTGCTCACTTGGATGATGTAGATGAGACGAACATGCTCACACCCGAAGTGATGGAACGCATCATCCAACAATTGGCTGGTAATTTTGACTTCACAATTTTGGATATGCGGGTGCGCCTAGACCGCTTGGCTGCGAAGTTGTTTGGGTTGGCTGACCGAATTGTATTGGTCGGAACCCCTACCCTGCCGACTGTAAAAAGCTGCCGCCAAGTGTTAGAAGTCCTAGATGGTGAGTTTGGGCCGGAAAAGACTATTTTTGTCATGAACCGTGTCACCGACCCCCGTGAAAAAGCTGGACTCCCACTCGAAGATATTGAAAAGAGTCTGAAGCGTCAGATTGAAGCGCGTATCCCACTAGACGAAAAAACTATGATTGCAGCCGTTAATCAAGGTGTGCCTGTGGTTGCCAAAGGACGTGGTAAATCGCCCGCCAAAGAAATTGTTGAGCTTGCCGAACTGGTACGGCGCTCGGTTTTAGGCGAGGATGAATCAACCTCGATGCAGGCCACTGCCACTGGTAAACAAGAACGTTCCCGTTTTGGACGGCGTTCGGGCTGATAAGATGACAAGTTGAATAGGTTGCCCGTTTCAAAAGTTTGAGTTGGATGAGGAGTATTTTCTATGTCGTTACTACGCAAAATCGAAAAAGGCGGCGGTACTCCCGGTGCCCCCGGCGGCCCCGGCGATGGTGGCCCCAATGATACTTCACGTTTGGACGAGATGCGCGTGCGTCGCCAACCCGTCCCCCAACAGGCCCAAGGCGCATCCAGCTATAAAGACCTGAAATCGCGTGTCCAAAAGAAGCTGTTGAGCGAAATTGACCCCTCGATGGACCCTCACTCACCTGAGGTGCGTACCACCATTGAAGAGCTTTTTACGACTATCTTGGCTGAAGAGGGCATCGTCCTAAGCCGCGCCGACAAACAAAAGCTGTTTGATGCCATCCTTGCCGAAATTTTGGGCTATGGGCCGATTGAACCTCTCTTGGCGGACGAATCCATCACTGAAATTATGGTGAATGGCCCCAAGAATATCTATATCGAGCGTAAAGGGATGGTTGCGCGAGTCAACGTTACATTTGAAAGTGACGAACATGTAAAGCGCGTGATTGACCGTATCGTGTCACCACTGGGTCGTCGTGTAGACGAATCGCACCCCTATGAAGACGCCCGTTTGAAGGACGGCTCGCGTGTGAATGTGATTATCCCCCCATTGGCGCTGAATGGCCCTACGATTACCATTCGTAAATTCTCCAAGTCCCCCCTACAAGTGGAAGACTTGGTTCGTTTTGGTTCTATGACTCCCGAAATCGCCGAATTCCTGCGTGCGTGCGTAATTGCAGCTTTGAATGTAGTGGTGTCAGGCGGCACGGGTTCTGGTAAAACAACTTTGCTGAATGTGCTCTCCGGCTTCATTCCTAACGATGAGCGTATCATTACCGTCGAAAACGCGGCTGAATTGCAGCTTCGTCAGGAACACGTTGTAACATTGGAATCTCGCCCTGCCAATATTGAAGGGAAAGGCGCGGTCACGATTCAAGACTTGGTCGTCAATACCCTCCGTATGCGTCCTGACCGCATCATCGTTGGGGAGTGCCGTTCGGGTGAGGCGCTAGACATGCTTCAGGCCATGAATACGGGTCATGAAGGTTCTATGACGACTGCCCACGCCAACAGCCCGCGTGACTGTCTGTCCCGTTTGGAAGTGATGTGTTTGATGTCGGGTATGGATTTGCCAGTACGGGCTATTCGTGAACAGGTATCTTCCGCTATTGACCTGATTATTCAACAAAGCCGTATGCGTGACGGTACTCGTAAGATCACCAATATCACCGAAGTGCAAGGCATGGAAGGTGACATCATCACCATGTCCGACATCTTCGTGTTTGAGCAGACCGGTATTGAAGCAGGTAAAGTCATCGGACGTATTCGACCTACGGGTATCCGGCCCAAGTTCATTGACCGTATCGAGGCTGCGGGTATCCACCTGCCGCCATCGGTCTTTGGTATCGGTTCCTCCCGTTACTAGCAATAACTGTAGCCGGGGTGAGCTAAACATTTAAGCTCATCCCGGTGTGAAAAAGTTTTTGGAGGAGATGGGTAATGGAAATTGTCATTATTGGAGTGTTTGCACTTGTTGCGGTATTGGTGCTAGGTTTTGGCATTGCCAGCCTGCGACGGGAACGTCAAGTAAAACTTGATGAGCGCTTGGGTCGTTATACGACTGATTATGGTGTCTTGCTGGCCGATCTTGAAGAAGAAGAAAAACAGGCAAAAGAGCAACGGGCTATTACACAGGCGCTTGATAAGGCCATTGAAGGACGCGAATTTGCCAAAAATTGGAAAGATCAATTAGCGCGTGCCGATCTCAAGATTACCCCCGGCGAATATGCGGTTGCACATATTTTTTCGATCATTGGCACGTTTATTATCGGTTTCTTCGTTATCTTTGGCGGCAATATCGTACTGGCGGCGGCGGCTGGTGCAGCGGGCTTCTTTTGGCCGCGTCTCTATGTTGGTATGCGCAAAGGCAAACGCCTGCGCCTTTTTGAGAACCAATTACCTGATACATTAGGGATGTGGGTAAATGGTCTCCGTTCTGGTTACTCGGTGCTACAAGCAATGGAAGCAATCGCCCAAGAATCTCCTGAACCCACTGCAATGGAATTCCGCCGGGTCGTTCAAGAAATGCAATTAGGAGTGGGCCGTGCCGAGGCGTTTGACCACTTGCTTACCCGTATGCTCAGTGATGACCTTGACCTTGTGATTACAGCCGTCAATATTCAACAAGAAGTCGGCGGTAATTTAGCTGAGATTTTGGATATCATCAGCCATACGATCCGCGAACGCATCAAACTAAAAGGTGAGATACGTGTATTGACAGCACAGGGGCGTTTGACGGGTTATGTCCTTGGCGGCTTGCCTGTGGTACTGTCGCTGTTCCTGTATATGGTCAACGAAGAATATATGGGCCGACTGGTCAAAAATCGTATGTGTGGTTGGCCGATGCTATGTTGCGGTATTGGGCTAATCTCACTGGGTACTGCTGCCATTCAGAAAATTGTTGACATTGAGATTTAGGTTATCGTCTCATCTATGTAGGTAAGGAAAACGCTGAGATGATTGGGATAATTGTATTGCTGCTATTAGGGGCGGGCCTGTTGGCGGGTCTCTATATTGCCGGACGCAATCAAGAGGAAGGTGATCCTTTGATGCGTCGTCTGCAAGAATATGGGGATCGTGAACTTCCGGCTTCGCTTGAAGAATTGGAAATGTCCCTCAGCCGTAAAGAACGTATCGTGATTCCGGCCTTTAATGCACTTGCCAAAATTTTAGGCAACTTTGCACCGGAGCAACAGATCGAACTGATTCAGCAGAAACTGGATCGGGCAGGCAAAACCGAAACTGACCCATCGGTGTTTTTCGCCCAACGGATTTTCCTCACGATCATCTTGGGCGTGGCGGGTTTCGGCCTGTTTTTCATGTTGACCGATTGGCCCATTATTCGGGCAATCATTGGCACGGTGGTGTTTACGCTATTGGGCTATTTCTTGCCGATGCTGCAACTGTCTAGCCAGATCAAGAAACGCCAAGATGGGATTGTCAAATCCCTACCCGACGCACTTGACCTGATGACCATCTGCGTGGAAGCAGGTCTCAGCTTTGACATGGCGATGGGCAAGGTATACGAAAAGTGGGACAGCGACCTTGCACAGGCGTTTGGGCGGGTGCTGCAAGAAATCCAATTGGGTAAGCTCCGCCGTGAAGCCCTCCGCGATATGTCGGAACGCTTGGATGTACCCGATCTAACGACTTTTTGCGCCGCGATTATTCAAGCCGACCAGTTGGGTGTGAGTATCGGGAAGATTTTACGTGTGCAGGCTGACCAAATGCGTGTGAAGCGTCGCCAGCGTGCCCAAGAAAAAGCGCAGCAGGCACCCGTTAAAATGGTTATTCCGCTGGTATTCCTCATCTTCCCTAGTATTTGGATCGTGTTGATGGGGCCATCCCTTATTTTCTTGGTCGAACAAGGAATGCTTGGCGGATTGTAACTTATGGCAGAATCCGACCTACAACTAGATAAAACGCTCACAGACTCGCCTCATGGGGCGAGTTTTGCCTTTTATTCAGGGGGTGTCAAACACCTGCTGCGTACTCTCTGGACAAATGCCTTAGACATCATTTACCCCTCCGTCTGTGTTGGCTGCGAGCGAGTCGGCGAGTTGTTGTGTGAGCATTGTATCGAGGCCATTGAAGAACCACCGCCACCCCCTCCCCTGCCTAGTAATTTGGCTGATTTCGTCGCGGTAGGGGCACACACCACCGCGCTACGAGATGCGCTCCATGCACTCAAATATGAAGGCGAACGGCGTATGGGAGATGTGTTGGGACGCCTGTTGGCCGAAAAAGTAGTGGAAAAAGAATGGAAAATTGACATCATAATTCCAGTCCCATTGCACTCGCAACGATTCGCCGAACGGGGGTATAATCAGGCTAATGAGATCGCAAAAACACTAGCGATTGAAATCGGTGGCAAGTTGGCTTCCGATGCCCTTGATAAAGTGCGTGCAACAACATCACAGGTTGAGCTTTCCGCGGTGGAACGCCAGCACAACGTAGAAGGGGCTTTTAAAGTGGCTGAATCCTATCAGCAACACCTCCAAGATCAAACAATTCTCCTTGTGGATGATGTCTGTACAACTGGCTCAACTTTGATGGAATGCGCAGCAGCATTGCGGGATGCTGGTGCGGCGACGGTTTATGCTGCCACTGTTACTCGAGCCGGGTCTACTTCAGCAGATTCACTCTCAGGAAAAATTTCCTGAAGGTTTCCTTATTCTTCGCATCTTTACCCATGTTGCAAAGGAGTCGCATGATGGAGATTAAAGTTCATACCAGAGGTCTAAATTATGGCCCGAAATTGGAGGAACACGTCAATAAGAAATTAGATCGTCTGGGGCGCTATCTGCCGAATATCATGACTGCCGATTTGGAGCTTTCAAGTGAGGGACGCAGTAATCAACCCGTTGCCCAACTAACCATTCGGAATAAGCGGGGTATGATTTTCCGTGCGGAGGATAAAAAACAACAAGACATGTTTTCTGCCGTAGATGCGGTGGTAGATAAGATGTCACGCCAAATTCGCCAATATAAGACCAAACAGCGCCGTAAGGGTAAGGAACGTTGGAGCGAAGCGGTTGACCCAGAATTGATTGAAATTTCGTTTGATGAAGCTGAACCGGAAACCGCCGAAGAGGTGGCTGAAACCAAGATCATCCGTCGTAAAGATGTTGTTTTGACCCCCATGAACGAGGATGAGGCCGTTGAACAACTGGAGTTGTTGGGTCATGACTTTTTCGTTTTTCTCAATGGGGATACGGGGCATGTAGGAGTCGTTTATAAACGCCAAGATGGGAACTTTGGGGTGTTGAATACCCAGACTTCCTAACCTTTCAATTTTGATCCTTGCTGCAACAAGTTGACAGGTGGGGTGGGGTGTGATACTCTGCCCCGCATTTGCTTTCTACCAGACAGATTACCGATGCTCAAACTCGATCACAAAAAATATAAACGCCCCCTCATCATTACCTCTCATCCCGACGATTTAGAGGGTTTTGTAGGGGGTTTAAGCTATCTACTGGGTCATAATGTGGTATCAGTGGTTTTTGCAGGGGGTGATCTAGGTGTCTGGGATAGCACCTATGAGCATTTGCCCCTCGAAGAATACATCGAAATTCGCAAAACCGAATCCAATGCAGGCGGTAAGGTTTTGGGTTTAAGTGAAATACTCTACATGGGCTATCATGACCGTGATATTCCGGTCAATGAGACGACCATTCAGCAAGTCCTTGACCAACTTGAGCGGTATCAACCGGATGTGGTGGTTTCCTTCGAGTATTTCCGTTTTTCCACACCCTACCCACACCCTGACCATATGGCGGTGGCCCAAATTGTGCGGAATGCGGTAGCGCGTTATGGCCTTGACCACACCCTCGATTATTATGTCTGCTCGACTTTGTTTCCGAACCGATTTGTGGATGTTTCAGCGGTACGCCGTATCAAATTGGACGCGCTGGCTTGCCACAAAACCCAAAATGGACTCAATGCCATTATCTTTCCATTTTTCGAACGGTTGCTATCAAAACTGTGGGGAATTTATATTGGAGCAGATTACGCCGAGGCCTATCGAAAAATCTATATCCCCAAACTGCAAAAGCGATTGGGGATTGAGACAAAGGTCGAAATAACCTTTGGTGAATCCGAGGGTGTCTGACCAGTCTTTCACTCTCAATTCAACACGGTGGCTGTAGTCCGAGTTTTTATTCAGCGAATTAGACCTTGCGAATGTAATGTAAAACTGGGTCACGGCTGAATTTGGTCACCAGATGGATAATCCGCACCGGCTTAAACTTGCGGATAAGGTGAATTTTGAGCGGCTTGGGTAACTTTGCCATGCTGGTTTGGCTAAATTGGTACTGCTTTGCCAAATAGCCAATTACCGGGTTTTTGGTAACGACATAGAGATTATAGGCGGCATTGAGAGCGAACATCTCGTCAATGACCTGTCGAGCCACGCCTTTTTCGCGGGCCGATTCAATAATATAGAGTGGGCCGATTTCGCGCCAATGGGGATTCACAATTTGCCATGCGCCAAAACCCAGAAGGTTGTCACCATCATACAGAAAACGAATCGTCCCATTGTTAACGTGCTGTTCGATTTCCTTGTGGGTGACTTCCCCGATAAATTTGGTGTTTTTGATTTCTTCCAATACGGCATCAATATCATTGGCACGCTGTAAGGTGGGCAGCATTTGAGTGCTTTCCATTAGGCAATTACCTCGGCTTCCTTCAACCGTGAGCTAATCTGTCCGGCAGAGGCCATTTGAATGCACCCTTCTACGATGGCATAAGCGCCAATATACAGTATAAAGGCAATTTCATCCCCAAGAGGTGTGATGATTAGTCCCAACCCGATCAAGATGCTGCCAATCGCGGAGATTAGGGTAATCCGCTGGCCTTCGATGGGGGTTTCAATTTCGAGGAAACTGATAAATTCCAATATCCCTCGGAAAATGATGGCGAAGGCAAACATAAAAGCCATCAATTTGAAGGTTGAATGTCCATTGTAGAGCGCGACTGCTCCCACAAGGATTTCGAAGACCCCACGTGACAAAGCGATTTGCCACAGCCGCCACGTCGCGTTGCTAAAAGCCGCTTCAGTGACGACCTTTAATCCATCGAGCATTAGGCCAATGGACACAATGTAAACTGCCGCTGATGCTGCAAGCAGGGGATTAAACATCGCCGTGACGCCAAACAGCACGGCTAGGAAACCACGTAGGGCGATAAACCACCACGTAGTGGTATACGTTTCGCTCAAACTTAGAAAGTACAGCATAAGTCCCTTGATAAGAATAATAAATGCACCCCTGAAACGGAATATTTCAGGGAATTGTTCCCACGCCTAACGGTTTACACGCGGGTCATCTGGTGCAACTTGGAATTGGGCCGGCCACGGAATGTAGTGGCTGACAAATTCTTCCTTTTCCACCAGAATATTGCCTTCAGCGTCCTTGATGGTGCGATAAACATAAACATCTGAACCCGAAACGGCATAATCTACTTGGATCGCTTGCCCACGTTGCAGACCCGGTGTTGCACGATAAATGGTTGGCCCCGGCGGTGTGACATTCCGCACATACGGGCCTTCTTTGGTTACTTTGCGCCCTACACTGGTGCTATAAATCTTAAACTGGATACTGGCATTCGCTGGACGCACATACACTTCCAACAGCAGGTGATAATCCGTGTCGTTCTCAAATTTGAAGTCCACAATCGGTGAAAAGACCGTCGCATCCAAACCCGGCCCTTCGCCCGTTTCATAATAGGCGACACGATAGCCATGCGGATACCGTTCAATGATGGGGAAGCCGCCATAAAAAGCCGCTTGGAACAGTGTCGAAGAGACTTGGCATACCCCACCCCCAACACCTGTGATTGTTTGGTCGCCCACAATCACAAGGCCTGTCTCATAGCCCTCTTCCTCGCTCACATCACCCAGATATTGATTAAATGAAAAGACGGTGTGTGGCGGGATAACAATGCCATGAAAACGCGCGGCGGCGACTTCGATATTGGTGCGACGGTTGGCGGTGCTGCCGACAAAATAGGTTGTGGCGGCGGTAATCTGTTCCGTGATTCCCAATTCTTGCGCGGTCATGGTATCACGTACCGCAGGCATAACGGTTTGGAATACCAGCGGCACGGCTCGATCAGCATTAGAGAAAACAGCCCGCTCAAATAGTGGCAGGGTGTTGGCAGTATCCAGTTCTCGTCCATCTTGACTGGCTTGGAGAACCTCTAATTGTTTGGTCTCATCATTAAAGGTGAAACGGGCATCCACCGGGGCCGTCCGCAGTTCGGGCGCAATTTGCTCCAAAAATCCTTCAACTGCATCGGTGGTAACATTCACCTCGTAATGGGAAGTGCCGTCGCCGTTGGGGACTTTTTCAATGCGCAGCATGTTTTCAATATCTTCCGGTTTCGCTGTCCATGGCCCGGCGGTTGTGCCTTCTTCGGGGCTGATAAAAAATGTTACCCCGCGTGTATCCAGCGCAATATTAACCAATGCGGCGGCGTCACTAGCATCCCAAACTTCGGGGGCTTGTTCGACCACCACCAGATTGATTTCACTACGGCTGCTTAAGCGCATAATTTCTTGTTGCAACAAGGCCAGTGTCGCGGGGACATCTACCACGCGCCCTACTTGACTGGTTGTAACAACGGCTTGGCGATTTTGAATGGTCAGAGTAGCGTCTTGTACCGGACGATTGACAAAATCGTTGGAGACTTGCCCCAGAATTTGCTCGGCTTCGCTTTGGTTATAGGTGATGACCGGGGCAAGTGGATAGCCGCTCCGCCATACATCCCACTGGTCGAATAAATTGCCCAATCCGCTGCGGCTGCGTCCAACATTATAGGCTTCGTTGACCGTCGCCTCAATATTCATCGTGACGCCGAGTTCGCTGGCGGTATATTCCCACGTTTTATCGCCATCTCGAAAAACAAAGGTAGCATCTTCGGGATAGGTAAAGCGATTAGCGAGAGCGGCCCGCGCTTCGTCTTTGGTCATGCCCGCTAGGTTGAGGCCAAAAATAGTGGAGACACCGGGGTAGATGCGATCTTGGTAGGTGAACTGATAACCTGCAATGCCCGCAACCAAGAGGAAAAACAGCAGCACCAGACCCGTTACTACCAACATGGGCAGCCGAATCATCCAAGGATTCATGCTGTCATCATAGGCAACCCGACGCTGTGGAGAGTAGTATCGTTGTGGGTCACTGGTCATGGGATGGTCTTCTCACCTAGCTAATAAATCCCCAAAGAATATGTTAAATCCTAGCATTTTTGACGGCAGTCAGCAACTTTTTTTACCTCCATGCCACGAATAGTATGGGGATTGTAACTTATCGTGCGTTTGGCAAACGATAGAACGACTCACGCTAGACTTGCTCCACACCTATCATTACAATGTTCCCTACGATTTATCACCTATAGGGTTTCAACATGCGGCGATTTCAAGCAGTATTTGTATTTTTAATGGTACTAGCAGGATTAACAGTTGTTTTGATTGCGCATCCGGCCAATGCCCAAGATGCTTCGAGTAATGTTTTTGTCTTGGTAGAACCCAGCGAACAAATTCAAGAGGGGCGTTCGGCGCTTTTACGAGTGCAGATTTTGGATGGGTCACATCCAAAGGAAGTACAGGCCACATTTCTAGGCCGCGTAATCTACCTCTATCCAAGCGTAGATGGCGATTGGATCGGCTTTTTAGGCATAGATATGGATGCGCCTACTGGAACCCAATCTGTTGAGATTTTCTATACCGCCGATGATGGGTCGCAGCAGACTTTCCGTAAGGACATTGAGATTATGTGGGGCGCATTTCTCTATCAAGATATTCCCCTCCCCTATAATCTTGAACCGCTGCTTGACCTCGACATTAATCGTCAAGAGGTCGAAACACTGGTGCGCGTGATGAATCGCACCACCCCTGAAAAATTCTTTACCGACTTTATCAACCCTGTCCGTGACATTGAGATTTCTGAGTTTGGTGGTATTCGCAATTACAACAATGGGGTCTATGAAGGACGCCACACTGGAACGGATTATTTAGCGACAACGGGCGACCCGGTGGCTGCCTCCGCTGATGGCCGTGTGATTTTTACCGAGCGTCTGCCTATTCATGGTAATCACATCATGATAGATCATGGGTGGGGTATCCTAACCGCCTATTCGCATCTGAGCGAGATCCAAGTTGTTCCCGGCCAATTGGTGCGTCAGGGACAGATTATAGGGTTAGTAGGGGCGACGGGTCGAGTACAAGGATCGCATTTGCATTTTGAAGTCATGGTGAATGGCGTGTGGGTAGACCCTCCCCAATTCTTGACACTCAATGTTCCAGCGAGTCTGCCGAACCCCTAAGGTTTAAATCTTCGAACCAAACATTTCGCCTGTCGCATTTCAATACTAACTGGAACATTGTATAGTTGTGTGAGAGGCGATTTTTGATTTAGACGAACCAACAAGATCGAAAAATTTCTGTGATGGACGAACCACTGCTGAATCCTGAAGAAAGTTTAGCGCCCCATAGTCAAGAGGCCGAAGAAGCACTACTAGGGGCGATTCTTATTAATAATGACGCCCTGTTCGAAGTGGCATCGTTTTTGCGTGCCGATGACTTTTTCTTCCTGCGCAATCAATATGTGTGGGAAGCGATGATGCGGCTGCAAGAGCGTAACGAGGTGATTGATAGCCTGACACTTATTGAAGAACTGCGGAATCAAGCCCGCCTTGATTCTATCGGCAGCGGTTCTTATATTACCTATCTCCTTAGCAATTCCGCCACCGCCATGAACGCGGAAATTTATGGCCGGATCGTGGAGCGTACCGCCACGCGCCGCCGTTTGCTAAAAGCGTCTACTGAGATCGCGCAACTGGCAAAAAGCGAAGACATGGATGTGAATGAGGTTATCGAACGCGCCGAAGCCAACCTCTTTAGTGTGACCGAGCGCCGTTTGAAACGGGAAGTCACCATTATTCAGGATGTCCTCGCCGAATACTATGACCGCATCGAATATCTTTATCGCACCCGTGATAAACAATCGGGTGTGCCTACTGGATTCATTGATCTTGACCGCCTCTTGGGTGGGTTGCAAAAAAGCGATCTGCTGATCTTGGCGGCACGTCCCGGGATGGGAAAGACCAGCTTTGGCCTTAATATTGCCCGGAATGCGGCGCGGGCGGGCGGACGAGTGGCGGTGTTTAGCCTTGAAATGAGTAATGAACAGCTTGTCCAGCGATTTATTGCCAGCGAATCCGGTATAGACAGCCAAAAACTGCGCCTCGGTGATCTGGATGACCGGGAATGGGGACTTTTTACTCAATCGGCTGCCCGACTTAGCGAACTCCCCATCTTTTTGGATGATACCGTCGCCATTACCCCTATCCAACTACGAACCAAGTGCCGCCGTCTCAAGCGCGAATTTGATATTAACTTAGTGATTGTGGACTACCTGCAATTGATGAATGGCAAACAGGGAGATCGCAATCAGAACCGCGAGCAGGAAATCAGCTATATTTCGCAATCCCTCAAAGAGTTGGCCCGTGAACTGAATCTGCCCGTTTTAGCATTGGGGCAATTAAATCGTGCCGTTGAACAGCGTGCTGACAAAAGACCGCAGCTATCGGATTTAAGAGAGAGTGGTAGTATTGAACAAAATTCGGACGTGGTGATGTTTATTTATCGTGATGATGTGTATAACGAAAATTCTGAAGCCCCGAATCAGGCTGAAATTATCGTGGCGAAACATCGCAATGGCCCAACCGGAATGATCTCGCTTTATTTTGACAAGCGGTTGACGCAGTTTCGGGACTTGATGAAACAATCCATTGACTTGACCAATTACTAATCCGTCGTTTCAATTCAGCCTGCCCTACTTTCTCTGGCTGGTGCGAACTAAAATTGTCCGTAAAGAGCGCCGAAAAGTCTTAGGATACCGATTATGCAGGGATTTAATGGTTTTCCGAAGAAAGCCAAATTTATCGGATTACCAGAGCCGTTTTTTATCGAACTGCTGCCGATGATTGACCATCTGGCTGAGTTAAAGGTCACGCTCTATTGCTTGTGGGCCATCCAGCAGCAAGAAGGCAAATATAAATACCTGCGACTTTCGGGAATCATGGCGGATGAATTATTTATGGCGGGTTTGGCATCAAAGGAATCTGAGCGTGAGGCTGTTTTGCGCGATGCCCTAGAACGAACCGTCATACGGGGCACGTTATTTCACGTCACAATCACGCTAACCGCCACACAGGAAGAGATTTATTTTGTGAATACTCCCGATGGGCAAGCGGCGCTAAATGCGTTAGAAAAAGGGTCATGGGTGCCGGGTGATGCTTTACGACCAGTCCAGTTGATTACGGAAAGGCCGCTCATTTTTAAACTGTATGAGCAAAATATTGGAAACATTACGCCGATGATGCGTGATCGGCTGTTGGACGCTGAACGAGAATTTCCTGAAGACTGGATTGAAGAAGCGATTCGCATTGCGGTTGAGCAAAATAAGCGTAGTTGGAGCTACATTCAGGCCATTCTTGATCGTTGGATGAGGGATGGGAAGGGGACAGGTAGAAATGGGTTCTCTCGGTGATTACCTTGATAAGTTCAATAGCTTTTGGGATAAAGCAGTCCCCGAAAATCCTGAGCCACCGCAAGATGTGTGCCCATATTGCGGAGGATTAGGCCTTGTGACCAAAAATGTGCCTATCGGCGACCCCGATTTTGGTAAGGCCTTTGTGTGTGTATGCCGCCAAGAAGCCACTGCTACCCGGAAATCCAACCATCTGCGTACTATCAGCAATCTGGAACATCATCGGCATCTTAACTTTGATACCTTTGCCACGACAGGCGAATCGCTGAATGCCATGCAAACGGTTATTTTGCGTACCAGTATTGATGCGGCCTATCGCTTTGCCAATGAGCCGGAGGGATGGTTATTCTTTTTGGGCGGCTATGGATGTGGCAAAACACATTTAGCCGCCGCGATTGGCAATCATCGTTTGTTATACAATCACCCCGTCATTTTTTTGACCGTGCCAGATTTGCTCGACCATTTGCGAACCAGCTTCGGCCCCAATTCTGAGCAGGGCTACGACGAAATGTTTGATCAACTACGCAATGCGCCATTGTTGATCTTGGATGATCTAGGCTCGGAAAGCCAAACCTCATGGGCCAATGAAAAACTCTATCAACTCTTTAATCACCGTTACAGTCGTCGGCTTCCTACCGTTGTTACTACCAACTGCGAACTGGAACAGCTTGATCCGCGTATCGCCAGCCGTTTGGTGGATCGCAATCTCACCCAAATAATTAATATGGTGGGTCTGCCCGATTATCGTCAACCCCCCGGAACACAGCCCGTCACTGAAATTCTCACGGCCAATATCTATATCAACAAGACTTTTGAGAACTTTGTCATCAATCGTGCCGTCCCAAGCGAAGCCAAAGAGAGCTTATCGAAAGCGCACCGGATTGCCAAAGCATTTGCCGTTGATCCTGATAAATGGGTCATTTTGGTGGGCAAAAATGGCTGTGGAAAAACCCACCTTGCGGCTGCTACTGCAAATGCACGGTCAAAAAAGGGTGAGTCTGTCTATTTTGTTACGCTGCCAAACCTTTTGGATAATCTACGTAAGACTTTTGAGGCCGGTTCGCGCACCACGCTGGAAAAACGGTTTCAAGAAGTCTGTATGGCCCCCGTCTTGATTCTGGATCACTTTGATCTAAGTGCCGCTTCTGCGTGGGCACGCGAAAAGATATTTCAATTGATCGAATATCGTTACGTACAGACCCTTCCTACGATGATTACCAAGCCGGGTGATAGTCTGGAAGATATTGATGCAGTATTCCGTGTTCGTTTCTCAGATAAGAGCCTATGCGAAGTTGTGCATATCACGGCCCCAGAATTCAAAGGTGGGGTATCCAGCAACCCTGATCCTAATAATAAGCCTAATGATGCTAAATCAAGCAGGCGTTAGGAGGTGGGATTAACTAGAAGTGGTTAGGCTGGCCTGATATTGCTTAAATTCTTCCGCAGTTGCCACCTCACCCCCACTGACCTCGCAATCGCGGATTTGGCGTTTATTGTCAAAAAATACCGTAATTTCGGCACGACGGAATGAATGGGCACCAACCACTGTCTTTTTGACAAAGTGGTTCCCTTCATCATCTTCCGAGACATCACTATAGGGGTTCAGGCGAAGCTGCACAATTTCATCTTCCGGTGAAGGACGGTTAGGGAATTTGTGTACTTTGACATACAGATATAATCCCCCGTCCTGCGTTTTCGCTTTTCCACCAAATAGTGATTGGATATTACGCAAAAATCCCATCAACACAATCTCCTCAAGTTATTCACCAATCCGTTACCAAAACATGATGTTAACACTCAATCGGCAGATTTGGTAAATAAAATTTTAATTTAACTTAAAATTTCTTTAAACTTAAATTAGGGCAGGTTTTATGGTCTCAGGTTATGATTGACACTCGGAATTCGATGTCAAGGTTTCTGTCAGAGTATTTCCCCAAACAACATCCTTTAAGGAGGAGTTACAAAGTGAAATCTGTTTTGAGCAAGTCCTTTGTTATACTTATGGTTCTGGCTGTAATCGTAGCGGCGCTGCCCTCGGCGTTTGCTCAAGATGCTTCTTCTTTCCGCAAGACCTTCGAACTCACTGTACCAGCAACCGAAGGTGCTTTTGCTGGCGTTGACCCCAGCGGCCAAACCGTTACATGGTGGCACAATCACAGTGGCGCACGTGAAGAACGCCTCGCCGAACTGATTGCTGAATTTAACTCCAGTAATCCTTGGGGTATCACCGTTGAAGCGACCAATCAAGGGAGCTATGATGACATCTATGGTAAGATCATTGCTGGGTTGACCTCTGGTGAACTGCCCAATTTGGTCGTGGCCTATCAAAACCAAGCACTGGCCTACAAAGCCGGTGGTGGTATTGTTGACCTGAACCCCTTCGTGACCGATCCCGCCGTTGGTTTGAACGAAGCTGAACAGGCCGACTTTATCCCGGCCTTCTTCACTCAAGACATTGCCCCCGATGGTGTCCGTATCGGCTTCCCGCCCAACCGTTCCGCTGAAGTGATGTACTACAATCGCTCGGCGTTGGCTGAACTGGGTTATGATGCGCCACCCACCAACTGGGAACAATTCCGTGAAATGGCCTGTGCCTTTACCGAAAATGGCTGGAGCGGCTATGAAGGCGATGACGCCATCGGCTACAGTGTTCGTACCGATGCTTCCAACGTTGCGGCGTTGACCTACGGTCTTGGTGCTGACATCTTTGATGCCGAGACCAACACCTATACCTATAACAACGAAGCCACGATTACTGCGCTGACCTTTATGCAGAGCTTGGTTGCCGATGGCTGTGCAAATCTGATTGCGGAAAACTTTGCCGATCAAAATGACTTCGCCGCTGGCAAGAACCTGTTCTACATGGGTTCAACCTCTGGTCTTCCATTCGTTGCTTCCGCCATTCAAGAAGGTGGCGTCGAACTGGATTGGGGTATCACCTTCATCCCCTATGGCGAAACCCCAGCAGTTGACATCTACGGCGCGAGTGTCAGCCTGATTGCTGGCAGCAGCACCCCCGAAGCCCAACTGGCGACGTGGCTGTTTGTTCGTTGGTTTACCGAAGCCGAGCAACAGGCAGTTTGGGCCGCCGCTTCCAACTACTTCCCGGTTCGTATCAGCACCGCCGAAAATCTAGGCGAAGTGTTCACTGCTACTCCTCAATATGAAGAATCCTTCAATCTGTTGCTCGAAGGTCAGGGCTTCGTTGAACCCGCCACCGCTGGTTACGATGTGGTGCGCGATAATGTTCAGGCGACCTTCCAAAGCATTTTGGTCGAAGGTGTAGATGTTCAGGCCGCGCTTGAGGCACTGGATATTGCCGCCAACGAAATTGAAGCCAGCTTCCAATAAGCAGGCTAGTGCAAAAAAGGGGAACCCTTTCTTGCAAATCCTAGATTGACCGAGACGGGCCTTTGCATTCATCATGAGAAGCAAAGGCTCGTTTCATAATTTTTTCACGAAAATTTCCTGACACCTCGATTCAAACAATTGTATAATAAGGCTCAAACGGCCTCTTTATCTTTTTCTGGAAAAATACATTCTTCGCCAATACTATATTGATACAGTATAATGTCCCATAAGGGTGGGGTGTCCTTCCCTGTAGTGTTGGCTTGTGACAGATTTTTGCGGAGGCAGTGTTATGGCTTCGATCCATCGTATTATGGTGATTGATACACGAGCACATCTGAGTGATCTCGTGCGTGCCGCTATGTCTATGCTAGGCAGGCGTTATGCGATTTATGAAGTCCCCTCGGCAGAATCTGCACTGGATGAAATCGCACGAGTTGAATTTGACTTGGTAGTTGCGGCGTTTACACTGGACGGCACCATGAATGGCCTTGAATTTGCAAAACGAGCCATCCGCGAACGGGCGGGCGTGGCGATTGTCATAGTGGCAACCGAAAATGACCCCATGATTGATGCCGATCAACTTGAAGAACTGCCGATTCAGTTTATGCACTATCCCCCCGGCGAAAAATTCGTGCGTGCCCTCCGGGTGGGCCTTGATGGTGCGGATGTGGTTGAAGCCAGCGAAGGGATAGTAGAAGTTGATCTTGGCCCCATTCCGACGTTGGATGTAGATAAAGCACGGGCGATTCTGCTTAACACGATGCGTGAAGTAGGCGCGATTGGTGGCCTCATTGCTGACCGTACAGGCCGGGTAGTCGTAGATGAACGCACCGGATATATTGACAAGAGCCTTATTGCAGGTATCTTAGGGCCAACATTCGCGCAGGCCCCCAAGATTGCCCCGCAAATTGGTGGGCAGGGGTGGTCATTAAAATTCTATGATGGCAACCGCTACGACTTGTTTGCGCTTTCTCTCGGCTATCACTATTTTGCGGCCTTTTTATTCGATGACAATAAGTCCGGTGTATTTGGTGCAATGACTCGCTTTGGGCGCCTCGGCGCTGACGCGATTATCAAGCTACTGGGCGACAGCGCGTGGACTTTTGAGCAACCTGCTCCCGTGCCTGTCCCGACATCACCCACTGCCCCACGTCCCGGTTCTCGTCCGCCCAAACACGCGACACAACCTCTACCTAAATTGGAGGTTACACCAACGACCCCAGCCATTGTGGATGAACCTATTTTAGAGCCGGTTGGTGAGCTTGATTTAGATTTATTATTTGGACAAAGTACCCCCGATGAAGTAAGTTTTGATGATTTATTTGGCAACGACCAACCAGCAGATTTGGACCTCGGCAATATTCATGGGGATAAGATGAGTTTTGAGGAGGCTCAAAATATGGGCCTCTTAGGTGATTAATCAGATCAAGCAAGGCAGGAACCTCAGTGGTCACAAAAACCGACGACCCGATGATCGGGCAAATCTTAGGGGATTATCGCATCGTTCGATTGTTGGGCAAAGGCGGCATGTCGCGGGTCTATCTGGCGACGGATCGTAATCTACAGCGCGATGTGGCGCTGAAGGTCATTACGCTTGATCGTGACCGCGCCAACGAATTGATGAAGCGATTCAAGCGCGAGGCCCGCACCATCGGCAAACTCGATAGTCACCCCAATATTGTGACCGTTTACCGCTATGCCACCCAAGAAGATACACATTACATGGCGATGCAGTTGATTCGGGGCGAGACCCTGACCCAAATGTTGGGCCGTCTAAAGCGCAAAAAGAACTATATGCCCTATGCCGACGTGCTCAATATTATGCGGCAGGTGGCGGCGGCTTTGGACTATGCCCACAAAAACCAGATTATCCATAGGGATGTAAAGCCTTCCAACATCATGGTTGAAGAAGACACCGGGCGGGTGGTTTTGATGGATTTTGGTCTAGTGATGGAAGCTGGCACAGAAAGTACCCTCGGCACAGCCTTTGGGACGCCGCGTTATATCGCCCCTGAACAAGCGATCTCGTCACAGCAGGCCGTCCCCCAAAGTGACATTTACTCCTTGGGGGTGATTTTGTTTGAAATGCTGACAGGACAAGTGCCGTTTGATGAAGAATCGGCGATGAGTCTGGCCCTCAGCCATATCACCAATCCGCCTCCCTCCCCGCGTGAAATTCGAGCCGATTTGCCGGAAGCGGTGGCGAAAGTTGTTTTGAAGGCGCTAGAAAAACAACCAGAAAATCGTTTCCAATCAGCAAGTGAGATGGTCATGGCACTACAAGTTGCATTGGGTGAAATTCCCACTGCCACCGAAATGCCCGTGCCTGCTCCAACTCCTGTGCCTATGAAATCTGGTGCGCCTGTGCCTCCGCCAAGTGCTGCGATGCTGGATGTGCCAACAGATACTCCAAGTAAAACACCTGCTAACGGAGTGGTTTCTCCGCCTGCCCCTAAAGTAGCGAAAAAGTCTGCGCCGAAGGCAGTTAAGGCCGAAGAAGTTCCAACTCCGCCACCCCCCAAGCCTGCACCGCCTGTGGCAGCAGTTTCGGACAAAAAAGCCAACAATCGTAAACCCCTATTCTATGGAATTGGGGGTATTGCGGCGCTTTTAATACTAGCCGCGATTTTGGCGTTAAGTGGTGTTTTGAGTGACTCAGATGACAAACCTAATGGCTCCGATGGAGGTTCTGGGGGGCAATCCAATACCGGAACTAACAACAATGATGGCGATGGAAGTTTGAAACTGATTTATACCAATGACTCCCTCACCATTGTCAATATGTCTGAGCAAGTTCTGAATCTGACTGGCATCGGCTTCAATTCGTTGGATAATACCCGCATCTTTATCTCGCGGGACTTCGGTGCCCAAACCATGAGTGCCTTTGAACCGGGGGAATGTATTCGGGTTTTTATTACGAATGAAGCACTGCCTGAACCTGAATTATGTCAAGGCACGGTGAAGAATCTGCCCTATTTTGCGAAAGACAGCGCCAATCTTTATTGGGTGTGGAATTCAGAACTCAACAGTGACGCGGAATTTCGGCTCATTCTCAGCACCGAGACGCTCAAAACTTGTAAAGTTGGGCCAAATGAATGTACCATCAACTGGCCTCAACTAGCGGAAACCACCACCGGACAATAGCAGCCCGTTCATGGCGGCTTGAACAACAAGGTCAGCTATTTTGAACCCGATTGGTGTTGCAATTGTTCCGTATACCCCGGCACAATATCGGACGGTGTTGCAATTTTGCGCCCAACAATTTCGCACGCATCATCATCTGGATTGGCGTCAGATCAATGAATGGCTGCGGGACGAATATCACCATACCGTGCTGGCCTATCGTCATAAAGAACTAATGGGGGTGTTATCGGTCTCTGCCCCTCACAACGGCACGGCATGGCTGCGTTTGGTATCGCTGCATGACCATGCTCCTGAAAACATCTTTAATGACCTGCTGCAAGCCGCACTATCCCGCTGTACCCAATCTGGCATTCACGAAATCGCCGTTCTGGAAATGGAAATTTGGCTGCAAGTTCTCTTGGAAAAAAGCGGCTTTAGTTCGCTTGACCAGATTGTTCATCTGATTCGAGAGGCTGCCCCGATTGAATATGCGCCGCCCCGCGATTTCAAAATTCGTTTGGTACATGGTCATGATCTGCGGATTATAGAAACCATTGACCATGCAGCTTTTCCCTCCCTGTGGCACATGAGCCTGACGGATTTAGAAGGATCCAGCCATTATGCCGTCAGTTTTACGATGGCAGTGATGGAAAAACATGCCGTCGGTTATCAACTTTCTACTTCCTATTCGGATGGTATTCATCTGGCACGATTGGCGACATGGCCCTCCGCGCAAAAACGTGGCATTGGTCGAGCGCTGGTGGAGCGTCTTATTGCCCAATTTCCACATAGAGCCATTACCGTCAACACGCAATCCAGCAATGTAGCGGCGCGGCGGATTTATGAAAGTCTCGGTTTTGTTACCCAAAAAATGCCTACTCCGGTCTGGCATCTTTCACTCCCGACACCCGTAGCCGACTTCGATTAATATGACCCTTTAGAAAAGCGGTTTAGCTATGACGACCCTCTACTATGAAAAAGATGCCGATTTGCGAAATCTGCGCCAGCGCCAGATTACGGTGATTGGCTATGGCAATCTGGGTCGTTCGGTGGCCCTCAATCTCCGTGACAGCGGCTATGACCTCATTATTGGCAACCGCGAGGATGATTTTGCCCGCCTTGCCCGCAACGACGGTTTCATCGTCACACCGATTACCCAAGCAGCTCAAGGGGCGGACACCATTTTTTTGATGATTCCCGACGAAATCATGCCACAGGTGTATTTGGAGCATATCGCGCCAAATTTACGCACTGGTGACATGCTGATTTTTGCATCGGGCTATAATGTCGCGTTTGGCTATATCGAGCCGCCGAATCATGTGGATGCTGGCTTGATTGCACCTCGCACGCTTGGCATTGGGGTACGCGATGGTTATTTGAATGGGTTGGGGTATCCCTGCTATGTTTCGGTTGCGCAAGATGGATCGGGACGGGCGTGGGAGTATTTGTTGGCTTTGGCTGCCGCGATTGGGGCGTTGCGACAGGGTGCGATTGAGGTGTCGTTTAATCAGGAAGTCGAAATTGACCTGTTTATCCATCAGGCCGTCTTATCGGCGATTCACAGCACGCTGCTGGCTGCCGCTGATGTCCTCATCCGCGAAGGTTATCCCCCCGAAGTGGCGCTGACGGAACTCTATTTATCCGGTGAATTGGGCATGTTGTTTTCGCGGGCAGGCATTACAGGCCTAACCCATGCGTTGCATATGCTTTCACCTGCCGGACAATATGGCATCATGTCCCGTACCGAGCGCTTCCAAGAGGTGAAAATGCAGCGCCAATTGGAATCTATTCTCGACAACATCCGACAGGGGAATTTTGCCCAAGAATGGGTCTCGGAATCGGCAGATGGCTATCCCCGCCTAAAAGCCTTACAACGACGTTTTCAATCGAGTGCCTTGTGGCGTTTTGAACGTGAGGTGCTAGACATGTTGCGCGGTCTGCCACCTGATGCTTAAAAACAGGCAATTGCTCACTCGCCATTCCTAAAATTTCTGCGCTATACTCGTGTTTTAAGTTTCATATTTTCTGAGCAGGGAAAACACCCAATGGAAAATCGCAAAATCCGCGTACTGATTGCCAAACCCGGCCTTGATGGGCATGACCGGGGCGCCAAAGTGATTGCCCGCAGTCTGCGCGATGCCGGTATGGAAGTCATTTATACGGGTCTGCGCCAAACGCCCGAAATGATTGTAGAAGCGGCGCTGCAAGAAGATGTGGATGTCATCGGCATGTCTATTCTATCCGGCGCACATATGGCGTTGACCCCGCGTGTGATTGAGCTAATGCACGAAAGCGGGTTGGACGATGTAAAGGTCATTATTGGCGGCATTATCCCCGATGAAGATGTTCCGGCGCTCAAGTCAATGGGGGTGAGCGAGGTTTTTGGCCCCGGCACCAATACCGATGACATTGTAAAACATATCCGCACGGTTGTTTCTGTCTGATAGAAGGATTGTCTGTGTTAAAAACGTCTCCAGAAACGCTCGTCAGCCAACTGCTGGCGGGCAACCGTCGTGCTTTGGCCCGCACCATTACCGCCGTTGAGAATGAAATTCCTGAGTCGGTTGAAATCCTAAAAACACTCTATCCCCATACGGGCCATGCCTATACCATCGGGATTACGGGCGCACCGGGTACAGGCAAAAGCTGCCTTGTAACCGTCCTAACTCAACATCTCCGCAAGCAGAACAAAACCGTCGGCATTATCGCGGTTGACCCCACTAGCCCATTTACGGGTGGTGCCGTTTTAGGGGATCGTTTTCGGATGCGCGACCTCTCCGGCGATAACGGCGTGTTTATCCGCAGCATGGCGAGTCGTGGTCAATTGGGCGGCTTGGCACGTACCACCTATGATGTCATGCGGGTGATGGATGCGGCGGGTTTCGACATCATCATTATCGAAACGGTGGGGGCAGGTCAAAATGAGGTCGAAATTGTGAAGGCCGCCGATACCACGATTGTGGTTGAAGCCCCCGGTCTCGGTGATGATATTCAAGCGATTAAGGCGGGCATTTTGGAAATTGCCGATATTTTGGTGGTCAACAAAGCCGATAGCCCGCTGGTGCAAAATACTGTGCGTGCGCTCAAGGCCATGCTTGATCTAGGGCATCGTCAGCGTGTAGTGGCCCATCATGGTCAACTCATGGCCCAAACCGATAATACAGGTGCGCCGGAATATGATTTCCGTGAAGTGCCTATCATTCAAACAGTAGCGATTAATGGGCAGGGTATCCCTGAACTGGCTGAGGCGATTGATGCGCACCGCAGTTATTTGTCGGAAAGCGGGATTCGCCAAGATCGCCAGCGGGCGCGTTTAGAAAGTGAATTGATTGCACGGCTACGCGAGACACTTCTCAAAAATCTGCTGTCGGTGGTGCCAGATGACCATCTTGAAGGATTGGTCGAACAACTGATGACCCGTGACACTGACCCGATGAGCGCTGTCCATACCCTCTTAAACTATCAGGCGGGGAAATCATGAACACCATTATTTTGCTGCTGTTTCTAATCATGGGCATTGGGGTGATGGCCTATGGCGTGCGGATCATCATCAAAAAATCCGCCAATGTCTATCGGCAGGGCCAAATGCGCCAATATGAAGGTCAGGCGGCCCAAATGGCCGGTATCGGGACAGCCCTTGCTGGCTTAGGAATGACCTTGATTGGGCTGGGGGGCTGGGGGCTACTGCTGTTTGGCCTTATCGGAGCAACCCTATATTTTGTGATGGTGAATCTCGCGGATCGTCGCTAAGTCGAAACTAAACTCTATCTCTATAAGTCTCTCTTTCTAAGCTATAATAGAATGTTGAATTTGAGTTTTCCCCTCATTTTCGGCTTGACCGCTTCCAAGATAGGGCGTATGAATGCAGCTGACACCAGAGACCATTGAAGAATACTTCTCACGATATGAGTGGAGCTATACCCGCAGCAGCGAAAACACATGGATTACAGGGGTGCGGACTTCGGTTTCTTCCTTCCGAATTTTCATTCGACTCAGTGAGCATTGGATTTATTTTGTCATCAATCCGTTTGTGGTGGCACCACCCAATGCTGAAGACCGCCTGCGCTTTTATTATCATGTCCTGCGCCTTAACCTTGATATGAACATGGCAAAATTTGGCCTCGACAGCGATGGTGATTTGTTTCTTGCGGTTGAACTGCCTACCGAGAATTTCGGCTATAGCCATTTTGCGGATGCTTTGAACGGGGTGTCGCATCATGCCGAACGTCTTTACAGCGAGGTGTTTAATCTGGCCCACAATGCGACCCTGCTGCATGGCCGCTATGATGATGAACTGCGCGGTGACGATCTACCCAAACGGGAACTCCCTCCCCCCTCCCGCCCGCTGGACGATATGGATTTACCCGAAGATTTAAATGACAGCAGCGAGATTGGGCCAATAATCGCGGGCAAGGAAGTGCGTATTGTAGATGGCGAAGATGGCAATCCGCGTATCGAATTTGAGACTGCCCATGACTTGGACGCGCCCGAAGACTTGCCCCCCGATACTGCATCTGAAGCTGATAGTGGATTAGCGCTTTTGGATGAGGCCGATGAATCATTGGTAGCTACGCCACGCAATGAAGGCGACCAGCGGGATGGCGATGAGCCTGAATCTCCCCAAGCCGATTCGACGGAAAAGCTGGACGATAAAGACGAAGACGAGGACGATTAATCCTCTGTTGACCGCTGCGAGTAGTTTAGTGAGTCAACAGTGAGGCTAAAGCATCAACATATCAACGCTTTTGTCTAGGATTAACGAATAGGATAGGCCCATGCGTCCCGAAAATAAACCTCGCCTGCATTTTCTCAGCCTTGCGATTGCCGCAATTGGATTGGCAGTGGTAGGGCTGTTTGTTCTTGGCGTTTGGCTAGAGACCCCCGGTGAAAATAACGAGACCGATTCGTTTACGGGGTTTGATCTCGCGGCCCGAAATGTCAATTTCACTGAAGATTTCCCCTCCGGTATCATGTTCATCTTGCCGATTGTGGTGGGTGCGATGACGTTCCAATTTTATCGGCGTATTGCCACCCCCGAACGCCCCGGTAGCCGCGTCAATAACGCATTGATGCTGCTGCTGGGCATTGTGGTGGTGCTGTTGTGGATGCGAACCTATACCCTCAATGTGACGGATGCCCTCAACGAGAGCCTTTTTGTCACATCGGGTGAACATGCCCCGTATACCAATGGCGACATCATTCGTGACTTTTTCACATCAGAAATCTGGCTTTGTTTGGCCCTGTCTGTGATATTATTGATTTTGCCATTCTTTGATAAGCGACCTGCCGCCGCCTCGATTTTTCTAAATCCTGAGCGACAGGGCAATTTCAAACCTAAAGCTGGAAAATACAAATGAGTCCCATTATTGTTGCGTTTCAAGGTGAACACGGAGCCTATTCCGAAGAAGCTGTTCTTCAGCATTTTGGTCAAGATGTTGAAACCCTCCCCTGTCCCAATTTTCAGTGCTTGTTTGAGGCAGTATTGACCGGACAAGCGACTTATGGGATGCTGCCTGTCGAAAATGCGCTGGCCGGAACCGTCGCCCAAAGTTATGAATTATTATTTGAACATGATATGCGGGTGCAGGCCGAAGTTATTTTGCGCGTTCAACACATGCTGCTTGCCCCTGCCGGAACCAAGTTAGCGGACATCAAGCGTGTGAAATCTCATCCACAGGCGTTGGCCCAGTGTGAAGGGTATCTGCGCCGACGTGGATTTGAGGCGGTAGTGGCTTATGATACCGCTGGCAGTGCTCGTGACCTTGCTGCGAACCCTGAACCGCATACGGCCTCGATTGCGAGTGCGCTGGCGGGAGAATTGTATGGCCTCACAGTGTTGGATCGGGGGGTGGAGGACGAACCCTATAATTCGACGCGCTTTTTTGTGATTGGCCTGCATGATGCCCCGCGCACCGAAGGCCCCCAGAAAACCTCGATTGTATTTGCCGTGCGTCATCGTCCAGCGGCCCTCTATGAATGTCTTGGAGCCTTTGCACGACACGAAGTCAACCTGACTAAGCTAGAATCCCGCCCCATGCGCTCCAAGGCGTGGCAGTATTGGTTTTATCTGGATTTTGAAGGTCATGCCGAAGACCCGCAGTGTAAACAGGCCTTGATGGGCTTGCTGCAAAGCGCCTCAATGGTCAAATTGCTTGGTTCCTACCCGGCGGCAACATCGGTGCTGCTGCCGGAAAATGACAATGGACATGCTCAACGTGGAGGCAAACAATGAACACGAATGCCAGAACATGGCTGCAATGTGTAGACTGTTCCGAAACCTACTATCGCAACGCCAAGCTCTACAATTGTCCCAAATGTGGTGGCTTGCTAGATGTGCAGCATGATCTGGACTATCTGCGAACTCGTGTCTCCACTGATTTATTCGACCAGCGCCTCGGTGGATTCAAAAATTGGGAACGCAGTGGGGTCTGGCGCTATCGGGAGTTGATCGCCCCTGAATTGGGTGAAGATGAGATGGTGACACGCGGCGAAGGCAACACCATGCTCTATGATAGCCCGCCTTGGCTGGCCCAATTTACTGGACACAAAAAACTGCAATTGAAGCATGAAGGCGAAAATCCGACAGGCAGTTTTAAAGACCGGGGTATGACCACTGGTGTCAGTCAGGCCAAACATTTAGGGGCGCACGCAGTCATTTGCGCCAGCACGGGTAACACGTCGGCAAGTATGGCCTCGTATGCAGCGCTGACAGGATTGCAGGGTGTGGTGGCAATTCCGGCGGGCAAAATTGCGCTCGGCAAGGTGGCCCAAGCGATTGCCTATGGCGCGACCTGTTTAGAAATCTGTGGGGATTTTGACCAAGCCCAAAAGTTGGTGCTGGACGCTGCCAACAAGCTGCCTGTCTATATGCTGAATTCGGTCAATCCCTTCCGCTTGGAGGGGCAAAAGACCATTATGCTAGAAATGCTGCAACAACGCCGCTGGAAGGTGCCCGATTGGGTGGTTGTACCGGGGGGCAATCTCGGTAATTCGTCTTCTTTCGGCAAGGCGTTTTTGGAACTCCATCATCTTGGCATTATCAAACGGATGCCGCGTATTGCCATTGTGCAGGCTGAGGGGGCGTCGCCATTTTTCCGCAGTTGGCAGGGCAATTTCAAAGAGCACATCACCATGAAAGCCGAGACATTGGCAACCGCGATTCGCATTGGCGACCCCACCAACTATGCCAAAGCCAAACGTGCGATTGAAGTCACAGGCGGGCTGGTGGTGTGTGTAACTGACCAAGACATCATGGACGCCAAAGCCTGTATTGACGCGGCGGGGATTGGCTGCGAACCTGCCTCGGCTGCGTCAGTTGCAGGGGTACGTCAATTGGTCGAACAAGGGGAGATCAAGCCGAATGATGAAGTGGTCGCCATTCTCACCGGACATCTGCTCAAAGACCCCGAAGCGGTGATTGAGTATCATAAGGGGAATTTGGAGACCATCGCGCCAAATTACCGCAATCAGATTCACCAGATTGAGGCGGATTTTGATGCGCTGGCGGCATGGGTGACAGCCCCCGCCTCCCCACAATAGGCTATTCTTGCAGCACTTGTAAACGTAAATCACGCAGGGCATCCCGTGTCTTGACGATTTCCTGCGTGATATTCACTTCAGCCATGCCATGCCAGCCAAATGTGGTCATATATTCAATGGAGACCACACCATGATAATCGGCTTCGGCAAGGTCAACCATCAACTGCTCCAAATCCAACTTACCTTTTTCAAATGGCACTTGCAGCCGATCTCGACGGGCCTGCCGCACTTGCACATGAGCGGTGTGTTCAAACAACATGCGGATATTACGCCACGTAATGCCCTGCGTCACCAAATGGGCTACATCCAGCGTCAAACTCAATCCCGGTACAGCCTCCACCAACAAAATCGCTTGTTCGGGGGTGCTGGCGGATGAATCCAAATGGGGTTCAAATGAAATGCGCAAATCGGTGTTTTCGGTGGCATCCACAATACGCTGTAAGGCTGGAACGGTACGAGCAAGGCTGTGTTCTGGCCCATCGGATTGCAGCAGCCCCGGTGAAACAGTGATCCCCGGTGTGCCCAATTCAATCGCAAAGGGGATAAGGCGGCGAAACAGCAGCAATTGACTTTCGCGGCGGGCGGGGTCGGCGGAATTGACGTGGGGCAGTAGCAAATAGAGGTCGGTGACGCTTAGGTTGAAATCTTCCACTACGCGCCGCACGGCTGTCCCATACTTTTCGGGTTCACGGGCGGCCACCATCACATCAATATGTGGGCCGGTGCCAAGATCAATCGAACGAAAACCAAGCCGTGCTATCGTCCCAATGGCTTCGCGCAGTGGTAAGTTGTTGTAGGCCCACGCATGGCACGCAAATTGCATCATAAATTCCCCTAACAAGTTTAAGCGGACTGATTCGCAAATTGCTGAAAATTATCAAGCTGTTGGTGATTGCCCAAAATAGCAACGGTGTCACCTGCTATTAAATGATAATCCGCACCGGGGCTAACTACCAACTTTCCATCCCGCATCAACCCAACGATGACAGTTCCGGTTTTTGTACGAATACCTAAATCCCCGATATTTTGCCCCGCCAAAGGGCTGTCTACCGCAATAGTCACCCATTTGAATTGCAGCAGGCGGGCAGCGTTCTGTATTTGGGCGACTGCTTGGTAGTCAGGATGATAATCATAGAGAGGCGCATAGAGTTCTTGGCGAATGGTGTCCGTATAGTGTTGGATGTCATTAACGCCGAAGTTCAAGTGTAACAGGGCTTGGCGGATAATCTCTAGCCCTGCCTCAAATCGTGGCTGCACGACCTCATACACTCCCATCTCATGCAGCAGGTGCAGTGTTTCGACTTCCTCCGCACGCGCGACGATATGCAGGGTGGGATTGACCTGTCGCGCAAGATGAACGATGGCCCGTGTCACTGGGAAGTCCGGCACGGTAATCAACAATAACTTGGCCTGTTCAAGTTTGGTAGCTTCTAAAACAACTGACCGGCTGGCATCCCCATAAATGACTGGAATACCCTCTTTTTTCAGGCCTTCAACACGGCGTTGGTCAAGCTCAATCACTACACAATCTAATCCTAATTGATTTAACAAACGGGCGGCGTAGAAACCTACCTGTCCACCTCCGGCAATCACAACATGGGATTGTTTAGGAAGAGGTTCTTCTGACAATGGTAACTCTGGTCGTTTTGACCACCTGCGATAGACGTTATGTAATGGCACTACCATCCTCATCCCAGAAGGCGTCAGCACCATGGTGATGATTGTGGCACTCAAAACCAGCGCATAAAGGTCATGGTCAATTGAATCGGTACTAAGCCCGACCCGTGCCAGCACAAATGAGAACTCTCCAATTTGAAAAATCCCTAATCCGACGGCAAATGGTGTAATGCCTCGGTAGTTAAACAAGCGTGTAATGCCAGCTAGGATGAGCGATTTTCCGATGACCATTGACCACGCTACCACCAGTACCAATAAGATGTTGTCCATCAAATAGTTAGGGTCAAGTAGCATCCCTACAGAGGCAAAAAACAACATGCCAAATAGATCACGTAGTGGGATGATGTCACTGAGGGCTTGATGGGCATGGTCTGATTCACTGAGCAGCAACCCGGCAACAAATGCACCTAGTGCGAAGGATAGGCCGACCAGATAGGTAACATAGCCAATCCCCAAGCCCAACGCGGTGACGGCTACCAAAAACAATTCGCGTGAATTCCAGCGGGCAATTTGCAACATTAAGCGCGGGATCAAGTATGTTCCCACAAAATACATGGTGACAGTGAACATGGCGGCTTTGACCACTGCCAGCCCCAACAAGGGTAGCCCTGCTTCAAGGTCGCTCAATTGGGGCAGGATGATCATCATTGGCACGACTGCCAAATCTTGCACAATCAACATGCCAATCATAATCCGACTGGCGAGAGTTCCCAATTGGCCCTGTGCCATCAGTGTTTTCAGTGTCACCATCGTGCTAGAGACCGCCACCAGCGATCCCAGCCAAATAGCATTATTCCAGCTAAGATTAAAAAGCCGACCTATCCAGAAGCCATAGCCTATGGTTAAGCCAATCTGTAAAGGCGTCCCCAATAAGGCAATACGACGCACGGGTTGTAATTCTTTGAAGGAAAATTCGAGACCGAGGGCGAATAGGAGTAAGACGACGCCAATTTCCGCCAGAAGTTCAATATCATGAACATTGCTGACCGTTACACCCCCGGTATAAGGGCCGACCATGATGCCAGCAATGATGTATCCCATAATGAGGGGTTGTTTGAATTGTTGTGCAGCAAGTCCACCTAGTAAACCTGCTACAACGATGATGGCAATATCGGCAACGATGCCCATTTCTTCAATATTTTCTCTCCTTTACTCATTGTGAAAATGACATTATGACCAAGAATGGTATAGCCCGCAACCAAATGCTAGGGTTGAATTTTTACTATGTAATCATCCGGGGGGCGGGCAATCGCCATCAAAAAAATCCCCATCACTTCATAATCACAGTCAGATTCTACTGTAAATTGTACCCGAATCGTGACCGTTCGCGCTTGTGCATCTGTCGCAGGCGGGGTCGGATAAAAATTGGCGTCACAGCCCTGCCCCACTTGAATTTGCCCAACCAGAATTTGACTCGAAAAATCGAAGGTCGGGGCTGCCAGTGTCCCTTCACAGATGCCTAGACTGTTCAGGTTAATGAAATACTGGTCAAGGTCGGCTTGGACACGCAGGATGATGGGCGTTCCTACCAAAATGCGCAGGGCATCATAACACACCCCGTCTAGTAAATAAGCCGCATCCTCGTATCCGAGGGGCAAGACAGGTGTGGCTGTTTCAAGCGTGATCGGCGTGGCGTGACTCCGCAAAATTGGCAAAGTCTCAGTTGGGGCGAGGGTAGGCGGTGCGGCAAACTGGGGAGCGGGTTGACAGGATACCAGCACGATGAGGAGGCTGATTCCAAGCCCACACCAAACACCACTATTTTTGAGAGATAATCTTGACATCCGGCTCGTTGCACGCTATCATTATTTGTGTTAACAAAATGAAATGCGGGCGTGGCTTAGTGGTATAGCGTCTCCTTGCCAAGGAGAAGGTCACGGGTTCGAATCCCGTCGCCCGCTCAATCAAATTCCGACACACCGTCGGTTTTTTGTTTTATAGCCCCATGACGTTATCTCCAATCCATTTGAGATACTCCGCCGAGCCAATCACAATCGGCATCCCAATAATCTCTGGCACTTCATAGCTGTGCAGTCGTTTGATTTCCGCCTCTAGCTTTTCCTTGAAAATGGCATGGGTGGTCTTGAGTATCATCAGAACTTCAGCCTCGTCTTGCACCTGATCTTGCCAAATGAACAGAGAACGCACTGGAATGAGATTGGCACAGGCAATGAGCTTTTTCGCCAATAGCGCCCCGGCAATTTCACGGGCTTGTTCTTCGGAGTTTGCCGTGACCAACACCACAAGATAATCGCTCATAACGCCTCCTAATTGACGGCTGAGATGATGGGCGCGACGCTGTACAACAAGTTGAACTGCTTGGAGTAAATCACCACACTGTTGTATTGGGTAAGGTCAATATCTGACGGGAGTTCATAGTTCTGTTCGCCAATGTTGCCCTTGATGATACTGATTTCCACCGCTCCCAAATCGCCCTCCATCATTTGATCCACAGTCAGGGGATTTTGCGATTGACTGAGATAGACATACAAATCCGGCCCATTGATAATACGGAACGTCTCCTCAAAGGCATTTTCAAAACGCAGAATATGTTTAACCTCTGTGCCATCCAAGCGTCCAATTTCATAAATGGCGACATTCCCCTCAGCACCACGTAGGGCATCAAAGCTGTTAAAGGTTCCGCTTTTAATGACATGCGGCGTAATGGGGTCGGATGTTCCTTCCGCTACGTCTACCGCGATCTCGGTCAGGGTATCTTCGTTGGTTACTTCTCTTTGCGCATCGGGGTCAAGGGCCGCTTGTTGAGCCAGAGCGAGATCGGGATTCGTCTTATAATTTTCGCGCAGCACGGCACATTGGTCACCATTGACATAATCCGCACAGCTAAACTGTTCAGCGGCGTCTTCGGTGTTTATCAGCGAGGGCTGTAGTTCGGGAATCCAATAGGTCGAAGTGACAGCCGCTACCGCAAACAAAGTGCTGATAAAAATGATTGTCCAGTTGGTATAACGTCTCATAAAGGTGCTGATAAGCGTTAACTCCACATGATAAATAGGCCATCGCAGTATAGCGCATGTCGTCGAAAAAAAAACACCCTTCTAGCCATTGGTTAGAAGGGCGTTGAGAATTAGGCGTGGAAAATCATGGGAACAGCGCTTGGCGGATGCTGTTTAGGATTTGCAGCGCCGCCAAATTGCGACGATTCGCGCCGCCAGAGAGATCATTGAAGTCGGTTGCACCAGAGCCGCTGACGTTGTAGACGCCAGAAGAACCTTCCATTGTGACGTATACATTCCACAACGGTACATTGCTGTTGTCGGCAATCGTGACAATGATTTCATTGTAGTCGGCGATTATGCCTGCATCCACAAGTCCATCATTTGGCAGGGTCGTCAAAACAGGAATCGTACCATTGGCAAGGGCTATATCAACCGCTTGTTGCAACAGGTTGTTAAATTCGTCTTGACCCGTCCGAGTGGCGTTGGTCGGAGTGAAACTGATGAACAACACCGCAGGGCTGGCGATACGCAGTTCACACGCGAGTGGAGTTTCGCCGGGATTGCAAATGTTGGGATCGGCAGAGTTAGGATCGAATAAGCGGTCAATTGTCCATCCGTCCTCGCTGGCAGCACTTTGCACATCAAAGCTGTTGCTCGAAGTATCGCCTACGGTGTGGGCCGGAGCATTATAGAAATCCACAGTTGCTTGTAGGTTGGGGTCACCATTTGAGACCGGATTGGCTGCGATGTTGTCTAGGAAGTTCGAGCTGTTGACCGACTCATCACCCGCCACCGAGAAGACATTGTTGCGTCTACCCGCCACTTGACCATTGCTATAGACTTGACCAATGCCGGGTTGCAGTGCCCCAATATCTGGCAGTACGGGATATTGGGTGACATCAAATGGCGGAGCAACCGCATTAACCGTGACGCCGAACGAGGTTGAAGCTGTGCCACCGTTGCCATCGTCAATACTCACGGTGATGTTGGCACTACCCGCCGTTGCACAGGTCACATTCAGCGGCTCACCAGTGGCGTTGACATCCGCCACACCGGGGTTATCCGAGAAGGCACTGACGCTAATCGGGTTGCCATCCGGGTCATTGTAGGTCGGGGTAATGGTCAGGGTATCGCCTTCATTACAGGTCTGCCCACCAATCGGGTCGAGCGTCGGGTTTTGATTAGCAGGTGGATTGACCGTGACACCAAACGAAGTCGAGGCGGTGCCGCCATTCCCGTCGTCCAGATTGACGGTGATGTTGGCTGATCCCGCACTGGCACAAAAGACGCTGAGGGGTTCACCCGCCGCATTGACACTCGCCACGCCAGAGTTATCGGAGGAGGAGGCCACACTGATCGGGTTGCCATCTAGGTCATTGTAGGTCAGGGTAATGGTCAGGGTATCGCCCACCGTGCAGGTTTGTCCGCTGATGGGGTTAATCGTTGGGTTCTGGTTGGCCGGAGCACTGACCGAGACCGCAAACGCAGTCGAAGCCGTGCCGCCGTTACCATCGTCCAGATTGACCGTGATTATGGCAGATCCGGCACTCAAACAATTGACCGTCAAGGGTTCCCCGCTGGCGTTAACATCGGCCACACCGGAGTTATCCGAGGATGACGTGACGCTGATCGGATTGCCTTCGGGGTCGCTGTAACTCAGCGTGAGGTTCAAGGTGTCGCCAACCGTACAAGTCTGATCGTTGACCGCGTTAAGGGTCGGGTTCTGGTTGGCGGGTGCATTAACGGTTATACCGAATGAAGTTGAAGCCGTGCCACCATTGCCGTCGTCGAGATTCACAGTGATGTTGGCCGTTCCCGCGCCTGTACAGGTCACGACTAGTGGTTCGCCAGTAGCGTTGACCGCTGCCACACCTGCATTATCCGAACTCGAACTGACGGAGATGGTATTGCCTTCGGGGTCATTGTAACTGAGGGTGATATTTAAGGTATCGCCCACTGTACAGGTCTGTCCACCGATGCCATTGAAGGTCGGGTTTTGGTTCGGCGGCGCACCGACAGTCACACCAAAGCTGATGTTGGCCGTGCCACCCTTGCCATCGTTGCCGCTGACACTGATGGTTGCCACGCCTTGTGCCACGCAGGTAATCGCAAGCGGCTCGCCGGAGGCATTGACCGTTGCCACACCGGTATTGTCGGAAGTAGAGGCAATCGTTACGGTGTCGCCATCGGGGTCGCTGACGTTCAAATCCACGTTCACGCTGCCGCCGGGCAAGCAGTTTTGTTGGCCTACCGCGTCAATCACAGGCGATTGATTGGCTGCTGTGACGGTTACGGCAAAAGTTTCGTTGGCTGTACCGCCTTTGCCATCATCTACCGAGACCGTGACATTCGCTGTGCCGCCCGCCACACCTGTGACATTAATCGTCGTCTCGCCTGCGCGAAGGGCTGTTGCCACACCCGCGTTATCAGACGCTACATTGATATTCAGGACATCTCCATCGGGGTCACTTGCCACGAAATCAACCGTTTGGCTTTGCCCTGCGGTGACGGATATATCCCCTATGGCGGCAATGGTGGGTGGTCTATTTTGTACCGCTGCGGGGTCAACCTGTACAGCGAAGGTGGCCGAGGTACTCCCCCCGCGACCATCACCGACGGCAACCGTGACATTAGCTTTACCGACAGCAACACCAGTGACTCGCACAGTATTATTTTCACCAGCGGAAGCATTCGCGGCGGCTGGATCAGATGAAGTTGCCGAATAGGTTAGTGTATCTCCATCGGGATCGCTCAGATTGAGATTCACCGTGATTGTCTCGCCTACCTTAACCGTTTGAGCACCAATCGCAGCGATCACGGGGGGGCGGTTTTGCGGTGGGGGAGCATTGACCGTTACCCCAAACACCGTCGAGGCACTCCCGCCCTTGCCATCACTGACGGAGACGGTAATTTGGGAACTGCCTGCGCTTACCCCGGTAATGCGAATCGAGGTATTGGAGTTCTTGGTGACAGTCACAGCAGTGTTATTGCTGGTGACGGTGGTCGTCAGGGTATCTCCGGCGTCAGGGTCTTGGATGCTTAGGTTGAGATCACGATTCTCGCCGACATTGATAGATTGGCTTGGAACAGCCGCAATCGAGGGCGGATTATTCGTCGCCGCTTTAGGGTTGATTACGACTGCGAATACCGAAGTAAACGTACCCCCCTTGCCATCACTAGCGGTGACGGAAACCGAGGTCGTTCCGGAATTCAGCGCCGAAAGCACAAGGCTCTGACCCGTACCCGCCGTTGCCGACAAAATGGAGGGTAAGGCGCTGGTGACAGTAAATGTTACCGGGTCGCCATCTGGATCACTGATACTGATAGGTACGGTAATGACTGTCCCCTGTGTCATAATTTGACTGGGGATGGGAGCAATGGAGGGCGGATTATTCGTCGTGGCCTGCTGTTGAACGGTTATAAGGAAGCTGGTTTGGGCCGTACCGCCGCGTACATCCGTTACCCGTACTGTGACCGTTGCGATACCCGCCGATTTCGCTTGGACGGTGATGGCCTGCCCAACTGGGCTGACCGTCGCCACGTTGACATTATCGGTGGTGGCATAGAAACTCGTCGCGTCGTTGTCGGGGTCATAGATGCCAAGCGCGATGGTGGCTGCAATGCCCGTCCGTAGGGTCAGCGGCGCAATGGGGCTAATAACCGGATTGTTATTGGTGCGCGGGGGGGTGTTGGTGGGTAGCCGATTGCGAACTTGCAACCCACTCACTACGACATTGGTAATTTCCCTTCCTCCGCGTAGCCACACATGCAGGCGGATTTGATACTGCCCATCCGGTACCGCCCCGGTGTTCCAGCCACCCAATGCACTGTTAAAAACAGGCACGGTAACGGCTTGGGGGGTAATCGGATAGAACAGGCCACCGGGGTTCGGGTCTGGCCCGAATTCGACTGCATATTGGATGAAATCGGGGTGACTGGCACTCCCGAAAATGCTCACAAACCCTTGAAGCTGCTGCCCAAAGACAGGTGAGGTAATTTGGATGTTATTGGGCAGATTCGACGGAATGGTAGCAACGCCACCACTGCTTGGAAAACCTGCAAATCGGGTCGGGCTGGCGGCAATTGCGCCGGGTGAGGGAAAAGGCGTTGGGCTTTGAGTCGTCAGCGTGGAAGTCCCGCCGGGGGTAATGCTTGGCAGACGCGCGATGGTTGGGGCTTCGTCGTCGCCGTCATCGCCTCCACGCCGACATGCTCCCAGTACCAACGCCGCTGATAGCAAGAGAAAAACTATCAGAAAGCGACTTCGGTGTTTTGCACGTAACGGCATAGCATCTGAATCCTTACTTACTTGATGAAACCAATATTTTAAGCGCATTGTATGCCTATTCGGGGTTTTACACAACGTTCGTAGGGGTTCGGAAGTGTTGCGATTGTTCTACGCTTGGCAGAATTCATCTCCGCTGTCTATAATGTCCCCAAGTGGTCAGTGGTTTAGGAGAAGCGGATATGACTGAGCATTCAGTTTCAACGGCGCTACCATTGCAGGGTGTTTATCCTGAAAATGGGCATCGCACCGACGGCGAGCACAACATCATTCAATCTATCAACCCGATTACAAAGGCCGTGTTGGGAGAAGTCTCTATCGCCACAGCCGAAGATATTCAAGCGTTGATGCAGCGGGTTCGGGCGGCTCAACCCGCATGGGCCAGTCGTCCACTGCAAGACCGGATTGCTCTCCTCCGCCAATTCCAAAAATCGCTCTACTCTCATCATGAAGCAATGGTGCAGATGCTGGCGGATGAGGCGGGCAAGGTGCTGCATGAAGCCCGCATCGAGATGATTGATGCCTTTGGGGTGACGGAGTATTACGTCAAGGCCACCAAAAAAGCCCTCAAGTCCCAGCCGCGATATGTGATGTTATTGCCCTATCGCCGCCAAAAAGTGGTGCGTAAACCCTATGGGGTGGTGCTGGTGATTGCCCCTTGGAATTTCCCGCTGCTGCTCTCGTTGACCCCGATTATCACCGCGCTGGTCGCTGGAAACACAGTAGTCTATAAGCCCTCCGAATATGGCACCCAGACGGGCGAATTGATTAAAAAAGCCCTCTATGATGCGGGTTTCCCCGAAGATGTGTTCCAAATCGTGCATGGCTATGGCGATGTCGGCGCGGCGCTGATTGATGCCCGCCCAGACAAAATTTGCTTTACGGGGAGTGAGACCACCGGACGCAAAATTGCCACCAAAGCGGGCGAGCATCTAATTCCAGTCATTATGGAATTAGGCGGTAAGGACGCCGCGATTGTGTTGGAAGATGCCGATATTGAGCGCACGGCACGCGGATTGGTATGGGCCGGAGTTTTTAATGCGGGGCAGATGTGTGTTTCTATCGAGCGCGTCTATGTCATGCGTTCGGTGGCTGACCAATTGATTGAGCGCATGAAATACCATATGGAAAAAAGCGTGCGCCCCGGCCCCAATAGTGATTCTCACTCGACCTATGGCGCGATCATTACCGAAGCGCAGGCTAAAATTATCCAGCGGCAGGTGGAGGATGCACGGGCCAAAGGCGCAACCGTGATGACTTTCAGTGAACCACACGGCGAAAATGCGGAACGTTTCTATGCCCCGACACTGATTACCCATGTCAAGCCGGATATGGAAGTCATACAGCGCGAAACGTTTGGCCCAGTGATTCCCGTGATTCCTGTTGACAGCGAAGAAGAAGCCATTCGCCTGCATAATGATTCGGAATATGGCCTGACGGGAAGTGTTTGGACGGAAGATGCCGAACGCGGCAAACGGATTATGGAGAAACTGAATGCCGGGGTGGTCAGCCTAAATGACCATGTGGTTTCTATGTCCACGCCGGAAATGCCTTGGGGTGGCATCAAGGCCAGTGGCTATGGACGGACACGCGGCATTGAAGGCCTGCACGAGATGACCTATCCGCAAACCTTTAGCACTGAACGTTTCCGCTTGCCCTATAAATTCGACCTATTTTGGCTGCCCTATACCCCCTTTAAGAAAGCCTTTCTGCGGCGCTTTTTCCATCTCTGGTTTGGGGCAACTTTCAAAGACCGCCTAAAGGTCTTTAAACCCTAAACAAAAAAGGGGTGGGTCATTGATTACCTGCCCCTTTTCATTTGCCTTAATCGTTAGGCCTGTCCTTCATCATCCTTAAACGTGCTATCCGAAGGGGTGATGGTCTTATCGTCGGCAAAATCCACCACGACGTTCGATTCCTGCGAATCTGTCGGCGGCTTGGGCACAGGTGGAGGTGTCGGTGGGCGCGGGACAGGCGGCGGCGTGGGACGCGGCGATGGAGTGCTGCCCAATGATTGGGTGGGTGGTGGCATCATCGCTTGAGGATAGGCCATGTTGGGATTGGGGGTCAGATAGAACATTTGCTGTTCAGGCGGCTCTTCCGGCCCCCGTATAACGGCGGCAATTACGATACCCATCACACCAATAATCAACATCCCAATACCCAATACCCCTAATGGGCCGAGCATGTCCTGTGCGATGGATCGTTGGAAGGCAATAATGGCGTCCCCGGCCAATTGTTCCATCGGATTCGTGGCAATGGCCTGTGGAGAACTGACAAGGTTACTCAACCATGCAAACAGCGGGATGAACACAAACAGGCCACTGACTGCGAAGGTAAGGCCACCCCACAGGAATAAATCTTTGGCAGAACGCACAGCCACCATCACCAGCAATGAGAACAACATGATGGGGACCAAGCCTGCCAGTGGGGTCAGTCGGTCAAAAAATAGTACCCCTTTGCGAAATCTTTCAAACGTTTGGTCAACCTCGGTCAGCGTAGTATCGCCGCCCTTTGTGATTTCGTTTCGTAAAATGAACTGATCGGGTAGGCTGTCCGCCAGCACATTCATATAGCCTTGTAACCGCTGCTGCATTTCCGCTTGGTTATCAGGATTACGTGGTTGACAAAAGGGAAAATTCTCAGTATTGCCTGACAGATATTGAGCGATTTCGGTTTCTTGACTAGGGGAGCAGTTATCCCAAGAATCCATCATTCGCACAACGGCATCCCGACCCTGCTGTCCACCCAATGTCTCACGCAAGATGGCGGAATCAAAACGTACATCAAAAAACTCGCGGTCATCATTAAAGTATTCAACGGCGACTACCGCGTTTGATTCAAACTGTTCTTGTACCCGGTCAATGGATACTAAATCCGCCGAGATGTTGGCCCAGACATCGGCATCGGTGTGATCAATCGCATCTCGCAGTATCTTTAAATTTTTCTCCGACTCCGAACCATCCTCAGCGGCATGTATTTGGACTCCTAAAAAGGAGGGGATTACCAATGGGCGGAGTTTATCGTAGAATTCCCGATCCAATTGGGTATAAGCATCTTCTTTGCTCATGTAATCCCATGATACCAGTGTATAAACCGCGCAAGGTATCCAGATCACCAGCGTTACAAGCAGCATAAATCCTAACATTTGACCGAGGCAGCGCAGCATAGGCTTTCCCTTTGCTTAATGGACGGGCGAATAGACGCCTGCCAATCCAAGAATTTTGACCGCAACAAGGTTTCCATTTTCAAGACAACCCGTGAGGGTGATCGCCGGGTCTGCATGGGACGTTTTAACCACCGCTAGGCCGATGTGTTTGGCTGGATGATCCAATGACGGCACAGCGGCAACGCTAGTTAATGTGCCGACTGACTTCCCCTCAGCGTCAGCTAAAGTTGTTCCGGCGGGTAGGGGTGCGTCCAGTTCGACCCTGACCAGCATCTTAGCCAATTTCCCGCGACTTTCCATCCGAGCGATGATTTCTTGCCCGATATAACAGCCCTTATGAAAACTCACCGCATCCCATAATCCCAACTCTAAAGGGATATAGTCCTCCGTAAGTTCATGGCCTGCTTCGGACAATCCGGCTTCAATCCGCAGCGCCTCTATCGCTTCCCCATTGGCTTGCATGACATGATGCTCGGCCAATTGCAATTTGAAGTTTTCCAAAGTCCCGTGCGAGCCGATGACCCAATACCCATCCCCGGCTAATCCCGGTACTCGTATCAGCAGGGTTTTATCGTCGGGTTTGGATTCATCAAGATTTGTTTCTAGAAAATGATACACGGGTAGCCTCTCTGCGCCTGACCACCATTGACTGACCAGTGCCGTACCGTAGACCCCAAAAATACCGATGTGCCCAAGTTCCTGACTGACATCTTTGGATTGGAAACGGTCATTAAAAAACACATTGCGCTGTAGCCACCCGCGAATTTGATCGGTTTTACCCCGGCTGGTAATCATCAGAGCCTGTTCGCCGCGATTGAGTACCACCACGCAATCCACAATCCGACCTATCGCTGTAGTGAATACCGTTGCGCACCCTTCACCCACTTGGAGCTTGAGGGTGTCGTTGGTCGAGAGGCGATGAATTAAATCGAGGCGGTCCCGATCTGTACAGATGACCCGCCCTTTATCGCTGAGGTCGGCCCAAATTGCATGGGTGTGGGCGGTGTGAATCATTTCTATCAGCGCATTGTTGACTGCTGCATCGCTCATTCGTCAGAATCCTCACCCATCTCTTCCGTCTCATCCGCCATCGCATTACGCCAATTCACAATATCCTCGGCGTGCTCTTCTTCATGCCAGATCGCGTTTTCATAAATCAGATAGGACAGCGGCTCGCCTTCCATCCAAGCAAAAGCCCGATTGTCATCAAGGGTTTTGTCATCCAATGCCTTGATCGCCTCTACTAGATATTTGGCAACCCCTTGAAAATCATCCCAAATCACATCCAACCCGCGTGCAGCGTTGTTGTGATACTGTTCTTCATTCCATTCATCAATATCTTCAATCGTGGCGACAGCAGGTGCGCCTTTTTTTTTGTTTTCGACATGTACCAAGCCCGTAATGAGTTCGGATTCCCACGCCGTCAAATGCGCCAAAACATCTTTGACCGACCAATAACCGACAGCCCCCGGCATCAACAATTCGTCTTCCGACAATCCGTCAATCGCACGCAAAAATTTGCTGCGGGCACGCTCATAGGCGGCGATGATATTTTGTTTTGGCACGTTTGGGCTTGCTCCTCAATTCTTTGAATTCACCAAAAGCGTTTCTCTGTTATTATAGCAGTCTAAACCGCGCTCTGAGATGATGAGAATTGCCAGCAACCTATGACGGTAATTGTATTGCATCTAGTCTTTATCGGGTTAATTTTTGGCCTGCCCTTTACCCTAATTCAAATTTTGCACCATCGTTACCAAGCGGGCTACCCGCTGCTGGTAGTTGGCATGATGACGTTCACTCTCTCATTCTTTATACGAACAGCGCTGCTGTGGGTTTTGCAAAATAGCCCGTTGGTCAATTCTCCCTTGATTGAGGCCACACTGGTTGGACTGATTATTGGCTTTGTAGATATTGGCACGGTGGCGTTCGGCTACGCACGATTGGCCCGCAGCACCGTCTATCGTCCTCAAGCGGCTTTGATTGGAATCGGTCATGCCTTGCCTGAAATGATTTTTGTGGGATTGTGGGTCATCTGGGTCGTATTGGGCTTGGCAAAACAAGGGGTGTCTCCGGTTGACCTGTCCAAAGTGGGGGCAGACGCCATTGGAGAAATGGTCAGTACCCTTGCACCACTAGCTCTACATATCACCCTGTCGTGGCTAGTGCTGCAAACATTTCTACGTAACGAGGCGGCGTGGGTTTTTCAGGCGATTTTATGGTGTGCGATGGTGTTTGGCACGGAGACTTTGTTATATCGCGGCAGCACCCAGCCTGAGCAGGTCGTGGGGTTTTGGTGGGTGCTGGTCACACTCATCAATGCGATTATTTTCTGGCGTATCAAGCCGCCATTTGTCTGGCAGGCTGAAAATCAGGGTTCGACGGTGACATAGGCTCGAATGTTATCCAAAGTACCTTCCCCAATACCCTCCACCTCCAACAACTCATCAATACTTTCAAATGGCCCATTGGCATTGCGATAATCAATAATTGCTTGGGCGGTGGTTGGGCCGACCCCCGGCAAGGTATCAAGTTCTTCAAGCGTGGCTTCATTGATGTTCACGATGCGTGGGACGTTGGGCGTTGGCAGGGCATTCCCCTCACTGATTTCTCCTTCGGCTGGCAAGGTCGGCACAAAGATTTGATCGCCATCTTGTAAGCGTTGAGCCAGATTGACTGCATCCAAATCGGCATTTTCTAATGCCCCCCCGGCGGCAGCAATCGCATCTTCGACCCGACTGCCAACTGGTAAACTTAATCGAGATTGCGGATTTTGCACCGCTCCGGTCACATAAATTTCCAAAGGCGCAGGCGTCGCAGTCGGTAAATCGGTTGCGGTTGGTTGGGGCGGGACAATTTCAACAGTCGTATGTTTGGGTTCGCGGAGGAGATAAATACCACCTGCAACAAACAATGCTGCTGCAAAAATCAAACTAATAATGAGGCCATAGGGGGAGCGTTGGGATTTTTCCATAAAAATTGCCTATTTAAATCATCAGATGATTATATGTATTCAATTTTACCAACATCTATAGGTTATTCACAAATGAAGGGTAAATACTTTAGTTGTGCGCTTAAACAAAGTTCATTTGGTGCGGTTTGTGACTTTTGACGAAATATTTCACAAGCAATTGGTCACTTCAAACAATGATTAAACGCTTACCTACGTGGTATCTTGAGAGTACCTCCTAAACTCTAGCTCTACCGCTTACTTCTGCTGGTGAATGGTTGACACCCCCTTACTTATATCGTTAACTCGTTCACCAGCGGGGCGGAATTTTTCAGAATGACCCCCTACTCTCCCAAACTTCATAGAGATGAACCCAAAAACGGTACGCATGTCTGCCTACCGTGTGATGATCTATCAGATGGTCAATGGATTAGGGCAGCATCAAATTTGCCAAACCCGTCAATGCACCGATTTCCTGAAGCTCGGTTGGCATGGGGTATGGACTGTGGGGTGTGGCTGGCAACGAGGCCATGATGTTGATTTTGGAAAGGATTTCACCCAGATCACCGCTCTGATAGACCTTGCGGTTTAGGTAATAGGGAGCCGGCGATTTTTCAGTCACCTCTTTGGGCTTGTCCCAACGAATGAGCCGAATCTCGCCCCGGTCAATTTCCAACGCCGTGATCCCATTGGTATGAACACACGACCCATCGTTCATATAATAGGGCACATTGTCCAATGACTGGTCATTGGGTTTTTCGTCGTCAAAAATTTGGATGACCTGATGAATTTGCTCAATCACAGGTGGCAGCAAGCGACACATATTCGCATCACTGGTGTGTTCTTGATAATGAACTAACCATTCATGCACTGCCCGCAGCAAATAGAGTTTGGACAGTGGGCGGAACACGGGGCGATGAGTGTGACCTGCAATGACCATTGTACGATTTTCTTTGCCCCATTCCTGCAAATGGCGGGCACGGTTGCACAAAATGAGGTTGTTATCAGCGGCGATATTCAGCTTCCATTTGGTGGCGTGTTGGATATGTCGCCAGCCATGCCGCACTATCTGACGACTGAACCATGCCCGACGATCCGCATGTGGGTCGCCTTGATGTCCATGTGTGATAAACAGTCGCTCGCCCAGCATCACCCCTGAATAGACATTAATCGGGCCAAGTACGGGACGCAGGTGGCGATTCACTTTCTGAGGGTCGGCCCAATCATCATCGTGATTGCCGTAAATCCGCATATAGTAGGCTTCACCGAGGTTGGCATAGTCGCGCTCAACCGCAAACGCCGTGCTTTCATGCGCTGCGATGACATCCGAAAACTTACTTTTCCAACATTCTTCAATATCGCCATTCAATACAAGGCGGTAATCGTTGTCCATGTAGTAGCGCAGGGCATTGATATAGAGTTCAGAATTTTGGAGGAAATCGTCGCTGATGGGTGTGCCATCGCCTTTATGCACATCACTGAGAATGACATAACGGTCACGGGCGATTTGATAATCGGTTATTCTCAACGCACTCTTTTGGGCAGCATCTAACGACTTGAAGGTATGAGTGCGTTCGTTGGCTTTGAACATGTTATCCTGATCCTAATATTCGGCAAAAAATCGGTCAACACTTTGACCGACTAAGCTACGCATTAAAATCCGGGTGCTGGGGAAAGGATCGCCAGCGAGCCAAATTGGGCATAATAACTGGCGGCAGTGCCAACCGTGTGGGTTTTGGAGAGCGATACAAACCTTTAAGGCGTTCATTCAGGGCTACCGCTTCCGTATAATACCCCTCAAGTTGGCCCATAATGGTTTCCCACGGGCGCTGCTCTGCAAATTGGCGGGCGTTGATTGCCATTTGCCGACGTAGTTCTGGATCATCTCTCAATCGTTGAACTGCATTAACGAAGGATTGAGAATCACTACTACAAGTATACCCGGTTTTATTCTGAATTACTAGTTCCGCGACCCCACCTTCGTTGATGACGACAGATGGTAGACCCGAAGCCATTGCTTCCTGAACCACCTGCCCAAAGGTCTCATTCGACCCGGTGAAGGTAAATACATCGGCACTGGCAAAAGCACGTGACAAATCTTCGCCCACCAAATAACCCATAAAATAGGTAGCCGTCCCAGCGAAGAGGGTTTCCAATTCCTCGCGCATTGCCCCATCCCCAATAATAGTCAGGGCCACCCCCGGCAGTTTGGCGACTTCGAGCAGCAAGTCCACCCGCTTTTCGTAGGCCAATCGCCCAACATACAAACAAATCAACGAGTTCGGGTCACGGCCATTTAACAGCCGCTCACGCCATGCTTGGGAGCGATGATTAGGATTGAAACGCCCACCATCTACCCCCCGCCCCCAAATTCGCAGGCGACGATAGCCCCAGTCATGAAGCTGGCGTAGGGTATATTGTGATGGCACCAGTGTCAAGTGGGAGCGATTGTGCAGGGTACGCAACCAATCCCGCAGACCCCTGCCCAAGATATTAAATCCGTAGTGTTCCGTGTAACCCGGTAAATCGGTCTGATAGTTGGCGATCACCGGAATTTTGCGGTTGAGTCCTCCCACCAGACCGTTGACCCCCAAGAGGGCAGGGCTGAATAGATGAATTAAATCCGGTTGAAATTCATCTAACAGCCTGCCAACCCCGGGATTAGGTATCAGTCCAACGCGGGTCTCTGGCGCAAACGGCATCCCGAATGACCGCAGCGGAACAACCCGGCTCGAACTGACGTGAGTGGGGGCGAAATCTGGCGCAAAGACCATTACCTCGCGCCCGGTTTTTTCAAGGTATTGCAGGGTGAGATAGGCCGATTTGGATACCCCATCTAATTTGGGCAAGAAGGCTTCGGCAAAAATAGCGACCCGTTTGACGGGGGCGATTTGTGGCGTGGTATTGGGTAACTGGATGGACTCGCCACCAAAAAGCCGACCTTCGCCGACTGATTCCAATTCCTTACGAATTTCTTTTAGACGCTGGACGGACATCTGGTTGTTTGCCTTTGCCCAATACCTCTCTTAGACATCTCATTACTAGGGTAACGCTGTCTGGTTAAGTAACAACCCTTATCTTTTCAAAAGTTTATAAGATTTCGGTTAATTAATTTTCACCGCAAGATGAGTGAGAACTTTCGACTCTCAATGCGTACAACATCAATAAGACCAATACATTTAGGACATTCCTGACATGTGGTATACTGGCGAAAGTGTCTTTTAATTTCCTCAATGATTCTGGAATAGATTATGTCTATAGACCTGACGACTTTAAGCATTGTGGAAGCCCGCGCCGGACTACGCAGCGGTCAATTTTCCGCGATTGATCTGACCCAAAGTTATCTGAATCGAATTAAGGCTCTAAATCAAACCGTCAAAGCCTATTTGCGCGTGACCGAAGAACAGGCCCTTGAAGCTGCCCAATCTGCCGACCAAGCCATCCAACAGGGTCAAGATAGGGCGTTGCTGGGGATTCCATTGGCGATTAAAGATGTGTTGAGTACAACAGGCGTCGAAACGACCTGCGGTTCAAAAATCCTCGCGGGCTACACCCCACCCTTTAATGCGACGGCGGTGCAGCGATTATTCGAAGCGGGCGTGATTATGCTCGGCAAGACCAACACCGACGAATTTGCGATGGGGTCGTCCACCGAAAACTCCGGTTATTTTACGACCCGTAACCCTTGGGACACTGAGCGTGTACCGGGCGGGTCGAGTGGTGGGAGCGCGGCGGCGGTTTCAGCCCGACTTGCCGCTGGTGGATTGGGTACGGATACAGGCGGGAGTGTGCGCCAGCCGGCTGCCTTGTGCAGTGTCGTCGCCATCAAACCCTCCTATGGGCGTGTTTCCCGCTATGGCCTCATCGCCTTTGCCTCATCGCTCGATTCCGTCGGGGCGTTTGGCCGCACGGTTCAAGATGTCGGCCTTATCCTCGGTGTGATGGCTGGGCATGACCCCAAAGACAGTACCAGCATGAATACTCCTGTGCCGGATTATATGGCAACCATCGGGCAAGGGGTCAAAGGGTTGCGGGTCGGTGTTCCCAAAGAATATTTTATTGATGGGATGCAGCCCGCCACTGAAAAAGCAGTACGGGCCGCCATTGCTCAATTGGAAGCGATGGGTGCGGAAATCCGTGAAATCAGCCTACCCCATACCCGCTATGCCCTTTCAACCTATTATCTCATTGCCCCGGCAGAAGCCTCTGCCAATCTTGCCCGGTTCGACAGTGTGCGTTACGGTCTGCGGAAAACACAAGGGGATTTGTGGGATACCTATAAGACCACACGCGGCGAAGGGTTTGGGCCAGAAGTCAAACGCCGTATTATGTTGGGGACGTATGCGCTCTCGGCAGGCTATTACGACGCCTATTATCTCAAAGCCCAAAAAGTGCGTACCCTGATTAAACAGGACTTTGAAAAAGCCTTTGAACAGGTGGATGTGATTGCCTCACCCGTCGCGCCAACCACTGCCTTCAAAATTGGCGAAAAAGCCGACGACCCATTGCAAATGTACCTGAGTGATGTATTTACACTCCCCGCCAGCCTTGCCGGGATTTGTGGCCTATCTTTGCCGTGTGGGTTTGATGAAAGTAATTTGCCAATCGGGTTGCAGTTGATGGGGCCATTTATGCGTGAGGATGTGGTGCTGCGTGTAGGTCATACCTATGAACAGGCCACCGAATGGCATATGCACCAACCCGCTCTGTAATTATTGACTTTAGTAATCGAAACCGGAGAAAATTTGATGAAGGTTGTCATCCCGCTTGCTGGATATGGTACGCGCCTCCGTCCTCATACCTATACCCGCCCCAAGCCTCTCATTAACATCGCAGGCAAGCCTGTGCTGGGCCATTTGTTGGATAAACTCAGCACACTCGACATCAGCGAATATATCTTCATTGTGGGCTATCTAGGGGATCAGATTGAAGAATATATCACGGAGCATCAACAAGTGCCTGCCAAATATGTGGTGCAGCAGGAAATGTTGGGGCAATCCCACGCGATTTACTTGGCGCGTGAACACCTGACCACAGACGAACCGGTATTTGTGGTGTTTGGCGACCATATCTTCGAGACGAACTTTGACCTAATCAAAGATGGCAAACACGAAGCCGTGATCTATGTCAAAGAAGTGGATGATCCTCAACGCTATGGAGTGGTGATGTTAGATAACAACCGCCATATTGTGAAAGTGGTCGAAAAAGCCGCGCAACCCCCCACCAATCTGGCCGTCATCGGGCTGTATTACATCAATAGCGGGCGCAAATTGATTGACGCGATTGACCGCCAAATCAAAGACAACAAAAAGACCAAAAACGAATATTATATTGCCGATGCCCTACAAAATCTGATTGACAGCGGCATGAAATTTGATATTGAAGCCGTTTCAGATTGGCTCGACTGTGGCAGCCCGGAATTGGTATTAGAGGCGAATCGCTATTTGCTTAGTCAGGGCGGCAAAGACAACAGCCACCAACTCCATTTCGACAACGTAATTATCATTCCTCCCGTTCGTATTGACCCCACTTGTCGAATTCAGAATTCCGTCATCGGGCCTTATGTGAGCATCGCGGCGGGCTGCAAGATTGAGTGGAGCATTGTGCGGGATTCGATTGTGGGTGAGGATGCGGAAATTCAAAACACGCTGTTGGAATCCAGCCTTGTCGGACAAAATGCCTTTGTCAAAGGGCAGTTTACCTCCTTCAATGTGGGCGATTCATCTAGCGTGCGCTTTTCGTGAAATGAAATAATGGACTCAAGGGGGTTGCGATGCGAAATCAGCGTGGGCGAAAAGTGATTCTGATAATCTATTGCGCCATGATGCCTATCTTGTTGGCGTGCAGCCTCCCTTCAATGTTCCAAACGGATTCGGGTAGTTCCAGTTCTGTCCTATCAGATGAAGAAATCCAAGCCATTGTGGATGACTATCGCACATGGACGCGCCTGAACGAAGAGCCGTTTAATGTGTCAGCCATGTTATGGGCGCTGTGTCGTTTGCCCTCTGCCGAAGAAGAGGCCTACCTCGATAGCCCGCACGCCGAATACTATATCAATGTCTATGTCAATGAATTGGGGCGCGATTCAATTGTCCAAGAAGGGCCACGCACATTTCCAATTGGCACAGTGATCGTAAAAGAAAAACTCGCTACGCTAGAAGGCGAGGTGCGTAACGAGTTGGGTATCATGGTGAAAAACGACTCATCCGAATGGCAATATCTTTACTGGGATGATGGCACATCCTATCAATCCCCGGATGAAGTCGCCCATTGTGCGGAATGCCACAGCACCGAAACCGAGGGTGATTCGGTATTTTGGCCTCTGTCTCCCCAATAGGTCTCTTTATACAACCGGATTACTGGCTTCGGCTTTAGGCAGTGTCACCCGTAGCACCCCGTTTTTAAACTCGGCTGTAATCTCTTGCGGCTTAATTGCTCGCGGGATGTGTAAACGGCGCTCGAATTTGCCAAAGCGTCGTTCTCGTTTGAGATAAGCCGTAGTGGGAATTGTTTCATCCGCGCGGGTTTCGCCACTGATGGTCAGAAAATCGCCGCTAATGACCACATCAATGCTTTCCGGTACCACACCTGCCATTGGATTGGTGATGACTACTACGCTGTTTGAGGTTTCATACATATCCACTGGTACGGCATAAATGTGGCTCGCCGCAAAGGAAAACGCATCTTCCATCGCCCGCTTGATCGAATCACCGACGTTATTAAATTCACGCCGAGGGTCAAAACGCGGATTGCCGGACATCGCAGCCTCCTATTGATAATATTGCTCAATCAGGCCAATCACCTGAAGCAGCACTTGGCGAACACTCGATTTTTGGGTGGAATTGCAGGGCATCACCGTAATGTCTGACCCGACTTGGGTACCGCGTCGTACCTCATTCAAATTTGACGCCCCTTGTAAATCGGCTTTCCCGGCCACGACCAGATAGGGCACAGGATGGATGTTATAGAAATTTTCGATCAACTCCGTCGCATCGGGGAACGAGGCTGGGTCGGTGCTGTCCACCAACACAATAAACGCCGTCATTTCTTTTGCCAAGATTTCCCACATAAAGCTGAAGCGAGCTTGACCCGGGGTGCCATATAAATGCAGTTGGCGACCATCAATCGTGACGCGCCCGTAATCCATTGCGACAGTCGTTTCGGCTTTGATTCCGCTGTCCTCAGTAGTGATTTTGCGCTCAGTGCTGACCACGGGAACATCCGAAATCGCATTCACAAAACTGGTTTTTCCAGAGCTAAACGGTCCGGTCACAATCACCTTATACAGCGACATTCGATTCACTCCTCAGATTCCGCGCTTCAGTTGCCAGCATTTTATCGTGCCAAGCCTTAATTATCCAGAAATAGGCTATTCTGGTTCGGGTGGGGGTGGCGCAGGCAGTGTGCCCTGTTTCCGAAAATCTACAAACCGATACCCCACGCCGCGCTCAGTCAAGATATAACGGGGATTCGTGGGGTCGGGTTCAATTTTTTCCCGTAGGTAGTTGACATAGAGGCGGACATAATGGGCCTCATCCCGATATTCATACCCCCATACCTTCGCCAATAGCTGTTCATGAGGCACTGTCCAGCCTGCATTCTCAATCAGGTGATACAACAGGCGATATTCGGTTGGACGAAGTTTTATCCGTTCACCGTTGACGATGACTTCACGCTGGTTGAAGTCCACACTCAGATAATCGTCAATTTTCATCACGGCATCGCTCGGCGGAGCAGGCATATCCAAACGGCGCAGCACCGCCCGCACCCGGCTAGAAAGCTCTCGTGGGCCAAAGGGCTTGGTGACATAATCATCCGCCCCCAGTTCCAAACCCACTACTTTATCATCTTCCTCGCTCTTAGCCGTCAGAATGATAACCGGGATGCTTGAGAATTCACGTAACATGCGCAAGGTTTCAAAACCATCCACTTGTGGCATCATGATGTCCAAGATGACCAAATCAGGCAGTTTGGTGCGGATGGCTTCCAGCGCGTCCAAGCCATTGCGGGCCTCCAAGACATGGAAGCCCTCCAATTCCAGATTCATACGGATGAAATCAATCATCCTAGCCTCATCGTCCACCACCAAAATGCGTTTGGCCTCTTTGGGGATGGATCGGGGCATTTGCGGTTTCATAATCAATCCTTTATGCTAAACCGCCTAGTCGCGGATGAAGGTCATGACTTCTTCTTCTTCACCCGTTGGCATAATCTCAACATAGTTAATACGCCACCAAGGAATCATGATCTGAGTGACCTCTTCCATCAGGTAGCTGAAATCTTTGCCATCACGTTTGCGGGGGTTCACCAATGTCACAAATTGATGGGTCGGGTCGGGAAGTTCGGCTACCTCAGCCATAATGGCTTCACCATCCGAGACATGTACGTAAACGGTTTGCATCGTAGAACCATCCTATTTGAAGTAAATACGTAGCGCCAATTTTCCAAAACGCATTTCATCCCCATCATGCACAATACGTGCTTGGCGCGGGATAAGTCGCTGCCCATTCAAAAAAGTGCCATTCACGCTACCCAGATCTATCAGGGTGAGGGTTGTATCATTATATTGGATGATCGCATGGGCGCGGGAAACCCCTTGCTCTACCGCATTGTAGGCTGAAAGATCAATATCAGGATAATGGCCGGATTGAACGTCAGCACGGCCTACTGTCATCTCGGCACGAAGCCGAACCACCATCGGCTCAGATACCCCGCTGATATGAATCACCAATGATGAGATACCTTTGAGGCTGGATGTACCTCCATAAATACGGGTATTGATCGCGTCAAACGCCGTCCCCGTGCTGTTGTTTAGTTCTTCTGTCCTAATGGTGGTTGTACTCGTGCCGCTAGGCCCTTGTAACGCTAAGAGAATAGGATTTCCGCACTCGTCGCAGAAATACTCTCCTTCTCGATTGCCTGTTCCACAATAATTACAAATAATCATGCGATTATTCCTTGCTCTCGTCGGGCGGTGGCAGCATCAATGAGCGTGTGCCAAATTTTAGGGTCTTTCGTCCCTCTTCTGAGAGTTTGTTGGTCTGACGCACCCGTCGGGCCTCTTCCATTGCCATATGGGCTAAATCTTCTTGGCCTGCTTGCAACAACCGCGTCGCCAGATTTTCCAGTCGTTGGGTGGCCTCTTGGACGCGACCCTCACTGATGGCTTTTTCGGTTTTTTGCTGCATCCGATACAGCGCCAATTTACCGAGGGCGTCAATAATCATCTTAGGTGGTTCTTCGGCAGGCGGTTTAGCCGAGATTTCAGTCGTCTGGTCAACAATCGCCTTAAATTCGTAACGCTCCGATTCCCCAATCAAATCACCACTAACATCCAACCGCACCATCGAACGAAACCCCGGTTTCATGTTGGCGGGCATCTGGAATTGAAGCAATACACGGGTTGGACGGGTGCTTTGGAGTGTTCCCAAATTAATGGGTTGGGATGTAACCTCTAGAGGTTGTGCACTGGGGGATAACCGGAAGGCGGATTCAATCTGGATGTCTGAATCGGGCGCAACGGTTAAACGCAGGCGCTCGGCAAAGGCTTCCGACAGGGTGCGAATACGATCATTCAAAAAGTTGACAACCGCACTCGGTGAACTGACATAGGTTGCTCCACCGCCTGTTTTGGCGGTTAAGTCATCCAAAAAGACGTCGTTCCATTCGTCCCCGATGCCCATCGCACTGATACTGATCCCAACTTGCTTGGCATCATCGGCGAGTTCAAGGCACAATTGTTCATCGCCATAGGTACGACCATCGGTGATCAAAATCACATGGTTCACCAATTTGCGGTTGAACTGCCGCTTAACTTCCTCATAGGCAGCAGACAACCCTTGAAAGATCTCTGTGCCGCCGCCTGCCGCAATGGTGTTGACCCGCGACTTGATACCTTCCGGGTCGGTGACGGGTTCGCTTTTGACCAGTACATCGGCCCGGTCACTAAACGCGACCACACATAGACGGTCTTCTTTGCCTAGCTGCGAAAGAATTTGGTGTGAGGCGACTTTGACTTTTTCCAATCGGCTGCCGCGCATGGATGAACTGTGATCAAGCACCAACGCAATATTGAGCGGTGCTTTACGCGGTTCACCCGGATTGGCGGCCTGCTCGCCTACATTGCGGGCGAGAATTTCGAGCAGCAAGTACATCACTTGTGGCTCTTTAATGACAGGCAAAATGCGCCTACTCGGAACGCAACGCGCCGCAAAAGAAGGACGTTTCGTATTAGCCTTGCTGGTCAAAACCCGATGATAGGTCGAGCGTTGTATTTCATCGCTCAAGACTTCGTAGGCCAGATTAATATCCTTAAATTGAAGTGCCGCACCTTCGTGCGAATTGACATCGGGATGAAAGCGTCGAGCCGCCTGACGATAGGCCGATTTAATATCATCAGCCGAGGCAGACGGCGATACCCCTAGAATCGTGTATAAATCAAACTCTTGATACTGAGAAGCCATGTATGACACTCGGTAATGGATGTTCTATGATTGGACTGGAGAGATGCGAATAATCACCACCGTGATGTTATCGCGTCCCCCACGTTCATTGGCAAGTGCCACAAGTTTTTCACAGGCAGTCTGTGGACTGCCATTCGATTTAGATACGATCTCTAATAATTCATCCTGTTTTACGAGGTTCCACAGACCATCGCTGCACAAGAGCAAATAGGACCCCGGCGGAATTTGCCGTGTAATCGCATCTACCTCGAGGCTCTCACTTTGACCAATCGCCCGATACAGCACATTCGATTGCGGGTGGTCAATCGCCTCTTCTTCGTTGATATGATCCAATTCCTTGAGACGTTCAACCAACGAGTGGTCACGGGTGAGTTTATCAATACTCGCGGCGGTAATAAGATAGGCGCGGCTGTCGCCCACATGCGCAATATAAGCCAGATTGCCCATAATCGCGGCTGCCGTCACCGTTGTACCGCCTTCGGGCACTTTTTCCGAGACGATCTGATTGGCTTTTTGCACCGCACTCCGCAATACCTCCGAAATCGTCGGACGTTCGGCGTCTCCCCCGGCTTCGTTATAAAGCAAAGGCAGAAAGATATTATTGACGACTTCGCGTGATACGACCTGTACGGTCATGGCCGACGCTTTTTCACCGTCTTCATGCCCCCCCATGCCATCGGCAACAATGAAAAGCCCGAAATCAGGTCGTTCCTCGGTGGTAGACATAGATGCGGTCATTGTGAACATCGAATCTTGATTATTCTCGCGTACTTGGCCGATGTCACTACGCTGTCCAACAATAAGTCGCGCTCCGGTTGATGAATTGGGCATAACGGTCTCCAAGGGGGGTAACTGGCGGGTGCGCCCATCGAGTTCGATTGTGAGCTTACCAGCGGGTGGCTCGGCAAGTTCGATATTTGGTAACGGGTGGGTATCTAAATCCGAAGGCGATACCACTTTCCCGTCAGTTGGCGGAACAGGCTTAGCTTCCACAACTGAATCTTGCGGAACGGCAGGTTTGGTGGGTGTTTCTTCGGCAGGCCGAAGACCTAATAAACGTCTTAGAGCATCCATACTAGTAGTTGCCTCCCCACCTTGCTACGCTTTAAGCGCATAAACATGTTGATCGGTTGATCCGATATATACAATTCCATCTGAGACACAGGGTGATCCGGTAATGGCCCCACCTGTGGCATACGACCAGCGCTCTTTGCCCGATTTGGCATCTATGCTATAGACTTTGCCATCCACGCCGCCGATGTAAATCGCTCCGTTAAAATAGGCTGGAGAAGAAGTCACTTGATCGCCCGCTTTAAATTTCCAGCGTTCGCGTCCACTTGAAGCATCAAGGGCATAAACATAGCCATCCACTGAGCCAAAATGGACATTACCATTGGCGATAACAGGGGATGAGATCACTGGCTTGCCGCTACGATAGCGCCATACACTCCAACCGTTTTTCGCCTCAAGTGTATACAAATGTGAATCACTTGATCCGAAAAAGACCATCCCTTCATAAACGACGGGCGAGGACATCACCGAGCGTTTGGTCTTAAAACGCCATTTTAGTTGACCGCTGAGGTCAAGGGCAAATACATCGCCCAAATCGGTGCCAAAAATAATGAGTTCGTCGGTCAGGGCTGGTCGGCTGCGAATGGGTGAACCCGCGTCATATTTCCACGCGGCCCGTCCGGTTGCAACACGCACGGCATAAAATTTGTGGTCATCGCTGCCAAAAAAAACATGCCCGTGTGCAACGGTTGGCGAGGAACGAATCGGCCCCTGTGTCGTCAGTTTCCAGTTTTGCCGCCCACTGCGAATATCTACTGCATAAACACTGAAATCATTCGATCCGGCAATCACCAAATTTTCTTCTTCGGCAATTGCAGGCGTGGTCGCCACACCGCCATCGGTGGGAAATTTCCAGCGTAATTGACCATTTTCAACATTCAATGCCCACAAGTTGTTGTCATAGGAGCCAACAAACAACAAGCCTTGATGTACCGTCGGGGTCGAACGGATTTCTTCTTCAAATTTGAATTTCCATCGTACATCAATGGCATTACGTGAGGCTTCGGCCCATTCATCCGAAAGAGCAGTCGTGGCTTGACTTGACCCACCAGCCCCAGCGGACACAACAGGCAGCCCTTTGGACTTGTTCAATACCGCTTCCAATGCTTTTTTCATGGCCTCGGCGCTGACAAATCGCTGACTCATTTCGAAGGTCAGCGCCCGCATGACAACGGCTTCAAGCTCAGGCGAGACATCCGGATTGGCCTCACGAATAGGCCGATCTGCAAAGGTGAAGGGAGGTTCAAGGCGCGGGTCGTGTCGAGTGAGCGCATGATGTAGGGTTGCCCCTACCCCATAAATATCACTACCGGGGTTGGCCTCACCCTTATATTGTTCGGGCGCAGAATACCCCTCCGTACCAATCGTGGTACCCTTTTGCCCAACTTGGAAGGTGCGTGCAATCCCAAAGTCAATGAGACGCAGCCGTCCAAATTGGTCAATCATGATGTTGGCGGGTTTGATGTCACGGAAAATAATGGGAGGTTGATGCTGATGTAAATAATTGATCACATCACAGACATCAATGCCCCATTTCACAATCATTTCAATCGGAATATCAGGGACAGTATTGAGAATGGACTCGAAATCTTTGCCATTGATATATTCCATGACCAGATAGGCCCGGTCACGGACAGAGAAATAATCGTAAATCGTGGGAATCGCGGGATGACTAAGCGCCGCCAGCAAGTTGGCCTCGCGCTCAAAATTGCGTAGGCTCATATCCCGCAATTCCGGGTCTTGCGAGAGATTGAGCATTTCTTTCACCGCGACGTAACGTTCTACATTGGGAAATTGTAAATCGCGGGCTTGATATACCGAACCCATGCCCCCAACACCTAATACCCCAGTGATGCGATAGCGATTCACCAATACGACATTGGGCTGTAGCGCACCATCAACACCGAGCAGGTCTTTTTTGGGTTCGCTTGCGAACTGCCTTGTATCTACCATATGGATAAGACCTTTGCCCTACTATAAAAAGCTAATGAATGGAAATCAGATGACTGTCTCCCTATCCAGACAACCTTATTCCTCTCTTGTATTGTACATCGGGAACAGATTCAACAATAAATGATGAATGATTAACGAAATTATAGTAAATTGAGGTTTTAATCGCAATTATTCAGCATTGAGGTTTTAGGAACGGCGTGGTAATCGGGGGAAAACGGCTTGGCGAATGCGTTCTTGGATGATTTCCACCCCACCCATCCCATCAACGACGACCCAACGGGCTGGTTCCAGTTGAATTAAGGTTTGATAGCCGACCTGTACTCGCTGATGAAAATCGAGGGCCAATGCGTCCAGTCGATTCCATTCTGCTCCCTGTTTAGCGGCAATTTGACGCCGCTCCAATCCCGCTTCCGGTGAAATATCAAGGTATAGCGTCAAATCAGGTTTCAACCCCTCGGTTGCAAAATCCAAAATCAAGCGGAGGGTGTTTAGATCGAGTCCACGTCCATAGCCCTGATAGGCCAATGTCGAATCAACATAACGATCCGACAAAATAATCTCCCCCGCTGCTAAACGAGGCCGAATGATTTCTGCCACCAGTTGGGCACGTGAAGCAGTATAGAGCAGCAGTTCGGTACGGGCGTGCATTTTTTCGTTTTTGAGGGTGTGCAGCACTTCGCGGATTTGATCGCCAATATCGGTGCCCCCCGGTTCGCGTGTCTGCGTCACGGTATAACCCTGTTCACGCAGTGCCGCCGCAAGAAGTTGAATTTGGGTGGTCTTACCGCTGCCTTCTGGCCCTTCAAATGTGATAAACAAGAGGTGTATCCTTTTTTAGAGATATTTATCGTCCCAACCACGCGGCGGGGTGTTCGACTGCGATTATCGTTAATTCAGTGTAATCCGCTTGGGGTTGATTTTTTGTCCAAACGGTCAGTTCGCCCTTGTATGTTCCCGGTTGGGTGACGACCATTGCCACGCGCATCCGTAGGGATTCATCGGCTTGCAAAACGGGACGGCGCTGGATGGCAAAGGTATATTCGACCCATTTGGATTGACCTAGATCATCCGCTTCACGGTAGGGTGGCACCATTTCAACCACGCTTAATCCCTGTTCCAGCAGGGCGCGTTCCACACCGATACTAATCAATTCCTGTTGGCTGTCGGTGGTGTTATTCAAGGTCAAGGCTACGTCAAACGACTGATTAACCAACACAATACGGGGTGCTTCCGCTTTAGCTTCAATCACATTGGCCTCGCTGCCCAAATAAGCCAAGACTGCGCCCCCTAGTACAGCCAGCATGACAACCATTAAACTGGTACTGACCAAAAGTTTCTTCCAGCGGACTTTTAAGCTCATAGATGTTCCCGAAAATTAAAGGGTGATTGCATCAACCACCCTTATCATTTTTGCTACAGATTAGCACGTTTTCAACTAGATGGGCTGCTCATTCCGCAAAACGCGCACATGGCGGAATGGCTCAGTACCATAACTCTTGGAGACGAGGTTTTCGTCCCGAATGAGTTCGTGCTGACGGCGGCGGATATGTGGCGACTGCGGACGCAAATCCACATAATACACCGCGCCATCACGGATTTTGTCAATGGCCTGTCGTGTTTCTTCCATCGCCTCTGCGAAGGGGTCAATATGCGTGTTCAGGTCAATGCCGAACAAGTCTGCCAAGAAGTTTTCTACTTGGTTGGCAGTATTGGCCCGCAAGACATGAATCGCCACATTACGCCGTTCCGCGTCCACAATGAGCTTGGGTCGCTGGCGATAGTAAGTTTTTACCGTGACCAGTACATCGGCACTTCGCAAATCATCTACCAGATGAATCGGCACATTCAGTCGTTCGGCGGCTTCCGTCAAACGATTACGTGCCACCCCATAGGCATAGATTTTGATTTGCCGATTTTTCAACTGCTGGGGCAGCGGAAGCGGCTGGGTGTGGTCAGGGTCGGAATCGTCCATCATCAATGTCAAGGTGTTTTCCAATGGCATTGATCTGGGTTTAGGTGGAGCGGCAACCGCAGCCTGTTCTCGACTGCCATTTTTCGTCGCCACAATAGACTCATCATGGTCGCGGTGTTCACGTCGTTCGGCCTTATGCCGTTTGCCGTTGCCCCCACTCGCCCGCAGGTCAACTACTTCACGGGCATGATTGCGTTCTGGCACCAGCGTGGTTTCCGGGATAATCATTTCTTTATGAATGGCCCCATTCTCATCACGCCAGCGCACTTCCACAGGCAATGGTCGCCCTCGCAATTGTGAGTCAACCGCTGCCCCGACATCGTTATGGATAACCATACGATCACGGGCTTGGATTTCGATCAAGACCTCAAAGGTTGGGGGCGCACGGCGCTCCAAAACAGTTTTCTGCGTACCCCGTCGCCGAGCCTCTTCGTCTGAAAGCGTCACCGACTCCACCCCACCGACTAGATCGGAAAGGGTTGGGTTCCGCAAGATATTTTCCAACGTATTGCCGTGTGCTGTGCCAATCAATTGCACCCCACGTTCGGCAATGGTACGGGCGGCCTGTGCTTCTAGCTCACGCCCAATTTCGTCAATAATGATGGTTTCGGGGTTGTGGTTTTCCACCGCCTCGATCATCACTTCATGTTGTAGAGTTGGTTGTGCCACCTGCATCCGGCGTGAACTGCCGATTGCGGGATGTGGCACGTCACCATCCCCACCGATTTCATTTGAAGTATCCACAATCACTACGCGGCGGGAAGCCCCCAAGACACGAGCAGCCTCACGCAGCATCGTCGTTTTGCCGACGCCGGGTGGCCCCAGCAACAGCACACTTTGCTTGGACTGGATAATGTCTTCGATAATGTCAATCGTGCCATAGACCGCACGGCCCACGCGGCACGTCAACCCGACAACATCCCCGCGTCGGTTGCGGATAGCGCTGATACGGTGAAGAGTACGTTCAATGCCCCCGCGATTGTCGGCGTCAAACATCGCAATCCGCGAGACCACATACTCCAGTTCTTCATGAGTAATTTCGTGGTCACTCAGCGGATGATTACCATCAAGATAGCGTGCCATCGGGACTCGCCCCAGATCGAGGACGACTTCCAACAGCATATCATGACGGCCCAGCTTGTCTAACGTGGCGACAATGGCAGTAGGCCAAATCTCCTTCAGCCGGTCAATGTCATCAGTTATCCGGTGTTCCATATGGTTTGTTGTTTTTCTCCAGAGTTGTTTTAACGCATAACGAACATGCGTAGGGCGACAAACCGACCCCTAGCGCAGCGGTTCAATCGAAATTTCCGCTGAACTTACGAGCGTGCCAAATTCCAAAGTGGCCCGCGCTGGTTCTGTACCGTTTTCCATCCGTGCTACGGTGTGTTTGACAAACACCGCCTGCTGGTCACCCGCTACTAGGCCCAACAGATTCAGCGGTATTCGCAGCCAATCTTGATAAGATCGCACCGCAAAATACATGGGCAGGCGTTCAGCTTTTGACCAACAATTGATGGCATGTTCAAGGATGGCTTCGGCCTCTTCATACACGTCCGGGTGTAGATAGGGCTTGACCATTAACCCCGCTTTGCCTTCAATCACCGACAGATAACCGAGCAGTCGTTGTTCACCAATGACCTCCACCACCAGACTGCCGGCATTAATCTCCGGTAGAGGGTCAGCCTGTTGGATAAGACTTGGCACCAACGCGGCATGAAGCGCTTGTACGCGAATCATGTCAATTTCATTGGCAGGCCGCACATGCAGCCGTTCCAACGAACTACTGGCCCGGATTGGTCCCGGCGCTCTTCGGAAAATGGTCTGTCGTGCGTAGACGACAAACCCCGCTTTACGCAACAGCTTAAACGCACTCTGTTCATGCTCTAGCACCTCCGCTGTAATCGTCCACGCACCCCGCCGCCCTGCTGTATGAACTAGCCCGTCAATTAACTGCAACCATGCCACATAATCGAGATTGTCTTGTGGAATGGGAGCAAGGCAAGCGATATGCGCGGATCGTTCCCCGGCCCGATGCCGAATCTGCCCGATCAATCCATCGTCGCCGTCACGCATGACCAATGTTGGGAAACCGAGATCCGCCATTGGCACCATCGCAAGCAGCGCCGATTCCAAAGGATTAATCCCTCGGGTAAGTGCAATGGTCGTGTCGGTCAATAGTTGGCGTGACGCCAGACGACGCACGAGAGCGAGGTCCATTGGGATTGGGGCAAAGGGGCGAACGTCAGTCACAAATTTGTGTCGTTTTGGGTGGTCCAAAAAAGCTGCATAAGCGGTTCTCAGCGAAAACTCCACTGGCGCATCCCACAAAATTGTGCGCCCGATTAAAAGTATTGTATCACAAGCCATGCCCATTCGCGGCAAAAATTTATAGAGTTCTTACCAAAATTAGAACCATGTCATGAGATGGATAGAAATCGGTATTACTCAAGCGGCAAATGTGGCAGAAAATGAAAAACCCCTGCGCGGAGCAGAGGTTCATGTTTCAAAGGGTGATTGAGCGGAATTTTAGCGGCGGACGGCGGGCGTGCCTTCGACGCACATGACGCCTTGAGGGCCAACGGTTATGCTGTGACGTGCCCCGGCTGCAATGTCAATGCGGTCCCCTTTTTTCAGTACAACCCGCTGACGGGTATCGGGCAGGAATATTTCCATGCTGCCCTCCACACAATAGAGCGATTTGGCATGTCCGTGACTGCGAACCCCATACCGATAATTGGCATTATTCGACCATTTAAAGGGTCGTAATCCATCTTGCTCAAGGTGATGGGTCATCAAGGCAAGCGTTGGATGTTGGCTGCCGTGCCAGCGAACGACGCGCAGCATATCAGTTTTTGTTGCAGACATAAAACTCCAAAATCCCTTCCAAAATTTGGTCTAAGTAACAAACCAAATTCTAATAATTGAATTGTCATTCAATTGACGCCGGACAACATATTATACCAATCCTAAATATTTTTCAAGCATCCAGCACGGCTCATTGACTTGTACAATTTCACCAAGATGGTTTACATACTGCCATGTACCGGGGTCATCCGCATACACGCTATAGTCATGGCGTTCGTACAATCGCCGCGCCCCCACATTGGTTTTAGCAACCGAGATAGTTGACCATTGGTTGTCGTGCTGCACCAGCAATCGCTCGGCTTCTTGCAACAACCGTGTGCCGATGCCTCGATTATGGAGGTGTTCCATGACTCGCAGTGCATAAAGATACCCCCGCCGCACGGGTTCATCTTCTTTGGTGTGATAACGATTACGTTTATAGGGGGTTGACTGTCCGGGCAAAATAAACACATGCCCCACCGGGAACCCGCCTAAATCCGCGATCAGCATGAGACGTTTGCCCAGACATTGGTCTTCATAGGTCAGCCGGAACATGCGCCGAAAATGGGTATATTGACCATACCATTCCAATTTTGGCAAATCTTCGGGAATGGCTAATCGCAGTTGTAAATCGAGTTCGAGGTGCATTGAAGCGACAACAGTGATGTCCATAATTATTCCACTTCAGTCAACAGACTTGCTAGGAAGGCCGCCTCTTCTTCGGCTGATTGTATTTCACCATCCAGCCATGCCCGCCGAACTTCGCGTAAAAGCTGACCAATGATTGGCCCGCGCTTTAATCCTAGTGTAAGGAGGTCATTGCCATTGATGGTAGGATGAATGTGACGCCATTCCATGACAAAATGTACAATTTTCTGCCGCAGAAAGGCAAATGGGGCGGCGGCCCAATTGACTAGCCAACTCACTTCCCCTAACGATTCCAACGCATAAACCACTGAACTGCGCGGCGTCTCAGGAGTAAATTGCAGCACTGCCTGATAGCCTTTGCATACGGCATTGAGGTGGTCAACGTTCGTCTTGGAAATCATCAAGCGCTGTCCCACTTGACGTAACTCGTCTTCGGCAAACCGCACCACCAAAATAGCGAACATAGCCACCCGCCAGTCATCAAAAGCGGGTGATATGTTGAATGGTTGAAATTCCTTCGCGTACAGCAGCGCCCGAATCGCCCCTTCCGACCAGTCATCCAAACGTAATTCGGGATGGATTTGGCGCAATAGGCCCAATTCATCCATCCGACGGAGTCCTCGTATTGGCTGCTGCTCGGCCATGATGAGATTCAATTCATGCCGCACCCGTTCGCCCGATACCCGATCCAAAAATGGCAGGGCATCATGCAATAAATGTTCGGTACGCGGCTCAATTTTGAAGCCAAACCGCTGCTCAAACCGGATGGCTCGTACCATGCGCGTCGGGTCGTCCACAAAACTCAAACTATGCAGTACGCGGATTAGGCCGTCGTGCAAATCGCGTTGTCCGTTGTAATAATCCAACAACTCGCCCATTGGTTCGGGGGCCAGCCGGATCGCCATTGTGTTGATGGTGAAATCCCGCCGATGCAGGTCTTGTTTTATCGAACTTTGGCGCACGGTGGGGAGCGCGGTGGGTTCTTCATAAAATTCAGCGCGGGCTGTCGCAAAATCTATAAAATCCGGCCCATTGGCTAAATTAAGTTGGGTGGCATCTAACACCCATTTTGCCGTGCCAAATTGGGTATGAAAATGAACAATTCCCCCATATTTTTCACAGAGGCTTTCTACCAAACGCGGTACATCCCCTTCGACCACAAAATCAATATCCAGATTGGGCACATCCAGCAGCAGATCACGCACAAAACCGCCCACCAGATATAGCCCCATATGAGCCGCTTGAGCTTCTTGGGCGATGGTCAAAATCAACTGCCATACATCGTTGGGCAGAACCTGTGCCAATTTTTGGTATATCAAGGTAGGTTGATTGGCATAAGGGGGTGGTTCCGTCCAGCGCCGGATAAGGTCAGTACGGGTTACAATCCCGATAATCTTGCCATCTTCGTTTAGAACGGGCATCTGCCCCCAACCGGAATCCATCATTTTTTGGCGCAGTGCCTCTAATCCATCGTTCGGCTGCACATAGACCTGTCCCGCTTCCATGATGGCTGCAATGGGCTGCTGACCCATCTGATGATTCATGGCCCGATCTACTGCGCGGCGAGTCAATAGGCCCACCAATGCTTTTCCGTCGAGTACCGGATAGCCTTCATGTCCAGAACGCTGCATCAGGAGTGCGGCTTCTTTAATCGGTGTCTTGGCGGAAAGTGTTTGTACCCGCCCTGCTGACATCAACTCTGCGACACGCACGCCGGGTTTGACAATCTGGGGCAGCAGATTTTCAATCTGGGCTTTGATACTGCTAATGTCACTATCCCGTATGAGTGCAGCAGCGGCGCGATCATGGCCTCCCCCGCCTAATTGATCGGCGATTACGGAAACATCAATTTCGGGGGTGGTGCTGCGGGCTACCAGTTGGGCATTTTGCCCCATCTGTACCAGCAAAAACATCGCATCGGGGTCAAATAGGTCGCTCAGTTTGGGGGCCAGCGATGAAATCTCAGCAATTTGTTCGGCGGCCTGCGCTGTTGCAATCAAAATCCAATGGCCCATGATTTCAACGGTTTCTGCCGAGTCGCGCAGTTGGTCATAAAGTTCGAGTTGGTCGTCTTGCAGGGGGTGGCGCAAAAAATCGCGTACCAGATCAAGCTGTGCCCCTTGCTCCAACAGCCATGCCACCGCCTGAATATCACGCACCGTCGTTCGGCTGTAGGTTAGCGATCCCGTGTCCTCGTGAATCCCCAACATCAGCAGGGTGGCTTCAAGAGAATTGATTTGTACGTTGTGACGACGAATTTTTTCGACGAGTAAGGTAGTATTGGCCCCAAGCGTCTCACCTTCGAACTCATAATGGCTGGGACGGTCAGGGTTAGGGGCATGATGGTCAATGACGTGGACGGGTGTTTTGGGCCGAATGCCACGCATATTGGCAATCGTCTGAGTATCTACCACATAGGCCCGTTCAATTTTGGGATGGCGTGTCAAGTCCTCTTCGTGGATGGCAGGCAAGAGGCTGGCGTAGAGGGTGAGGAAATTGCGCACATTGCGATTGACCCGACTTGGTAGGACGGCTGTTGCTTGTGGGTCAAGTTTGGTCATTGCCAGCAGTGAGGCGATTGCATCAAAATCGGCGTTATTGTGGGTTAAGATGAGCCGCACCGGACGTGCCCTTGTTCAATTTGACCGCTAAACAAAAATGGGGCATACCCCAAGTGGAAGTATACCCCATTTCTAAAGCGTGTCTATTTTAGGAAGCGCGGTCACCCAAGCGGCGTTCTTTGCCTGTCAGCAGCGCCTTAATATTCTCACGGTGGCGATAGAAAATCATGGCTGTAACCGCGATGTACCCCACATATACAGGGTCGGCTTCTTTAAGGATGACCATGCCAATCATCACGGCTGAAACAAAAGCAACGCTGGCAAGTACGCCCAGCGAAACGTAGCGGGTCACAAATACAATGGTGGCCCACAGCATCAGGCAAATGGCAATAATCAGCGGCGGGACTAACAGCACCCATGTTCCGGTAGCCGTTGCAGCGCCCTTGCCCCCACGAATCCGTCCCGTAATGAGTGAGGCGAAGATTGACCAATTATGACCGACTACGACGGCAATCGCCGCGATAATCATGGCTGCGGAAGAATAATCATGGGCATGATGCGCGGCAATCTCACGGGCCAACAGCAGTGCCCCGATGCCTTTAAAGCCGTCAAGCAGCCAAACCAGCAAACCCCATTGGAAGCCAAGCGCACGGGCGGTATTATTGGCACCCATGTTGCCGCTGCCGACCTCAAAAATGTTAATCCCGTGCAGCCGACCAATAACATAGGCAGTCGGGAACGAGCCGATTAGATAGCTGGTAATTGCGATGGTTAAAACTTCTTGGAAACTCATAGGTCGCCATGCCTCATGGACTGGGTTATTATCGTGCGATAAGCTGGCACAATAATGATAACACCGTTGATTCCAGAACGGTGCGCTTTTGGGAAAATGTATTTAAATTCTTTTTAGCAGTTGTAGTATTCTGTACAAGTCAAATACAAAAGTCGGAGTTGGCGATGTCCAAAATCCATCTTTCACTGGTGTTCCACAACCATCAGCCTGTTGGAAATTTTGATTATATTTTTCATGATGCCTATGAAAAAGCCTATAAACCCCTGACGGACTGCCTTGACCGTCACCCGACCATTTTGGCGGTGATGCACTTCACTGGCCCGTTGCTCGATTGGTTGATGGCAAATCAACCCGCCTATTTAGAGCAGGTAGCCTCCCAAGTCCAACGCGGTCAACTTGAAATCATGACGGGTGCTTATTATGAGCCGATATTGGCAATGTTGCAGGACGCCGATAAGCTAGGTCAGATTCAAAAGCTCAATCAAGCGGTTGAGCAACTCTTTGGAACTACGCCTGCTGGCATGTGGCTGGCCGAACGCATCTGGGAGCCGCATTTCCCCAAGCCTCTCCAAGAAGCAGGCATCCACTACACCATCCTAGATGATTCCCATTTCCAAGCGGCAGGTTTTCCGGCGGAAGACCTTTTTGGCTATTTTGTGTCGGAGGAGCAAGGCCAAACCATTAACCTTGTGCCTTCCCATCGCCAACTGCGTTACTTGGTTCCGTGGAAACCAGTGGATGATGTGATTAGCTGGTTGCAAGAGCAAGCCGATCAGCGCAATTCCCCCGGCAAGCCTCCAGCGTGGGCAGTCATGGCGGATGATGGCGAAAAATTCGGCTATTGGCCCGAAACGTATAACAGCATCTGGGTAGAGGGCTGGTTGGATGAATTTTTCACCGCACTCGAACAAAACGCCGAATGGGTACAGTTGATTCACCCCAAAGACTATATGGCCCAATTCCGTCCGCGCGGTCGGGCCTATCTGCCCACCGCCTCCTATATGGAAATGGGTGAATGGGCGCTGCCATCGCCTGCGTCATGGGAACTACGTGACCTGCGCGAACAATATCAGCAAGAACTAGAGATTATTCCTGAGTGGGATCAGGAGAAGCGTAACGAAACCGGGCGGGTGTTGAAATTTTTGCGTGGTAGCTTTTGGCGCAACTTCTTGGTGAAGTACCCCGAAATTAACCACATGCAGAAACGTGGCCTAGCCCTCAGCCAGCGGATTCATGCCCTACCCCCAAGCCCTACCCGCGAAAAAGCCTTAAATGCGCTGTGGGCTTCCCAATGTAACTGTGCCTATTGGCATGGGGTGTTTGGTGGGGTCTATCTGTTCCATATCCGGTCTGCCAATTACAGCAATATCATTGAAGCCGAGTTGTTATTGGAAGATGGCAAGACGGCGTCGGTACAGGAAAGCGATTTTAACTCTGATGGCTTTACCGAGGTGATTGCTTCCAATGGGCCATTACAGGTCGTCGTTGAGCCAGCACAGGGTGGTATCCTAACTGAATTGGACTATCGTCCCGCCAAATATAACCTGCTCAATATTATGTCCCGCCACCCCGAAGGTTATCATATCCAAATTCAAGAAGCCGCCGACACCCATATGCTTATGACCCCCGGTGATGACCGTAATAAGTTTGAAGGGGAACCCGTGCGGGCCAAAGAAAAGGGTCTCGAAAAATATATCTATGTGGACTGGCATCGGCGCGGCATGTTTGTTGACCACTTCCCCGGCGAACAAACCACCCTGCAAAATTTTGAAGCCGGTCAATATCCCGAACAGGGCGATTTTGTTGACCAGCAGTATCAAGTCGAAATCCAAACTGCTGACCCTAGTCCTGCGTTGCGGCTGGTACGCGATGGGTATGTGTGGGTGCGCGATATTCGATTAGCTGTGCAAGTCGCCAAGACCATCCGCCTTGAAGATGAAACCATCGTGGCGGTCTATCACATTACCAATAAGGGCGATGTGGCACTGGCGACCCGTTTTGGAGTCGAATTGGCCTTTGGGCTTGATGGGGGCGATAACCGTGAATACTGTGTGCTAGAAGTCAATGGCAACAGCTACGGGCTAGGCTCAACAGGTGAGGTTGGGGGTGTGAGTCGGTATCGCGCCTCGACCAAGCTGCGTAAAGTAGCCCTCGAATTTTCGTTGAGCCGTTCGGCTACCCTGTGGCGCTTCCCGCTGGCTCCAATTACCCTGTCCGAAGGCGGTTTTGAACGGGTTCATCAGGGCATGGTGTCCCTTCCATGGTGGGTGCTCAATCTAGCCCCCGGCGAGACATGGGAAACTGAAATTCAATTGGCACTGACGCCACTCAAGTGAAACATTGTAGGCTCCCCAAAGACTAATCAGGAAATGGGATGAGGATTCGTCTTCATCCCATCATTGAACCGTTGTGGAGCATGAAAGGCGCACGGATGACCACTTATCCCGATTTACAAGGCAAAGTCGCAATCATCACCGGGGCGGCAGGCGCACTCGCCGAGGCCGTCATTCAACGATTTCAAGCCGAAGGGGTTTTGCTGGCGCTGGTTGACCGCGATCAGGGACGATTGGAAGCCAAATTAGGCCCGGTTGATCCGACAAAATGTTTGCTAGTGGGCGGGGTCGAAATTTCGGACAAGGCCAAAGTTGTGGAGGCTATCGAAAAAATTACGGCCCATTTTGGCAAGCTCCACATTTTGGTCAACATTGCGGGAGGCTACAGCGCGGGCAAACCTGTCCATGAGACCGATGAGGAAACATGGGATTCAATGGTGAATTCGAATGCCAAGTCGGTGTTTTTGATGAGCGGCGCGGTCATCCCTCAAATGTTGCAACATGGGGAAGGTGGACGGATCATCAATATCGGCGCGACAGGTGGCCTTAAGGGGGGCAAGAATTCAGCCGCCTATAGTGTGGCGAAATCCGCTGTTTTTCGCCTGACGGAAAGCATGTCGGTTGAATTGAAGGACGCTCGAATTACAGTCAATGCTATTTATCCAAGCACGATTGACACCCCCGCCAACCGTGCCTCGATGCCGAATGCTGATTTCAGTAAATGGGTGACAGCCGATTCGATGGCAGGGGTCATCGCGTTTTTGGCTTCCGAAGCAGCACGGGATGTTACGGGAGCGGCTTTGCCTGTAACGGGTCGGTCATAGAAGAAGGGATTTGGGGGCAGACCACAGTGACCTGCCCTCGAATTTTTAGTAGATATACTGTTCTTCGAGTTCATCCCGCAGGCGCAGATAGCTGTCGTAGCGTTCTTCGCTGATAAGCTCCGCTTCAACCGCCCCACGTATGGCACAACCGGGTTCATGCCGATGGGAGCAGTCGGCAAACTTGCAGGTTTCGACATAGGGCCGCATTTCGATGAAATAACTGTCTAACTCATCTGGTTCCACGTCCCATGGAACCATCGTGCGGAGTCCGGGGGTATCGGCGACATAGCCACCGTCGTTCATTTTAATCAACTGGCTAAAGCGGGTGGTATGACGGCCTTTGGTGGTGGCTTGGCTCACATCGTTGGTTTCGAGTTTTAGCCCCTCCTGCATAGCGTTCAGCAAACTGCTTTTGCCCACACCTGACGGCCCGGTAAAGACCGATACTCGGTTGGGGTCGCCGCTCAGTAGGGTTTTCAGCCCGTCTAATCCCTCGCCTGTGAGTGCGCTGACCAAGAGGACTTGATAGCCGATTTTGCGATAGTCCTCGAACATGACGTCAATTTCTTCGCGCTGTACAAGGTCAATTTTGTTGATACAGATCACAATGGAGGGGATTTCGGCTTTTTCGGCACACACCAAAAAGCGGTCAATCGAGCGTGGGTTGGGAGATGGGTTGGCGGCGGAAAACACAAAAATCGCTTGGTCGGTATTCGCAATAATAATCTGTTCGCTCTCGGCGGACGTGCCGGCGGTAGATTCGCGCGATACACGGGACAACACATGCTGGCGTTCGGCAACTTTAATAATCGTGCCCTTGTCGGCGGTGTCTAGTTCAAGGGTTACGGTGTCGTTCAATGCCACCAGATCGCTGCGGGATGCACCTTGACGCTGTTTGGCCCGTTGTGCGCCAATTTTGACTTTGCCGCTGATCTGGCAGGTGACAAGTCCGGCAGATGTTTCGACGGTAAAAAAGCCACTTTGCGAACGTATTACTCGTCCAGTTACTATTTTTTCGTTTTGAGTAGGGGCGGGAACGGGATTAGTGGGTTGAGCAATCGCGGGTGAAACCGCTTCGGAGGCAGTTTCCTGAACTTCAATGGGCAGAGTTGCAATATCCAACTGAGAGGCTCCTTACTTGGTATACGATAACCACATAGCCACTAGGCGCATGGTTCTGCCGCCATTCGCAGCAGCCGCGTGCGCGTCCTCCTTAGATAAACTTATTTGAACGATCTAGATATGAATGAAAAACGGTGGTTAGGACACTTGTTGACCGCAACAAGTTGATGGCGAGGTATCAGACATTTACCCCGTGATAACAGGCGCGTGGCAACATAATTATGTCGCATATTCACGATAACACACTTTGGCGCATGGTGTCAACGAATTTAGATGGTGTTTTGCGGTGGAATAGCCCAATTGTCGAAGCGATTTAGCAGTAGAACATAAATTCTATTACTGCTACTTATATGCGCCGAGTTTGAATCCGTAACTACAGTTACGGATTTATGGGTGATGGTCATATTCACTGGTAAGGAAATGGCCGTTGTTTGAAAAGGTTTGTGTTCTGAGGTCTGGGCCTAAATTGGGTTATAGTAGTCAACGGTTATCATATACCGCGATCCTCAATTTGTTTGAACCATTCGGACACGGGGCTAAAGCCACCGTGCTGAATCTAGGCTAAAAAGTAGGCGGTCAAACGGGGGCCACTATAAGGCATAGGTATCATGGTTGTTATCCGCTACAAACTCAAAATCTATCTCCGTGCTGCCCTGCTGATTATTGTCTTGGCCTTCACCATCAAAGATGGATTGCCGGATCACAGCCGGGGAGGTCGTATTCATGCCGCCGCCCACCCCTATGAATTTAACTACATTGCTTGGGAGGTCGAGGCGTTGTGGAGTAAAGCCCGCCAATCCATGTGGGGCTATCAATCGTATGTGCCGGATGCAAATCGTAAAGAGGCCATTCTGGAATATATTGAGTTGGTCGGGCAGCTATTGGATTTGGAGGGCCAGCTAGAAGCGACTTACACTACCCCATCCGCCGCTAATGCCGATGTGTTGCGTCGTCAGATTGCCGATTTAGAAAAACGTCGCGCCGAATTGCAGCCGATAGTCGAGCCGATGATTGAGAGTCAAGTGAGTACGGTACTGGCGGAACAGGGCTTTGGCGTCATGGGCCAGATTGTGCCGCCAGTATCCTTCCAATTTGTCGAGACGCCGGATGTGTTGGTGGTGTCGCCGCGCGAGGTCATTCGCCAAGATTTCGCCATTTCGCTGCGCCCGCTTGATGTGGATGAGGCTGCGCAATTGGAGCAAGAGGTCGAAACGGTTTCCCCCGACGATGCAGCATATGTCACAGGGACAGGTGGGGTGGGCATTTGGCCTGCGATGGTCATTGAATCCCGCTATGCAGCCTATGTTTTTGAAATCGTGGCGCACGAATGGTCGCATCACTATTTGTTTATGTTTCCGTTGGGGATGGAATATTTGGGCCTGCCAGAAACTCGCATTATCAATGAGACCACCGCGACGGTGTTTGGGAATGCAATGGCCCTGCTGGTGCTGGATCGGTTTTATGGGCAAGAGGTGGCGGATGGGCAAATCTGGATTCCTGATTACCCCACCCTTGCTGATTTTCAATCCCCCACTGTCCAGACGCCGATAACCCCGACGGCTGATGAACCCCTTCGTGACCCCGATGGCCCTCGCCCGACGACACGCGGCACGATCATCAATCGCACCCGCATCACCGCCGATTATCTTTTGGCGCTAGGTCGGGTAGAGGCGGCTGAAGCCTATATGGAAACCCGCCGCCAATGGTTGGGGATGCGGGTGTTGAATCAGGCATGGTTCGCATTTAATGGGGGGTATCAAGCTGACCCCGGTCAAGGCGGAGGGGCATCGGTGGGGACAACGGTGGATGTCACCGACCCGGCTTATCCCGGCGACCCAATTGGCCCGGCCATTCATGAAATTGCCGAACTCGCCCCCACACTAGGAGATTTTCTGAATATCATGCGCGATGTCACCACGCGGCAGGAGTTGATTGACATCCTGCTTGAATCACGCGCCCGTTGGCAATAGACCAATAGGCTTAAAATTCTGCCTCCTCGTTCAGCAGTTTGCCCATTTTTTGGTGTTCACGGCGGATGGCGTGGGTGACGTGCGACATGCGGATATAAGTTGAATCTTCGGATGCCGCCAAAAACGCCGACGCAATGGCCGCATTACGAATATTGCCACCTGCCATACGATAACGCCGTGCCACAAAGCCGAGGTCTACATCCTTGCCGATGGGTGCTCCAGTGGGAAAGCTGATTTGCCAAATTTTCAGGCGGTCTTCTTCTTCGGGGAAGGGAAAATCCACCAAGAAATCGAGACGGCGGGTAAAGGCTTCGTCCAAATTTTGACGCAGGTTGGTCGCCAAAATCGCAATACCGTCATAACTTTCCATGCGCTGCAAGAGATAGCCGATTTCGATATTGGCATAGCGGTCATGGCTGTCTTTGACCTCCGAACGTTTGCCAAAGAGGGCATCGGCTTCGTCAAAAAACAGAATCGCCCCACTGTGTTCAGCGGCTTCAAACAACCGAGACAGATTTTTCTCCGTTTCGCCAATATATTTACTGACGACGCTGGCAAGGTCAATTTTGTAGAGTTCAAGGCCGAGTTCTTTGGCGATGATTTCAGCCGCCATCGTTTTGCCTGTACCACTCTGGCCTGCAAACAAGGCCGAAAGCCCACGTGAATTGGCGACACGTCCGCCAAAACCCCATTTTTCATAGACCTGTACCGCATAACGCAGTTGGTTGCATATTTCTTGTAGCTGCTGCACGCGGTCTTGGGGCAAGACAATATGCTCCCATGCGTAACGCGGCTGGATTTTGACGGCGAGGTCGGTCAGCTTGCGATTATTTTGTTCACGACTGGCGGTATATAAATCATCTAGCGTCGGCTGATCATCCCCGCGCCATGCCGCCATGTCGTAGGCCATCGAAACAGCGTCTCGGATTTGACCGCCTGTCAGCTTGAACTTATAAGCGAGTTCATCAATATCGAGGGTGCTACCATTGAGATACTGCCGCCACTGCTGGACACGTTCATCATATTCAGGCACGCCCATTTCCAGTCGCAATACAGAACGCTGACGGGCCACCCCACGCGGCTCCCATGTTTCCCGTCCACTGAGGATGACGGCATGGGAATAACGCAAAATTTCCTCCCACATCCAGCGCGGTGGGTCTTGATTGGTATCTAACATCACTTCCCAGCGGGAAATGAGCAAGGCTGCATCACGCAACAACCCCTCCCGGACGCCAAAACGAAAGACTTGGGCCGCGGAAACGCTGGGGGAATCTTGTTGCAATTGCTTCAATGCCTGCAAATCAATTTCAATCAACGAGCGCCCCTGTTCCGACGCCAGTGCATTGGCTACCGCGCGTTTGCCGCTGCCATAGCTGCCATAAAAATGAAAAATGGGGGCTTCTTGGCGATTGGCATTCCGAAGGGCTTGCCGAAAATCCTCTTTAAGTACCAGCGATTCCAAATCCGTCGCTTGGTCGGTGACGGGGCGGATAACATTTTGCCATTGGGCTGGAATGGTATCCAAGCCCTGTACATATTGGGCAAGGCGAGTATCCACTTTGAGAAAATAGTTGATAAAAGGCATGTGCTGTCCACCCGATTCGGTGAACGGAATCACAACAGCATAGCGGATTAACGTAGAGGTGTCGGTGAGATAACCCAGTAGCCGTGTGCGCTGTTCCCAATTGCCACCCAATAAATTAATCACGACGTTGACCGTCGGTTGGCGTTTGGTGACGTCATCCTGTAGATAACCATAGATGCGCTCATAACGACGGTCAATGGCGGGGGCAAGGCATACCAAAAAAATATCAAATTCTTCTTCGCTCAGTTCCAACGCCTCAATGAGATGAAGCAGGCGCAGCGGAGTATTGGTTTTCTTGGCATCGAGTTCAAGGGCGGTGATGCGATCCACCGCTCGACTGTACTGCTGCTGCAATACCGCACTTGATTCTGGCGGCGGGGTAATGCTGTCCCATAGCCCAGCCCCCGGTGCAAGCCCCAGATGTCGCTGCATTTCTTCATCTGAAATATATAATCCCTGAAATTCATTGTTGGGGTCGAATCCGGCGGCCTGTGCCCGTTCAACGGCGAAACGCAGCAGCAGGTCAATCCGAATGAGGTGAGCCTGTAAATAGGCAAGATTTAATGGGAGTGTTGTTTGCATGGAGAATTCTAGCCTGCCAATAAGATAAGCATTAAGAATCGGATTCTGACAACTTCTATTCTAAATCCAACCCTAGCTTGCGCTATAATCAAACTTAAGTATACGACTTTATCCCCATGGGTTGGAAAACAACAACATGCGTAACTTCGTGATTGTAGATAATCGCCTGCTGACGCCCTTTAATGAACCGGCCCGTAATTTATCAGTGGTCAGTTCCAATATTATGCCTAATTTTTTTGGGACTCCGACGCAGCTAAAAATTCACCAAAAAGAAGTGATGGCCCGCGTATTGGGGTCGTCTGCCGTCGAAGAAGATCTGCATCATATCAATGATTTGTTGCAAGCGCTCCAAAAACCCCGCCTAGACGCCAACCCGAATGATGAGATTTTTGTTTATCGAGATAATATCTATTTTGATCAAGAATTTTTGGATTATTTTCTGAAGGTGGCGCGGAAACTGGGCAAGCCCTGTCAGGCGGTGCTGCCGCTTGATGATCCGGCGTGGGCCAAGTATACCTTGCCCCTTAGCAGTTTACAGCGGATGTATCCGATGGAAGGCCCGCCCTACTGCCCGATTGATATGTGGTATTTCCCCAAAGGCTGGGCGAATCCAGACGAATGGGTACCCATTGCCGTGCCATCCGGGGCGATTGAAAAGGGCTACTACAACATCCCCGACAGCATGGCGAATATCAAGATTGACCCCGACAACGCCACCCAGTTGCGTGAACAAGATTTGACGCATTGGCTTTCGGAGCGCACCTGTATCGTCATTGAAAGTTGGGTACACCTATGGAATGCCACCATCCCATTGGGGACGTTTTCGCAAGGTAGCCGTTTTGAAGAATATGTTGCCAAGCACAATATTTTTGCCATGCGCTTGTTGATGCAGGCCGTGATGGAACAGAAACAAATGCTGTCCAGTTCGCGGGTGGTCAAGGTCGGGGCGGGTACGGAAATCCATCCCTCGGCGGTGATTTTGGGGCCAACCAGCATCGGCAAAAACTGCGCGATTGGGCCGGGGGTGGTCTTGGACAACTGTGTCATTGGCGATAACGTCAATATTGCACAGGGCTGTCAATTGATGTTAAGCGTGGTGGGGCATAACTGCTTTTTACCCTTCCGGGCTGCCCTGTTTATGACCACACTCATGGATAATACCATCGTCGCGCAGAATACCTGTTTGCAAATGTGCGTGGTAGGCCGCAACAGCTTTGTTGGGGCGGGTACGACCTTTACCGATTTTAATCTTATCCCCACCCCCATCAAGGCGCTCAATTTTGAGGGCGAGTTGGAAGATATTCGACAGCCTGTGATTGGGGGGTGTATTGGGCATAACTGCCGGATTGGGGCGGGTATGGTGGTTTATCCGGCCCGCACGATTGAATCCGACTCGGTGTTGATTGCCTCCCCGGATCGCCGTGTGATTATGAAAAACATCACGTATGAACAAAGTGATCATCACCGATTGAATCCCGAAGCCGCCAAGCAGCAAAGACGGCTGTATCGGCGTGGGGAACTGGCGGATGAGCAGCAGTTGTTGGAAGAATGGACGTAATTCGTCTTGAATGGGCAAATTTCAGAGGGAATTCATAAATGACCGACGACACCTTTTGTTTCATCATTCATCCCATCACCATCAAAAAAGATGTGTCGCGTAAATACCCCATTCTCGGCAAGATTTTGACAGAGGGGCAGATCAACTTTTTCTCGCAATTTTTTCCACCCGTCTACATCAGCGAGATTCATGGGGTGGTATCACAAGATAATGGCAAAGAGGCGACGGGCTGGTTTATTGCCTGTCCCTTTACCCCGCCGACAATGATGCGCCTGCCCGTCGAGAAGGTCTATCGCAAGATTGTCGCGTGTGGGCATATGGCCGAGGAACTTGGCGCGAAGGTGCTTGGTTTGGGGGCGTATACCTCGGTGGTTGGTGATGCGGGGGCGGAAATTGCCAAGCGGTTAGACATCCCCGTCACCAATGGGGACAGCTATACGGTTTACATCGCAGTCGAGGCCGTGCGTGAAGCCGCCCGTGTCATGGACATCCCCCTTGAGCAGTCTCGTGCCGCCGTCGTCGGAGCAACGGGCACAATTGGCAGTACCTGTGCGGAAATCTTGGCGGGGGATGTGGCGGAATTGATTTTGATAGGCCGCCGCGAAGAAGCCTTGAAGGATGTGTATGAACGCTGTCGCGGTAAAAAGGCCAAAGTGCGCTATAGTACCGACATTGAGGCGATTTATAATTCTGATGTGATTCTGACTGTGACCAGTGCTACCCATGCCATCATTGAGCCGGAACATATCAAACCCGGCGCAGTAGTGTGTGACGTGGCCCGTCCGCGTGATGTCAGTTGGCGGGTGCATCAACAGCGCGATGATGTACTGGTGATTGAGGGTGGAATGGTCGAAGTCCCCGGCCCAGTGGATTTTGGGTTTGATTTTGGCTTCCCCCCCGGCAAGGCCTTTGCGTGCATGGCGGAGACAATGGCGCTGGCGCTTGAGGGGCGCTATGAAGATTACAGCGTGGGGAAATATATCTCAATTGACCAAGCGCTTGAAATCGGGGATATTTGTGCGCGGCATGGCTTCAAACTCAGCGGTTTTCGTAGCTTTGAAAAAGCCGTGACGCCGGAACAAATTGATCGCGTGCGTGAGAAAGCGCAACACAATCGCCGTACATGGACGCCCTATCGAGAACAGGCCATCCTTGTGCCATGAGTTATCCTACGGAATGGATATAAAACCATTAGGGAAAAGTTGAGGCGCGGTAGTTGGTAAGCATTCAGGCTTCATGATATGATTAACTTCTATAGGCACGCTTCATTTATCCAATAAATAGTAAGAGAGGAGGACGGCGCATCGCACCGTCGCCGCAATCGGGGCGAACGTCACCTGCGCTAAATTGATTTTATGAGCAAAGGCCGCATTCTTGTTGTCGAAGACGATTTTGACATCTCCAATATGCTCCGGATTTATTTTAGTGGGCAAGGCTATGATGTACAGGTGGCTCCGCGAGGTGGAGACGCGCTGGCCTTGACGCGCAAACAGCTTCCCCAGTTGATTGTGCTGGATATTATGCTGCCCGACATGAATGGGTATGATGTGTGCCGCGAATTACGTCAAACCACCCGCACCAGCCATATTCCGATTATCTTCCTCACCCAAAAGGATGAGCGCTCGGACAAAATTGCCGGGTTGGAATTGGGCGCGGACGATTATATCACCAAGCCGTTTGACATTGAAGAATTGAAACTGCGGGTCAAGAACCAGATTGACCGGGCCGAACGCGAAAATTACACTGATCCCAATAGCGGCCTCCCCAGCAGTGCAATTATCGAAGATCGGCTCCGTGAATTGATGCGTTCCAGCGGCACATGGACGTATCTGGATTGCAAGGTTTTAAACTTTGATGATTTTAAGGAAGTCTATGGATTTGTAGCAGGCACTGAGGTCATGCGATTTATGGCTCTGTTAATGGGCGAAATCGTGGATAACTTTGGCACGCCGAATGACTTTTTGGGACATCCCGGTAGCGATAATTTTGTCATCATTACCTATTCAGATCGCGCCGAGACGTTTGAGAGCAAGTTGAGCGAACGCTTTAATGAAGAGGTGCAGCAGCACTATTCCTTTATTGATCGTGAGCGTGGACATATGTTAAAAGAAGGCAAAGAAGTATCCTTGATGAAATTGGCGGTGGGGTCAGTCTCTAACGCTAAAAATCAATTTGCCGATATTCGTGAAATTACGGAACGGGCCGCCGAAGATCGCCGCCGAGGTGATAACGACACCTTTGAGGAAATTGAAACCTCTTGGTAATCATTTCAGAGTAGCGCAGGCCGTGAGGGTGGAAGGCCATGTTGGTTGAGATATTTTTTGTCATAATTGGCCTTGCCTTTATACTGTGGCTATGGGGGTTTACCTATCAACTTCTCCGCAGCCGCCGTTATGAACCGCAGGTCGAAGAAAAACCAATCCTCCCTGTCAATTTGCTAGACAATAATGATGGGGTGATTGTAGCTGAGGGACGTGGGCATTTGGTGTATATCAACCAAAATGCCCGCAGTTTGTTTGGCTTAAATGGAGGCGACCCCAACCTAACCTCGCTTTCATCGCGGGTCGAACCCTCAGATGTATTCCAAGATTTGTTCGCCGATGAAGGTCGGGCCTCATTCCGTTTGGGGATGAAGCGCATCCAAGCGGCCTCCCACGCCATCCCAACCACAGAGGGTCGGCGCATGGTGGTGGTACTGCGGGACGCCTCACGTGAAGCTGCCGATGATGAAGAACTGCTTGACCCCGAACGCGCCTTGATGGTAGTGCAAGAAGTTAGCCAAACCATTTCAGGCGGCCTTGATCTGCGACAAACCCTTAATACTATCCTGACCAGCCTCTCACGTGTCCTCCAATTCGACGCGGGGGAAATTACCCTGTGGGATAACAATCTCAATGCCCTCCGTCCAGTAGGGCGGATTGGGGATCGGGTATATGCCAATCTGCTGGATGAAATGGGCGGGTTGTATGAGATTGATGAGGGTTTTACAGGCTGGATTGCACGCTATCGCCAACCCTTGATGTTGGGGGACGTGAGTGTGCGTTCGGATGTGCGTCCCAAACTCGAAACCTTTCCTTTCAAGAGTTATGCGGGGCTACCCCTGCTGATTAGCAATCGGTTTATTGGCACACTCGAACTAACCAGCTATCAGCGTCACGCCTTTGACCATGAAGACCTTGCCCTGCTCCAATCAGTGGCAGGTCAAGCGGCAATTGCGATTGAGAATGCCCGCCTGTCGGGTGAACAAGCCAGCCGCCTAACCCAACTCTCCGGTCTGCAAGATATTGTTCAAACGATGGGTGAAATGAGTAGCCCACGTGAATTATTTGAACAATTAAGTATGCGAATCGCCGACTTGATGAATGTGGAAGTCTGCGGCCTGCTCCTCTTTGAAGATGACAGTGAATCGCTGGTCAGTCAGTTACCCTTCTTTGGCGTACCGGATTCGGTGATTTCGCTTTACCGCATTCCCGCTCCCCCCAACAGCGCGGGTTATAACATCTGGCAAAATTCGCCGTGGTGGTTTAGCAACGACCTGCTCAATAATGAACTGGTTGGGGCGCTGAATATGCGGAATATGGCGGAGGTCATTGGCCTCCGTTCGGCGGCCCTTGTCCCGCTGTCCATTGGCAACAATCGCATCGGCCTTGTACAAGTCTCCAACAAGCGCGATGGCGGCGGTTTTAGCGAAGACGACATGCGGCTGTTGAGCATCTTTGCGGCACAGGCTACCATCGTTATTGAGAACGCTAACTTGTATGAGCGTGAACGGCGCTATGTCGCGGAGTTAGCTGGCCTGCAACAAATGACGCAGGTTATGAACGTCGCTGACCAAAGCGAACTGCTCAAAGAGGTGACTCAGCGTATTTCGGGCATGATGCGGGCTGAAATGTGCGGCCTGTTATTCTTTGAAAAAAATACGGTTCAGGGTGATGAACAAGAACATATTCTGGTCGCCCAAAAGCCGTTTTTTGGTATTGATGAGGACGGTATCCAGTTTTATCAAGTGCCCGTCGCGTTGGGGTCGGTTTTTGACCAACTGTATGCCGGACGGGATTATTGGTTTACCAATGATTTGAAGATGGAGGTATGGGCCGGGGCGATGAATTTCGCTCAATTGGCCTCTATGCTCGGTTTCGAGCGCACACTGATGGTCCCGCTGGTCATTGGTGGACAGCGTATTGGCCTCCTGCAAGTTTCGAATAAGCTGAATGGCGAAGATTTCACCGATTCCGATGCCCGTTTGATGATGATTGCGTCTGGACAAGCGGCGGTGTTAATTGAGAATGCCCGCCTTTTCCGCGAGGTGGAACGCCTAACGCTTGAAACCGACACGATGCGGACAATCAGTGAAGCCGCAGCGACCCAAACCGACATTAGTAAGATTTTGGAAGAGTCATTGGGTCGGATTGCGCGGTTGTTTGGTGTGCAAGTGGTGGCCGTTGGTTTCTTGGATACGCAGACGGGTGATTTGAATTATGAAACCACTGCGATTTTTGGTACGAAACTGGCCTCCTCGATTGTGATGGATGCGTATAGCGCCGGATTTGCCAATAGTCCGGTTATCTCACGTCGCCCCTTCCGTACCGAAGATATGGTACGCGATAAACGAGTCTTAACGCCCTACCGCCAAATCGCCAACCGCCTGAATTTGAAAAACTGCTTGATTGTGCCATTGGTGATTAACCAGCGTTCATTAGGAGAAATCATCGTTGCCAATCGGCTGGCAGGTGAATTTACTGAGAGCGATGAACAACTGCTGCTGACGATTGGGGCACAAATTGCCGCCGCTGTCGAACGTGGTCGTCTCACCGCCACCTCCGACGCTGAATTACGGGCACGTTTAGAAGAACAAGAGTCTATTGAACGCCTTAGCCGCGAACTCGGTGAAACCCTCATTCTGGATCGCCTCTTAGATGTCATCCGTAATGAGGTGCTGCGCAGCACCCCTGCCCAAGAGGTATCGGTTGTCCTGTTTAAACCTTCGTCCGAATGGATGACAGCAGATAAACCGGAAATTGAAAGCCGCATGGGGCTGACCCAATTGTTCACCGTCGAGACCGTCGGGGCCGATGATGTCCCGATTTTGCCGATTGAGCAACAGGTCTTGCAAACGGGGGACGCTGTCACAATTGAAGATTTTGCAGCGGCTTCGATTGCCGCCGGTGTCGCCACCGCCCGTTCCGCGATTGCCCAACCTGTCCGCTTGGGGAATGAGGTCGCCGGGATTATTTCCGTCTTTAGTGACCAACCCTCTGGCTTGCCCGACCAAACCCGTGTCCTGCTTTCACGCCTAAGCCGCCCGGCCTCCTTAGCGGTACGGAATGCACGGCAATACAGCGAACAACTGCAACTGAATGAACGGTTGACCCGTCGCGCTGTGCAATTGCAGCATATTTCCTATCTGGGGCAGTTGCTGCGTGAAGGTGCTGATCTGGCCCAATTAATGCAAGAAGTCGCTCGCGCCATTAGCGCAACCATTGGTTTCCGTGTGGTGGCGATGAATGTGTTGGACGACAAAGTGCAGTCCTATCGCATGATTGCGGTAGTGGGGACGGAAATAGCCAAAGAGGAACAGGACAAAACGATTATCCCGGTTGAATATATCGCTGGGATGATGCAGCCGCGCTGGAAGATTGGCGACTCCTATTTCATGCCTGCCGAACTCAAGAGCGAATGGCTGCCCGACCAAAAAGATTTAAGTATCCGCTCCGACCCTGAATTTGCCAAGAAGACTGGCCCACGCGGGTGGCGCAATGAAGATGAATTGTTGGTGCCCATTCGCGGCTCAACGGGCAATATGCTCGGTTTCATCTCGGTGGACGATCCACGCGATGGCCTCCGCCCCGATGCTGAAGAAGTAGAGTCTCTTGAAGTATTCGCGGCACAGGTTGGCTCGATTATTGAAAACTTCCGTTTGGTCGAAAGTGTGCAGCAAGAAGCGGAATCGGCCCGCCGCGAACGTGACCGTTTAGCACAGTTGCATCTAGTCTCCAGCGAAATCCAACGTGCCAGTGACATGAGCGCCCGCCTGCAAGCCGTTGCCGATGGTATTGTTTCGGCAGGTTGGCAGCGGGTGCAGATTACGCTGCGTGATGAAAAACTGGAACCCTCCCTGCTGATTTATTCGGGTTATGACCCCGAAGAGGCCAGCAATCTGTATGGCAAACTGCTACCCGGCAAGATTTGGCGCGAACGCTTTAACGACCTTGCATTCCATGATCTGCGGGTCGGGCGAGCCTATTATCTGCGTTATAACCATCCTTGGGTGCAAAAGAATATTTTCCGAGGGCGTCCCCCAACCCCGCGCGAAGTGAGTGAGGACGACTGGCATCCGCAGGACGTTTTGTACCTTCCGTTGTATGGACAAGACCAGAAGCGTATTATCGGTCTGATTCGCATGGGGATGCCCATTGATGGCAAGCGCCCCACCGAAGACAGCCTGCAACCCATTGAATTGTTCGCGCTGCAAGCATCTGCGGCAATTGAAAACACGCGGTTGTATCAAGAAACCGCCCGCCAAGCCGAAACCGAACAGCGCCTGAATGAATTGATGGAAGCGATGGCTTCTACACTTGACCAGACCGAAATTGTACGGGCGCTGGCAGGTGGGTTGAAGCCGTTTGTGGTGTTTACTCGTATGCACCTTGCTTTGCCTGCGGGTGAAAATGCCGCCAACTTTGAAATGACCCGCGTTGAGTTGACACCGGATGGTCGCGTCCATATCTTCCCCGACAATCCCATCCCAACCAGCGGCACGGCATTGGGTATTGTGTTTGCTACGGGCCGTTCTCAAACTTTTGAAACAAGCCTCGGCTCATCTTTTGAAGCCTATGAAGACCTGCCGATTTGGGCCGCTGAAGGCGAACGCATGATGTTGATGGTGCCGATGATCGCGGGTGGTAAAACACTCGGCGTCTTGCGGCTCGGCAGTGAGTTAGGTGGGACGTTTGGATTAACCGACTCAGACAGCATGACACTGGTTCAACGTATGGCGAACCTGTCGGCTGTGTCTATCCAAAACTCGCGCTTGTTTGGCTCGTTGGAAGAAAGCACCTCGTTTAACGAAGCGGTGGTGCAGTCCATTCAACAGGGTATTGTCGTGTTGGATGCCGAACTGCGAATTCAACTGGCAAATGCCTTCATGATTAGCCACTATGGTTGGAGTCCGGATGTGGTGGGCCGCCAGTTGTTTGACTATCGGCCTGAATTCCGTGATTTCCTAGAAGACCCATTGCGTGAAGCCCTGACCACCGGGCGCGAATATCATCAGTTTGACCTGCAAGATATTGACTCCGATGGCCGCCTTGTCATTCGCAACTTCTATACCTACCCGCTGCGCCAGCGCGAACGTGTTACGGGTATCGTACTTTTGGTCGAAGACATTACGCAGCGTGCAGTGTTGGAAGCCAACCTTGCCACCCAAGCCGAACAACTAGCGACCTTGACCGCCGTGTCGAGCCAGATGACGGGCACGCTCAAACCCGACGAAGTGGTTGAGGTCGTGTTGGATGCGTTGGATAATGTGATTCCGTATGACGGCGCGGTGGTATGGCTACTTGATCCCAAATATCCAGACCGTTTGCAGATTGCGGCGGCGCGTGGGTTCTATGACCCCGGTACAGCCTCATCGCGCGAACTGATTGGCCTGTGGGTTGAGATTGACAGTAGCGAACTGTTCCGCGATATGTCGGCCAACCGTAGCGTGATTAATGTAGGCGATACCACCAGCGGCGATCCTCGATTCCCGTATGGTGAGGCGCGGGTGTATAAAAATTGGCTGGGTGTGCCGCTGATTTCCAAGAGTGAAATCATCGGTGTGCTGCAATTGGAAAAGAAGCAGGCCAGTTTCTACACCAGCCAGCATGAGCAACTACTCCTAACGTTTGCTAACCAGTCGGCAGTCGCGTTGAGCAATGCCCAGTTGTTTGCGGAAACCCAAGATCGTGCCGAAGAACTCAATCGTCAGGCCGAGCGTTTGGCCCTGCTGAACCGTGTGTCGGTCTCCCTATCGCAATCCCTCGATATTGAAAACGTCTTTGAAATCACCCTGCGTGAGACCGCCATTGCCCTGAATGTGCCTGAAGCCGCTGCAATCAAGGTGGATCAGGAAACTGGCATTTGTAAGGTGTTGATTGAACACCCGCGTGGCGACGAAGAACCCTCGCTGGTTTTCACAATGGGGGATAACGCCCTGATGCAGCGTATCCGTGAGGCTCTGCTACCGCAGGTGATTGAAAATGTGCAGGCCGATACTCCGATTACTCGCGCTGCCCGTGAAATCATGCGTCGCAAGGATGACGTACAGACGACCTTGATTGTGCCGCTGGTGATTAGTGGTTCGATTATCGGGGCGATGCGTTTTGATATTTTGGAACCGAGCGCTCGGTTTACCAGCGAACAAATTGACCTTGCTCAGACGCTTGCCAGCCAAGCCGCCATCGCCGTGCAAAACGCGGGCTTGTATGAACAATCGGTTCAACGTACCTATCAACTGGAAACCTTGTTCGAGGCGGCCCAATCTACGGCGGTCACGCTCGACCTCGAAGACGCGATGCGTCGTGTCGTGACGCAAATGTTGATCGCCCTGCGGGCCGATACCTGTTCGGTGATGACATGGGACAACATTGAAAATAACCTAGTTTTGAGCGAATCAGCGAGTACATGGGTCGAGGAAGTGCCCCACGACCCCAAAGGCACAGTTTACGATTTAGCCAAGTACCCGGTACGTATGAGCGTCCTGAATGACCGCCGCGTGATCAGTATTCGTGTTGATGACCCGAACGCGGATGAGGCCGAAGTTGCTTCGATGCAAGGTGCCAGCGTGAGTTCACGGGTGTTGGTGCCCCTCATTGTGAATGAGGTGTCCATCGGGATTGCCCAACTCGATTTGCGCGAAAAAGGCCGCTATGTTGAACCTAGCCAAATTCGACTGCTGCGCACCCTTGCCAGCCAAGCCGCGATTGCTATTGAAAATGCTCGTTTGCAGACCGAGACACGTAGCCAAATTGAGGAACTTTACCTCATCAATGATCTCTCGATGGCGGTATCTGGCACGGTAGACTTTGACCAAATTTTGGAAAAAATCCGCGATCAACTGCCCATGCTAACCGATGCTCAATTTGTGTATGTGGCGTTGTATGACCGCGAAAAGAACGAAATTCAATTCCCGGTGGCTATTGACCAACTCGGCGACGATGCGCCTATTTCAAACTATGCCCCTACACCCAAAGATGAATTTGGATATATCATCCAGCGGCGTGCGCCTTTGCTCATGGCGGGCTTGAGCCTAAGCCAAATCCGCGCCAATTTGGGCATGACCGAGACTTTGTTCCCGACAGCCATGTGTTTCCTCGGCGTGCCGATGTTTGCCGGGGATGAATTGACGGGTATTTTGGCAGTGCGGGACGATGAAAATGCCCGTAAGTTCAGTCTAAACGACCAGCGTATTTTGAATACAGTCGGCGCTCAATTGGCGGTGGCCCTACAAAATGCCCGCTTGTTCAAGCAGATGGCCGCCTTTACCGAGACACTGGAACGGCGTGTGTTGGAACGTACTTCGCAGTTGGAGCAGGAACGTCAGCGTCTCAGCACTCTCTATAACATCACATCAGAAATCGCGGCGGCCACACTCGACCTTGACCGTATTTTGAATAGCACCCTTGAAGCAGTGTCGGAGGCGATTGGATCCACGAGTTCGGTGGTATTGGCAATTGATGATATTTCAGATCGGCTGTATGTCTTGACCCATCGTGGGTTGGACGTGGACGACGAATCCGACCGTTTGCAGCTTCGCCAGAATGAAGGCTTGGCGGGATGGGTGATTCAAAATCGGCAGGGGTTGGTGTTGTCGGATGTGCAAAAAGACCCACGCTGGTTGTCTATCACGGATCGTGACCGTCAACCCCGTGCGTGTGTGGCGGCTCTGTTGGAAAGCGCCGAAGATATTCGCGGGGTGATTATGTTCTTTAACGAAGCGACGGGTGTGTTTAACGATGAACACCTGCGTCTCGTAGTTGCCGCCGCGACACAGCTTGCCAATGCCATGAACAACAGCGAGTTGTACGTCCTTATCCGTGATCAGGCCGAACGTCTAGGCGCGATTCTGCGGCAGGAACAAGTTGAATCTACCAAGAACACCGCCACCTTGAACTCCATCGCGGACGGTGTGATGTATGCAAATGAAAAAGGCATCATCCGCGTGTTTAACAATACAGCGGAACGCATTCTGGGCCTTTCCGGTGACCAAGTGCTCAATCGCCATATCCGCGAATTGACCGGGATTTACGGTGGACGTGCGACGGGTTGGGCCGAGACGTTGGAAAACTGGATGCAGAACCCAACCCATCATCTCGATAAAGCCGAGCAGTTTGTTGAAGAACTGCTGACATTGGAAGATGAGCGTGTGGTTAGTGTGCGTTTGACCCCCGTGAACATGGGGGATCAATTCCTCGGTACGGTGTCGGTCTTCCGTGATATTACGCGCGAAGTTGAAGTGGATCGTCTCAAGAGCGAGTTTGTGGCGACGGTATCTCACGAACTGCGTACCCCGATGACCAGCATCAAAGGGTATGCGGACTTGCTGTTGTTAGGGGCGGCGGGTGAAATTACCGAAGCCCAACAGCGCTTTTTGCAGACCATTAAACAAAACGCTGACCGCCTTAGTATTTTGGTGAATGATTTGCTCGAAGTGTCCCGTATTGATCAGGGCCGGATGCCGCTGCGATTCGCTCCGGTGGAGGTAGGTGAAGTTCTACAAACCGTGCGGACACACCTCGAAGGGCGTATCAAAGATCAAGACAAGTCCATGATACTAGAGACGGATGTTCCGAATGACATGCCGCGTGTTCGCGCAGATTATGATAAAATCATTCAAGTCATCCAGAATATTGCGGATAACGCCTTCAACTATACACCAGAAGGAGGCACGATCCGCCTAAGCGCCCAATATGTGCCAGACGACGAGGCGGTTATTTTTGTTGTCCGTGATAGTGGGATTGGCATACCACCGGAGGTGCAAAGTCGCGTCTTTGAGCGTTTCTTCCGGGGTGACGAATATAGTGAAGTCGTGATGGATACTCCCGGTACAGGCCTCGGGTTAGCCATCGTGAAGGAATTGGTCGGGATGCACAACGGTACCATCTGGTTAGAAAGTGTCGTTGGCAAGGGCACCACCTTCTATGTCAAACTTCCGGTAGCGGTAGATACGCTAGAGACAGAAGATAATCAGAATTAGGATTATTCAGGCAAATAATCTAGGAAGTGAGTTGCAGGAAAGCGTATGGCTAAAATTTTGATAGCTGAGGATGAGCGCGACATCCGCGACCTGATTGAGTTTACACTCAAGTTTGCGGGTCATGAAGTCGTCAAAGCTGCCAATGGGGCGGAGGCAGTCGAGCTTGCCCCAACGGTCATGCCCGACTTAATCATGATGGACGTGCGGATGCCCAAGATGACCGGGTATGAAGCCTGCAAAGCGATCAAAGAAATTGAATCGGTCAAACATGTCCCAGTGGTTTTTCTTTCCGCCAAAGGTCAGGAATCAGAAATTGATACGGGCCTTGAAGCTGGGGCATTTGAGTATATCCTCAAACCCTTTTCGCCAGAACTGCTTACACGCCGTATAGCGGAGATTCTGGCCCAGTTTAATATTAAATAGCGGGTCACGGAAGGCAGATTTAGCCACGCATGAGCGCCATTTCAATCGGCAGCGACCTTGTACATTATGAAGTGCTCGGCAGGGGTAAACCAGTGGTGTTGCTCCATAGCTGGTTGGGGTCATGGCGGTATTGGATTCCGACCATGCAGCAACTCAGCGTGAAATATCGCACCTATGCCCTTGACTTATGGGGATTTGGGGATTCTGGTAAAAACTATCCCCAATATAGTCTTGAGGGACAAACCGAGCTTTTGCGCGATTTTGTGAACAAGATGGGGATTCCCAAAGCAGTGTTTATTGGACACGGGTTAGGGGCTGCTGTTGTTACCCATTTTGCCAATGATCCGGAGTGCCGTTCGATTGTCCATCGGTTGATGGCGATTGCGCCACCGTTGTTTGATATGGCCCCCCGCCCCTTGACGGCTAATACAGCCCAACAAAAGTCCCCGCTACCTGCCATCGCGCCTGTCGCTTCCAATGAGGCAGTTGTCGCTGGAATGAGCAGCAGTGGTGCGGCAGATGCCCCTACCCTAATTCGGCCCACCAGCGACATTGACCGGGAAAAATTGCGCCAAGCTGCCCTCGCCGCAGGGCTAGATGGATTGGCCTCGCGCATCAAAACCAATACGACTGCCAATCCTGCACCTACGACGACCCCAACCACCCCAACTCCGCCAGAAACTCCCAGTAGCCCAGCACCTGTTGCCCCAACTCCGCCCGCCGCCGCTGTTGAGGAGACACGTCTGAGTGGTCAGCCGACACCCGCCAAAGGGACACAGGCCTTGCTTAATAATCCAATCGCAGGGCTGATGGGAGACATGAACCCATTAAATATATTAAAGGCGCATGTGGATAACTCGTCCAGCGATTTTGAAAAATTAAAGGCAGAAGTAGCGAAGGTTAAATCGGATGTGATTGCCGCCAGCACCGATTCATTTAAACACATCAACACCTTCCGCGAATTATTGCAGATGGCTGCCCCAACGGTTGTACTATTGGGTGAAGCTGACACTTTTATGAAGATACCCGAAGAGACTGTCTTATCTCAGCTTTCGGCCCGTCAGCAGTTCAACTTGACAGTCATGGAGGGGATTCGGCACTTTCCAATGCTAGAAGACCCCGCCAAATTTACCCGTTTCCTGCGCGACTTTTTGGAAACACCGGACGTGACCGATTTGGCGATGAAAGAGGAATGGCGACGACGCACGCGATAAGGGTCTGGGCAATAAGAATACGGTTGACAGGCCGCTTGTGTTCCGCTACGATGTTCAAGCGATACTGAAAGCGGTTGTTTTCAGTAAGCTCGGACTTGGCCCTGCGCGGCAGAGCCTTCGAATTTGGTCAGGCCTGAGAGGGAGCAGCCATAAGGAGTCCCCTCTGGGTGTCGTAGGATCACCGGGTCTGAGCTTACTGCGGATAACTGCTTTTCATAACGGTCAACATTATGTCCCGGCAAATCAAACTCAGCCCCACGCTTCTCCCCGATTCTCCATCTCTGTTGGCACGCCGCTGGGTTAGATTATCGCTGTTAGGGATGATTCTCATGGTTATAGCGATTGCGGTATTTATCGCTGAGACTTTCTTTGCTCGCACCACCATCACCATTGATGTCAACGGCAATGTTCGTGAAGTGCGAACTGATGCCCGTACCGTGCAGGAAGCCCTCCAAGATGCCAATGTTTTGATTGATGAGGCGGATAGAGTCACCCCTCCCCTGCAAACGCGCTTGAATGGCAATATGACCATTACGATCGTCAAAGCCCATCAATTGGTATTGGAAATGGGTGGGGACGTGCGGCGCGTCTATACCCATTCGAGTGATCCCCTCGTGATTCTCACCGAACAGAGTATTCAATTGGGGCCAAATGATGTTTTATATGTTGACCATCGGCCCTATCAACCAGATCAATCCCTTTCAAACATTCCACCACGCTATTTGCAGGTCATCCTCGCCAAAAATTACACCCTGATTGATGGCGAACAGAAACAACCCCTCTATGGACAGTCCGTAATGCATACTGTTGGCGAAGTTTTGGAAGAAAATGGCGTGACGCTTTATCTTGCCGACCAAATTTCACCTGCACCAAATACCTCTTTAACCGATGGCCTTGCGATTGTCATTACGCGCTCGACGCCGGTTCAGATTTCAGTGGATGGGCAGCAGCTACAAACGCGGGCCATTGGCGCTACCGTGCATGATGTTCTCAATATGCTAGGATTTCCGTTGTTGGGTTTTGATTACACCATTCCAGCCGAGGATACCCCGTTTTCACCCGATATGGAGATTCAGGTCGTCCGCGTGATTGAAGATTTTGAGGTTGAACAGACACCGATTCCCTTTGAAGTGGTCATGGTCAGTGCCGAGGATTTAGGGCCGGATGAACAGCGTATTATCCAAGAGGGTGTGCCGGGGGTGCAGGAAAGACGGGTGCGCGTGCGCCGTGAAAATGACCAGATTGTCAGTCGGGTGGTTCAAGAAACGTGGACAGTGATTGATCCCATCCCACAAATTGTGGCGTATGGGGGTACTCCTCCCCAGTAGTGATATAAGGATGGCTTGTCATTAGTAATCCCAAAAATTTGCTTGAGTCGTTGAATATTCTCCCCAAAAAAAGTTTAGGCCAAAATTTTTTGCATGACCCCAACGCATTGGAAAAAATCGTGCAATCGGCGGAACTCCCCCCCGATGCGCTTGTGTTAGAAATTGGGCCGGGCACAGGCGCGTTGACCGCTCGGTTGGCTCAGGTGGCGCCACGGGTGGTGGCTTTTGAAACCGATGTACGGCTGCGTCCAGTTTTGGAAGCCATGCAGCAGCAGCATCCCAATCTCAAAATCGTTTGGGGCGATTTTTTGGAAGTGGATTTAGAGGGAGTTGTGGGGGACGATCCGTATTATGTGGTCGCCAATTTACCCTACTACATCACCAGTGCCATTTTGCGGAAACTGTTGGAACATGCTAATCATCCCAAACGGATGGTCGTTACAGTTCAGCGTGAAGTGGCGGATCGCATTACGGCGAAGTCGGGTGAGATGAGCCTATTGAGTGTCAGTGTGCAGTTTTATGGCAAGCCCGAACTGGTGATGCGCCTCAATCCAGCGGTCTTTTGGCCCCGCCCCGATGTTGAATCAGCCGTTGTGCGGATTGATACCTTTGCTCAACCACCCATAGATGTCCCCAATGATGTAACCTTTTTTAAGGTGGTGCGGGCTGGATTCGGACAAAAACGCAAGCAGTTGAAAAATTCGCTGGCAAATGGTTTGGCACTGACCAGTGAGCAGGCCGATCAAGTGCTGGCAGGAGCGGGGATAGATGGTCGGCGGCGGGCTGAAACGCTGAATTTGGAAGAATGGGCGATTCTCACGCGCAGTTATGCTAGATTGCCTAAAAATTAGCGACTGACATAGCCCTGTGCCATAACCTCGACCTGATCTGGCTGGCCCGTCAGTGGAGTGGCTCGGATCGAAAATGAGACCTTCCCCGTGTCTGGGTCAGTTAGGGTAATTTCCTGTGAACGGAATCCACTTAATTGCCCCGACGCGGTGGTAAAAGCGGCAAGAGCGCGGATACTCTCCAACGGTTGCCCCATATCATTCACAATCTCCCCTTCAATCAAGTATTCACTGCCATTCCACGTCGTTTCAACATTGATAACACTCAACGGCACAATCGAAGGGGGGGAATCAATGACCAATGCCTCAATGCCACGTACATCAGCATAGGTCGCCCATGATTCGGTGGGGATTTCCGAAAAGATCACTCGATACGGTAGGCTGGTATGTCCATATAAAAGCGATAAAGCGGTTGTGGTGTCGGTGATTTGGATGGGTTGGCCTTGAGGGGTAAGCAGGTAGACGGTAATCAGGGGATTGAGCAGGGGATCATCACCCGTATTGCGAATCCAGCCGATGCAAACCAAACTTTGCACCGCCGATTCATAACAGGCCGGGGCATCAACGCCAATAAATGATGATAATTGCTGGGAAGCTCGGCGGGTAGCTACGTTCCCAAAAGGGGTCAAGGTATAGATAGGCCGAACAGGAAGTGTCGGCGGGGCAGTCGCTTGGGGAGTAAAGCCCTGCAAGGAAGGTGTGCGCGTTTGGGGTTTGGGAGTGGGAGTAGTAGATGAAAGCTGGGCACAAGCGGTTACGAGTACGCTTAACCAGCAGAACAGCCAACGCCAACCCCAGCGCCTCATGCTGAGACTCGCCTTTCCGAAATACAATCAACAATATGAGTTCCACTTTTATTATAGCCCATTATGCTATGGGCGAAAGTCTGAATCACCCCATATCTGGCCCTGAATTTAGCACTCGGCTGTGCTACAATGAATTCAATCCGGGTTGGTTGGACGGTTGCGCCTCGGCTTTGGTCGGGGTGAGGAAAGTCCGCGCTCCATAGGGTACGGTGCTGGCTAACTGCCAGGCGGAGTGATCCGACGGCAAAGTGCAACAGAGAGACAGAGTGCCCCAGAGATGGGGTGAGGGTGAAACGGTGCGGTAAGAGCGCACCAGCGTAGGTGGCAACACCTACGGCTAGGCAAACCCCACCGGGAGCAAAACCAAGCAGAGGTCAGGGGCGACCCGTCCCGTTATGAGCCTCGGGTAGGTTGCAAGAGGTGTCGAGTAATCGCCATCCCAGATAGATGACCGTCGCCCATCTTGGGTACAGAACGCGGCTTATAGACTGGCCCGGATAGCCCTTATTTTTTGAGATTTTCAGCGCAATGGCCCACCCCAAATATCGTATTCTCCGCTTTTATAAACCCTATGGCGTCCTGACGAAATTTACCGACGCTGAGGGTCGCCCTACCCTTGCCGATTATGTGGATGTACCCAACGTGTACCCAGTAGGTCGGCTGGATATGGACAGCGAGGGCCTGCTCATCCTAACTGATTTTGGCCTGTTGAATCAGCGGCTCACTGACCCGGCCTATCGTCATCCACGCACCTATCTGGTACAGGTGGAACGGATTCCCGATGAGGCGGTATTGGAAAAATTACGGGCGGGGGTGGTCATTGAAGGGAAAAAGACGCTGACTGCCCTTGTCGAATTATTAGACCATGAACCCGATTTACCCCCGCGTGATCCCCCTGTGCGTTATCGTAAATCCGTGCCGACAGCCTTCCTAAAAATGACGTTATATGAAGGGCGTAATCGGCAGGTGCGTAAGATGACAGCGGCGGTGGGGCATCCAACCCTGCGCCTCATGCGGATGAGTAGTGGGCCAATCAAATTGGAGGGATTACAGCCGGGAGAATGGCGTGATTTGACTGAGGAAGAACGGGCAGGATTATTAAAAAGTGTGAAGTTGAAGGGATAGGTATTCGATTTATTTTGGGACGCCCCACAACAGGATTTCCCCACTGCTATGAACCAGTTCAATGAGGAGTGTCCCTTGTGGGTTAAAGACAACGGAAGGATAGGCAGCACAGCAATAGTATGTCCATTTCGGTTGAGGGAAATGGGCCAATTGTATCCGGCTGGCGGTGTCCCAAATGTAAATCCCATCCACTGCGTATGCCCCTGCCACTAAACGACCATCCGGCGAAAAGGCCACCCCGGTTGCATCAATGGTATGTTGACCATCTTCAATTTGTGCCATCAGATGTTCAGGCGCATTCTCATATCGTGCAGCTTCAAAATCCCAAAGGCGGATTGTGCCATCATCACTTGCACTTGCTAGATATTGCCCATTTGGTGAAATATCTACTGCCCCAACCGCTTTACTATAATCCCAATTCACATAGCTCATATGGCCGAGTTCCCAATCCCATACCCGTACTGTGTTGTCAAGGCTTGCCGATACCAATAATTTTCCATCGACGCTGAAGGCTAAATCCAATACTGCACCGCCATGCCCAGCGAAAATACGGTCAGGTCGCGTAAAGTCATTATTTTCGCCATTTGCCAGCAAGGTATCAATTTCCCAAAACCGAATTGTGCCATCTTCTATGCCAATCGCTAGAAGCGGCTCAGTGGGATGAAATACAAGGCTAGTCGCAAAATTCTGTGACACCGCTATCGAAGCCCGTTCAATATCAGTTGTAGCATCCCATAAATTGCAGATTGACCAATGCCCTATACTGTTCCGACAGTCTGCCAGCCATTTGCCGTCAGTGCTATAGGCCAACTTTGTTACCCACGCCTCGCCCCATTCGTTGGGGGGATTGTCTTCTATAAAAGTTTGACCTAGATCAGATAAATTCCAGCGCCGAATATTATAATTACTGCCCCCCACCGCAATTTCTTGCCCGTTGGGATGAATGGCAAAACCACCCCAAGCATCAAAACCCACAAATGTTCGCTCTGCTAAAAGTATGGCCTCTGCTCCGCTAATATCCCAGATCGCAAATGGGGATTGAATGCTAGGGCTAGACGGTAGACGATAAAGGGCAATATTATGCCCGTCTGGGCTAATTGTATTGTCCTCTATATGCTCAATAAGCAGTTCCTCTTGACCTGTTAAGGGATTCCATCGCCACAGGGTATTGTCCGATTTGATATACAAAAAGCCGCTGTCCACAAAACGTGGGACAAAAGGATTCATTGAATAGGAAAAAGGCGAAAAGCGATCAATACCTATCACCTCCGCTACTACCGACGAAGTGGTCGTTTCGACAATTTGGTAGGTAATATTGCATTGATAGCATTTATCCTCATATTTGGTGGGGCTTGGGGGGATTTCATTGACCCGATAGCCTCCATCAGGGCTAGTGGTCGTCCATTCTCCTAGAGGAGGTGGCTCTGGTGTGGGAGGATTGGTAGGTGAGGGAACAGGATAGGTACATTGTAAGGTTTCTAAATCTACCAGCGAGGTTTCGCCCAAAACATTATTGGCAAAAAAAGCGGTGCCATCGCTGGTAAACCCTAAAACATGGCTGAGGTCTGGTTGATAGATTGGGGCAGGCAAATTCCGCAAATCATAAATCCATAACCCTGCGGTGGTTCCCACAATGACTGTTTGACTGTCTAGCGACCACATAGGCCACGGGAATGAGCCATCACCCAGACTTCCAAGATATTCAATCCGACTAATATTTTCAGGTGTGATCACTTCTAAATCTGGTAATGTCCAGTTGGTTGAATTGTCTTGCCCATGAATGGATGTACCAGAGAGCAGGGTAAACAAGAGCACACCGAAGCAAACGATCCGTCGCATTTTTATTCACCCTACCCTTTTAGTTACTCATTTATTCCGCCGCCCATGTCCATTCTTGCAGAGTACGGAAACGATCTGCGGGAGTGGTAATGAAACCAACCTGTACATTTTCGAGGCGGTCATCAGTCACATAGCTGTAGACCGGATAGTATAGGGTCAGGGCCGGAGCACGTTCCACAAATAAGCGCTGAAATTCCTTGTACAGATACACCCGATTGATGCCGACTGTTTCGCGGCGGGCTTGTTGCAGCAATTCGCTCAAGCGTAAATCGCGCATCGCCCCATAATTTTGTCCATCCTCGGCCTGTCCCACATGCCAAAAGGTATAGGGGTCGGGGTCGGCATAGGGCGCAAAACTGAATTCGACAATCGCTGTATCAAAGTCTCCATCCTCCAACCGTTGGCGCAAGGTAGCCCGATCAACAGCCTCAACTGTCACCGTAAAATTGAGAGCAGCCCATTGGGTCGCTAAATCTTGGGCTAGAGCCGTCAGCACGGGGTCGTCGAATACCAAAATGGTGAAACTACGCCGCACAGGTTCAGGCGTTGCCGAGGGTTCAGGTGTGGCGCTTGGCGTGGCATCAGGCGGGGCAGTTTCTGGTGTGGGTTCTGCGCCTGTTTCGGTGGGGGTTGGTTCGGGCGTGCTAGGTGATTCAAAGGATACGGTATCCAGCAAAGCATTGGCAGCATTGACATCGGGAGAGGGATAAACGGCATTGGGGTCATAGGCCCACGAACCCGGTATCAATGGGCTATTGGCAGGAATGACCTTAATACCCAAGGTGCGCTGTACGGCCCCCATGCGATCAATGCCATAGGCGAAGGCTTGGCGCAGACGTTGGTCACGAACATAGCGGATGCCGTCCCGATTCCAGTTGTAAATCAACACCCCTACTGCTGGCAGCGTTGTGTTATAGACGGCGAGATGGGGCAGGCCGCGCAAGCTGGCGAGTTTATCCGTATCCATTTGCCCAATACTATTGACTTCGCCCTGCACATAGGCCGCAATCGCCTGATCTATGGTGTCGTAGGTATAAAATACAATCCGGTCAATCGAGTAGCCCGTTTGACCTTCGGGGCGTTGGCGGTAAGTTGGCGCGACTCGCAAGCTGATCCCGGCAATCTGCCCATTAATGGAATAGAACGTTTCCAATTGATAGGGGCCTGTGCCAATCGGGTTTATTTGATTGATGGGGTGTTTGTCCAAATCTTTGATGGGATAGCCTTGTAGAGCATGGAATGGCAGAATCCCCATGCGAAGTTGTTCGGGGAAGGACGCCAGTGGTTGTACCAAGCGGAATCGCATGGTGTAATCGTCAATCACCGCGACCTCAACCGTTTTCCAAAATTCGGCAAGGCTGGCGTTGCCCTGAAAGTCGGGGTCACGGATGGCATCAATCGTATAGCGCACATCAGCACTGGTGAATGGAACCCCATCCTGCCACAGCACGTCCCGCCGAATTGCGACGATATATTCCAAGCCATCTTTGGAGACTTCCCATCGTTCGGCTAAATCTGGCACAACTTCCCCATATTGATTGATGGTCGTCAGTCCTTCAAAAATCAGCGAGGTGATGTCGCGGTCAACAGGGTTAAATTCAGCATACAGCGGATTAATCTTGCTGATTCTGCCAACGAGTGCCTCCGTTAATTGACCGGGGACAGGCTTTGGCAAGGTTTCCCCCGGCTGGATTTCCACGGTTGGGATAGCCGTCGGTTCAACAATTTCTAGGGTTGGGCTGGGAGTGATTTGGGGTAGTTGACTGACAGGGGTTTCGTCAGTGGAATCATCCGTAGTGTCATCGCTGGCAAGTTGGGTATAGAGAGCCGCCATCAAGAGCATAACGGCAAAGAGCAGGGCAAGCAAAGGCCAGCGTAAGGCTTTCCACATAGGTGTAATCCTTTTTTACAAACACAAAAGGGGCAGTCTTGCACCATGCAAAACGCCCCCGCTATTCAATACATAGGCTTAAGCTGCGTCTCCGCAGATTTATTGCACCAGTAGTTGTAGGATGGAATTTACAATAAACAGAATGGACAGGACGACGGTCAGACGGAACAGCGTCAGTTCCAAACCGCGTCGAGTCTTGGTAATCGCGCCGCCAGTGTTGCCACCAAACAAACTACCGAGGCCACCTGTACCACGTGCCTGCAACAGAATCACCGCCACCAGTCCAACTGCGATGAGGACTTGAATAAATTGGAGTGCGTCTTCAATAACCATGCGTGTTTTTTACCCGCTTTAATTGCTATTTCCGAAACTGCGTGGTCTTCGAACCACAGGGGGCACATTATACATCTCGCGTCGGGTTGTGTCGAGAGACATTCCAGTGAAAGAGAGGATGTCAGGCAAGCGTGGCACAAAAAAAGGGCGGTGAATCTTATTGTTGATTTACCACCCTTTGGGTGAAACTAGTCAGATGGGCCACCGGGGACGTTATAGGGGATAAAGTCCAGTTTGCCGCGCTGTATTAAGTCGAGATAACTTGCTACGGAAATGAGCGCCTTGCCCTGATAACTGGCGGATATATAGAAGGCATTGACCCAACATTTCAAATATGTTCCTTCGGGCATTTGCCACCCTATATGCAACCACAGTTCGTTTAGTTCGACCCCCTCACCCAATCGCGCGGCGGCATAATCTGGAATTTCGATTACTATCCCGTCTGGGAAACCAACCCGCTCATCACGTGCCCCCGGCAGACCCAAGACTGTTATAGTCGAGCCGCTAGGGATCAAGCCGAGTGAAAAGGCGGCGCTTGATGGATATTCGCGGCATTGTAGATTGCTGCTTCGATTCACGTTTACTAAGCCTGATACTTCGGTTGTCGCGGGATTAAGGCCAGAGGCATTATTGACCGTTTCTATCTTGACTTCGGGAGTAGAGGTCGGTGGGATATTGGCCTGAACGGTAGGCTGAGGCGGTGCAGGGGTGGTGGCCTCAACAACGACCACTGGTTCGGTGGGTACTAGCGTGGGGACTTCAGCTATGGCAGGATCAGCCTCAACAACCGTGGGCGTATTGGTAACACACTCGGTTGTGATTTCTCCCGTTTCCAACATGGGGAGGGTATTGGGAATAACAACCGTATTGGCTACAGCTTCTAGATCAACCTGCTCTACAATTTCATGGTTGTCCTCCCGCAGTACCACCGAAAACTGATAACCGATAGAGGCTGGAATGAGTATATGGGGCTGCCACGTTTGGGGTTCAGTAATGGGCGTTCCATCCAAACTCAGCAATTGGACAGTTTCTACCGATTGTATCCACTGGCCCTTGCCACTGGTATGGTGTTCGTTAGCTGTAAATAGGAGGCAGCGTTCGGGATCAAAAAGGGGCGGAAAAGCGTTTGGGCGGGAGCCAAATACCAAAATGATGAAATAGCCGTATTCATGGGGTACAACGCCAACGCCAACCTCACGATAGACTGGATTTTCCATTGTAGTGCGGTGTAGATTGGATTTGCGCCAATAGTCCATGACAAATTGGACACCACCCAGACCCGCATTTTCCCCCACCTCAATTTGTCTTGGATCAGGGCCAAAGGTGGGCCAGTTGTAGCGTAATGCCCGTTGACGCGGATATTCACCACGAGCATCTTTGTGGAAATCATAGTTCTCCGGACGGAAGCTGAGTGATTGGATGTAATTTGCCTGATCTTCAGCCATTTTGTTAAGCGTTGCATTTAGAGCCAATGGGCTTAGGCCTAAACTCATGCGATGGGTATTCACCTCGGCCACAATTTCAAGGGCAGCCGAAGCCACATTATCGTTTGCCTGAGCTTGTATGACCGGATGTAATGGCAAAAAAACGCTTTGGCAGCTACCGACGAGGATGAGAATGAGAATAAGGCGACGCGATAGCATGACGGATGCTCCAATAAGTTGTCAGTATCTCGTCAGTATATGAAAAATCTCTTGACTTGTCCGTGAAGAGTTTATGAAAAATGTGCGATTTTAGTATGAATACAATAGGAGTTTGGTTAGTAAATCGTTTACATTTCGCCCCGCCCTTGTAATGCCCGCAGGAGGGTCACAGTATCCACATATTCCAAATCGCCACCCGAAGGCAAACCCCGTGCTAGGCGGGTAATCTTGATACCCAGTGGTGCCAGTTTTTGTTTGATATACATCGCCGTCGCCTCGCCTTCCATATTGGGATTGGTGGCGATGATGACTTCCACGATGCCCTGTGTTTGGACACGGACGACCAGTTCTTTAATCCGCAAATCATCCGGGCCGATGCCTTCTACTGGGGAAATCGCGCCATGCAGCACATGATAGAGACCATTAAAACTGCCGGTGCGTTCGACGGCCACCACGTCGAGAGGGTCTTCAACGACAACGACGGTGGCCCGATCCCGTTTTTCGTTTTTGCAGACCACACATGGGTCGTCTTCGGTGATGTTGTGGCAGATGGCGCAGTAGCGTGTTTTGCTTTTCAGGTCATTTAGGGCCTCGGCCAACGATAAAGTAAGGTTGTCCGGCGCACGCAGCAGATAATAAGTGAGGCGTGAGGCGGTTTTTGGTCCAATCCCCGGTAGGCGTGAAAAGGCTTCGATCAATTTGGTGACAGATGGTGGCAGAACTTGGCTCATGGTGAATTTACATTCCAAAAAGTGACGATTGTATGCTCGATTTTACCCTTGAGCCGCTAAAATCACCTTAACTTTTTCGTATTATTTTCATCAAAATCAATCGAACAGGGTGATATGGGAGAATGCTTATGTATCGGAAATTACACAGTATGTTTCTCAGCGTATGCCTCCTAGCAGTCGTCGTGACCTATTCCCAGCCAGCCTACGCCAATCCACCTCTCCAAGACCTCCCAAATTTGGCGGCAGTCCTTGAAGTCACCACCGATGGGGTTGAGATTTTGCCCAATGGCACAACCCAATGGATTGCCGTTAGTGGACGCTCAGGTGTATCAGCAGGCGATTCGATCCGCACGGATAATACTGGCTCGGCTTTTTTGGTCTGGTTTGAAGATGGCACACTGATCGAGATTGAGCCGAATTCATGGCTTTATATCAATGAGTTTAAGGGAACTGGGCCGGGTGGATTATTCTCGATTGACATCACGCTGGTGGTGGGGCGTATTTTTAACAACGTCAACACCCTTGTTGACCCCAATTCACGCTATACGGTCAAAACCCCTACCATGCAAACTTCGGTGCGTGGCACGATTTTTGGGGTGGATGTCAGCCCACGTTTGGAAACCACGTTGGTGGTCAATGATGGGTCTGTAGCGGGGACACAAGGCATACCTGCCTCGGTGTTATTGGAGCTAAATGCGGGGTTCTGGGTACGTTCCGGATTACAAGAGCCATTTGGCAGTCCCTTAACGTTTGCAGAGGCTGGCAATGATCCGGTGGTCTTGGCATTAATTGCGGGTGGGCAAAATTTGCAAAGTGGTGGCACGCCACTCAGCACGCCTGAACCAGCGGATGATACACCCCCTCCTGCCGCAACTGCCGAACCTGTCGGTGGGACAGGCCCTATGGCAACTGCTGAACCCAGCAATGACAATTCGAATGACGATCACGGGGGCGATTCTAACGACAACAACGATTCTAATGACAACAGCAACGACAATCATGGTGGGGATGGCAACGACAATGGCGATGATGATTAGTCATTGCCTTTAGCGAGTTCCGCCAGATACCAACGTTCGGCTTCGGTCAAATCGGCGGTTAACAACATATCCGGGCGGCGCTGCCATGTGCGTTTAAGACTTGCGCGGCGTCGCCATTTTTCCACCTCGGCATGATGTCCGCTGACCAGTACATCCGGCACACGCAGCCCTCGGAATTCAGCAGGTTTGGTGTAATGTGGATATTCCAATAGCCCCGTTGCGTGGGAATCATCATCCGCCCCCCACTGCGCTCCTAACACCCCCGGCACAAGCCGAGAAACGGCATCCACAATAATCATTGCCGCCAATTCACCTCCCGTCAGCACATAATCACCAACGCTGATTTCATCGGTGGCAACCGTTTGGCGTACCCGTTCATCAAAGCCCTCATAGCGTCCGCACACCAGAATTAGACGGGGATATTGGGCCAGTTCTTGCACGACCTTTTGATTGAATACCCGACCCTGTGGCGTCATCAAAATCACAGGCGTATGGGTATCCTCGCCCCGCACGGCTTCCACAGCACTCACGAGTGGCTCGACCTTCATCACCATGCCTCCCCCACCACCATAAGGCGTATCGTCGGTGGTTTTGTGTTTGTCGGTGGCGTGATCGCGGATATTATGGAGATTGACCTGAATCAGGCCTTTTTCTTGGGCGCGTTTCAAGATACTTTCCGTCATGGGGCCTTCAAACATCGCAGGGAAAAGGGTCAGGATGTCAAAACGCATGGTGATTGGCCTTCTATTGAAATATGTTAAGATACCCATCATCGAATGAGGATAAATTATGTTCAAGTTACTGACTATAGCCATTCTTGTTTTATGTATCCTATTTTCAATAGGTGTTGATGTATCTCCCAAAGCAGTTGGGTACGCCGATCCACCCAGAACGCCTACTTCCACGCCTGAAAATCAGGAACTTGTCAACCTCGTGAATGAGCTAATCAGAGACGAAAGTTGTGTTTTGCCATGTTGGTGGGGATGGAATATTGGAGAAGATAATATTGAACAAGTTCAAACTACAGCCGAAAGGATTTGGGGTCACAAGTTAACCACTGGTGAGTCAGAAGATTACATTGTCTACTCTCTGACCTTATATGAAAGCATGAATGCCGAAATAGAAGAATCTTTGAATTACTTAGGCGCTTTTGTGGATTTATGGATTGACTCTAGTAAGGATCAATTGATTGCCAGCCGATTTTATGTTGGATTTCCAAGAGCAAATTACGCTGATTTAGAACCTTATATGATTGCTGGCATACTCTCAAAATATGGGGTGCCGGATGAGGTAACAGTAGATTTATTCGCTGTTACAAGTCCAATTGAGTTAATTTTAAGATATGAACCGTTGAATTTATATGTGCAATATAATGTTACCTACGATGCTCCTTATTACCCTCCAGAAGATTACGCTATTCGCATATGCAATAATCTCGATAACATCGTAGAATTTCAAATGCAAGTTTCGATTTCACCAGAGGATGTCAATCTTCCCACAGGTTTTTGGGATAACCCTGCCTCAAGGAATGATTATGAGTTTGATATTGAGGAGGCGAGTCACCTCTCTCTTGAGGAATTCACCGAAGTATTTTCACGCCCAAATCAATGTTTTGAAACTCTGCCAATCAGCGTACTTTCTAATCTAGAATCAACCTCATAGTGCTGCTTGGGTTCAAACTGGGCATAAATTAGCCAATCGCGGTCTTCAACTCATAATCAATTGAAATATGCCTATATGCAAAAATTTGCAAAACGCCTGTCACATGCGCGGCAGATGGCAGTGTGCTATATTCTGCCTTCACCAACCAAATTTTGGGAGTGAGAAATGATGAGTCAGGCGGTTGACCTTATTATCTATAACGCGCGGCAATTATGTACCATGCCCCTGCAAGACAATGGCCCCCAGCGTGGGCATCAGCTTGGAGATGTGGGGATGATTGAAGATGGAGCCATTGCTATTCATGATGGCGAAATTGCGGCGATTGGTACGAGTGACGAGATTTGCCATAGCTATTATTCTGCGACGGTGCTAGATGTCACCAATTTAGTCGTGACCCCCGGCCTGATTGATCCTCACACCCATGCAGTTTGGGCAGGTGATCGCGCCGCCGAATTTGAACGCCGTATCGCTGGGGTGACCTATCAACAATTGATGGCGGAGGGTGGTGGCATTAATTCCACTGTGCGTCAAACTCGCGCTGCTGATCTAGCTACATTGGTTGACCAAACCAAACCCCGCCTTGAGCGCATGATGCAGCATGGCACAACGACAGTGGAATGCAAAACGGGTTATGGCCTCGAAACGCATACCGAACTTAATATGCTGAATGCGATTGCGATTTTGGATGCTGAACTGCCGCTAGATTTAATCCCCACCTTTTTGGGCGCTCATGCCGTGCCCCCTGAATACAAAAACGACCCCGATGTCTATGTGGATTTGCTGGTTCAGGAAATGATTCCCGCTGTCGCCACATGGAAAGCGGAACACTGGCCCGGTATGTTATTCTGCGATGTATTTTGTGAAAATGGCGCGTTTTCGGTGGAACAAAGCCGCCGAATTTTGGAAGCTGGACAGATGGCAGGTTTGGGTCTCAAGATTCACAGCGATGAATTTGAATCGCTCGGTGGGACTCGTTTAGCGATTGAATTAGGTGCGGCCTCGGCTGACCATTTGGTAGCGACCAGCGATGAGGAAATCGCTCTGCTTGGTCAATCGAATACGGTTGCGGTGTCGCTGCCCTGCACACCATTTGGCTTGGGCCATCATCATTACAGCCGCGCCAAAGACATGTTAGACGCGGGAGTCGCTGTAGCCATCGCAACGGATTGTAATCCGGGGACAGCATGGTGCGAAAGTATGCAGTTTGCAATGGCATTGGCGACCCGTTATTTACGCCTCACCCCGGCCCAAGCACTGGTCTGTGCGACGGTCAACGCGGCCTTTGCGATTGGGCGCGGCGGTGAAGTGGGTACATTGGGGGTCGGCAAACCCGCCGATTTGGTCATCTGGGAAATTGACGATTACCGCCATCTGGGGTATCGCTTCGGCTCGAATCTCGCCAAGACGGTTATCAAGCGGGGGCGGGTGGTGTTTGAACAGTAGATTACTGCCCCGCCAAGTAGCTTTTTAAGATCGGCAGTGAGGCTTTTAAGGCACGCCCGCGATGGCTGATGAGGTTCTTTTCATCAGAGGGTAATTCGGCCAACATCCGACCATCTGGCAGCAAAAACACGGGATCATAACCAAAGCCATTGTTGCCACGTGGCTCAAACCCGATATGCCCTTCGACCCGCCCCTCGGCAAATTTGGGTGACTGATTGGGTAAGGCTATCCCGATGACACAAGCAAAATGGGCGGTGCGCTGTGGCATCTCAACATGGGCCAGATTCTTGAGCAGCAGTTGATACCGGTCTACATCAGAGACGGCTTCGGGAGCACCATAGCGGGCCGAGTAGACCCCCGGCGCACCATTGAGGGCATCTACGACTAAACCGGAATCATCGGCAAGGGTGAGCATCCCGGCGGCGTTGGCATAGGCTTCAGCTTTGAGGCCAGCATTCTCTTCAAAAGTCGCGCCCGTTTCCTCCACCTCCATATGACCCAGCCCCACATCCCACAAGGACAGCCATTGAATATCACCGAGGTCATCCAAGATTTCTTGATATTCCTTGAGTTTGCCGGGATTTTTGGTCGCCACCAACAATTTTTGTGCCATGTTTTCTACCCTTGACTGTACACTATAGAGAGGGGGATTTTAGCAGAGGGGAAGGGCAAATGATCTGGGTAATTTGGGGTCTTGTCGGGCTGTTGGTCGGCGGATTTTTATTTATTTTGATGACCGACGGGCGTTATTTTGGCAAAACATTGATGTATTGGGTCTATAATCGGATTGGCCCTGCCGCCTTTGGATCGCGCAGTGAGGCGAGGGATTGGCAGAATCTATTAGCCAGCTTGCATCTGCGAGGGGATGAACAGGTTTTGGATGTCGGTACGGCGGTGGGTGATTTACCACTGACGATTGCCGCTCAAGCTGATTTTCATGGACATACCATCGGAATTGATTGGTCGCCGCGTATGATGGAGGCTGCCAACGCTGAGGCTGAGAAACGTGGATTATCAGCGCGGGTGGATTTTCGGGTCGTAGATGTGCGCCAACCCTTGCCATTTAATGACATCTCATTTGATGTCATTTTCTGCTTCGGCTTGATCGAAACACTGCCTAATGCTCAAGCTGTGTTACAGGAATTCTCGCGCCTACTGAAACCTCATGGGATACTTGCCTTGAGTCTCTATAAGGGACGGTCATCGTGGAGCGCCGCGCTGGATTTGAAGTGGTATCAAACCCATTTGGCAAATTTGGGCCGACCTTTGCAAGAAATTCAAACCCTGCCGTTTAGAAATAGCCAAGATGTCGTGGTTGCCAAATTCGGGTAATCATGACTATCCTCAAACCCTAATGCAAAACGATTGAAAGGTGATTCGGCATGAAATCAACACGTCTCTGGTTTGGCATTTTTACCGTATTTCTGCTGGGGTTAACGGGTATTGGCCTCGTCAGTTCCGCCCCAAACACCAGCCGATTAGCGGATGTTGCCACGCCCACCCCTGCCAGTGCCACCGCCACACCAATACCCAGTGCAATTGGCCCGACCTTCGCCGCGAATGTCAATCCATTAACGGGGCTGACCGTCGCTGACCCGTCGGTATTAGACCGCCGCCCCATTGCCGTCAAGGTGAGTAACGCCCCGGCCTCGGTGCGCCCCCAAGCGGGTTTGGCGTATGCCGATATTGTGTTTGAGCATTACCTTGAAGCCAATTATACGCGCTATACGGCACTGTTTTATGGTAATACTGTCGAACGGGTGGGGTCGGTTCGCAGTGCCCGATTGATTGATCTGCAAATTCCGCGCATGTACCAAGCAATTTTGGCCTTTGCCGGGGCGAGTGGGCCTGTGCGTGAACGTATTTTGAACAGTGCCTTTGCCGATCGTGCCCTTGAAGGCGTTACCACAGGACAACCGCGCTTTTTCCGTGACCCGCTGATCCCCGTGCCCGATAACCTCTTTGCAAATCCAGCCAAAATCTGGGAACGGGCTGCCCGCGATGGACAAAACGTTCGGCCTAATCTGGATGGCATGGTCTTTTTGCAGGATGTTCCGCCAAATCCCGATGGCACGGCGAATGACATCACCATTGCCTATGGGCCGGACACGGTACGCTGGCACTATGATGCCGAGGCAGGGGTATACTACCGCTTTGTAGACGATGAACTGCATGTGGATGCGCTGGATCAGACTCCTATCACCGCCGCCAATGTGGTCGTCTTAGGCGTTAATCATGTGACCGATTACACCATTATCGAGCATCAGGTGGGGGACGCCAAAAACTACTCCATCGAGATTCAACTTTGGACATTGGGGCCAGCGACGATTTTCCGGGATGGGCAGCGTTATGAAGGGCGTTGGCATCGCTGGCAGGATGAGGTGGTGCTGACCTTTTGGCGCGATGATTCAATGGTGGAACGGATGTATCTCAAGCCGGGGGTCACATGGTTTCAAGTCATCCCGTTGGATTTTCAGGGCATGACCATCGAATAAGCGTTTGAGGTAGTCAAGGTGTAGAGGGAATATGAAAAAAACGGCCTGCTTCATTGGGTTCATCATGTTACTAAGCAGTGGTCAGGTGGTGGCCCAGACAGATGAACCTCCCGTAATCTGGCAGCCTACTCCCGGCACGACATGGCAGTGGCAGCTAACAGGGGACATCAACACCGCATGGGATGTTGAGATGTATGACATTGACCTGTTTGATGCCCCGCCGGAAACCATTAACGAACTCCATGAAGCAGGCCGAATCGTGATTTGTTATTTCAGTGCGGGCAGCTTTGAAGATTGGCGACCCGATGCCGACCAATTCCCCAAAAAGGTCTTAGGCAAGGCCCTCGATGATTGGCCCGGTGAACGCTGGTTGGATATTCGGCGTATCGGGGATTTAGCGCCTATCATGACCGCCCGTCTTGACTTAGCGGTGGAGAAAAAATGTGATGGGGTCGAGCCGGATAATGTGGATGGGTATACTAACCAGACAGGCTTCTCATTGGACAGCGATGACCAATTGGCTTATAACCTGTGGTTGGCGGAAGAAGCCCATGAGCGCAATCTTTCCATCGGCCTCAAAAATGACCTCGATCAGGTTAGCTATCTCGTAGAATCTTTCGATTGGGCGCTGAATGAGCAGTGTTTTGAATATAATGAATGTGAACTGCTGCTGCCCTTTATTGAAGCAAACAAGGCCGTTTTTGGGGTGGAATATGTTGAGGAGGGTGGTGATCCAAAAGATTACTGCCCCGTCGCTAATGAATTAGGTTTTTCGTGGCTGACCAAAACCCTTGATTTAGCCGATGAGCCGCCGCGTGGATGTTGGGAAGGGAATTTCTAATTGTCAGAGACACCCGTTATTCGGACTGAGCATTTATGTAAATCACTGCCTGTTGGAGGGCAGATGTTGGAGATTTTGAAGGACATCACCCTCGATATTTGGCCTCAAGAGATGGTGGCGATTATCGGGCCATCGGGCAGCGGCAAAAGCACTTTGATGGGACTGATGGGAGGGCTTGATTCAGCGACCAGCGGCAAGATATATCTGGATGGCGAGGACATTACCATCTTAGGCGAACGTGCTCTGACGCGGATGCGGAATCAAAAAATCGGTTTCGTGTTCCAATATTTTAATCTGGTGCCAACCCTCAACGCGCTCGAAAATGTCATGCTACCCCTGCAATACGCCCCGAACAGCCCTCGGCGGGGTCACAAAAAACGTGCCCAAGAACTACTTGAAATGCTGAATTTGGGTGAACGCATGAATCACAATGCCCGTCAGTTATCGGGTGGGGAACAGCAGCGGGTAGCGATTGCACGGGCGCTGGCGAACAGTCCCTCGATTTTGCTGTGTGATGAACCCACCGGAAATCTGGATCGCGCATCAACAGCATTGGTTACTGATGCCCTGTTTCAAGTGCGCGAAAATACTGGAACGACGGTGGTCGTGGTGACACACAATCCTACATTGGCAAAACGCATGAATCGGATTGTTGAACTTGTTGATGGGCAAATCGTACCCTCCCCTGCTACAATTGCTGCCCCATAAACTACCCATTATGAAAGACTGGCTGAATGGAAACTGAAATCTCGACAAAACCCACTGTTGAAGTGGATGATAAGAAACTGAAACGTCAAAAACGCGCCCGCACGGCCCTGCGAATCTTTGGCAGTATCTTTGAAAAACTCCTCACCCGCACGGTGGTGACAGGCCTCGAAAATATTCCCAAGCAAGGGCCCGTCTTGTTTGGGCCAAATCATTTTTCGACGTATGACGCACTCATTTTGATGATTCACCTGCCCAAAGAAGCCCAATTTGTCGGCCCCGGCGATTTTAAACTGCTGTGGCCCGCGAATCTGGTAGTCGAAAATTTGGGCCTGATTCTGACGGATCGTGGTTCGGTAGATCGTCATAGCCTTAAGCAGATGGAAGATGTGCTAAAAAATGGCGGGATGCTGGGGTTGTTCCCCGAAGGTGGCACATGGGAAAAAGGCATCCATGATGTCAAATCCGGTGCGGCTTATCTTTCGATGGTGACGGGTGCGACAATTGTGCCGATGTCGCTGGGGGGAACCTATTGGGCATGGGACAACATTCTACGTTTGAAGCGTCCACGTATCACGATACATTTTGGTGAGCCGATTCCGCCGATTCAAACCAGCGGCAACCGCAAAACGCGCCAACAAGAATTGCAGCAGGCCAGCGAAGATTTGATGGATCGTGTTTACGCCAAACTACCGCCGGAAGATCAGAAACTATATGATGACGTGCCGCGCAAACGCTACCGTGCCGAGTTGGAATTTATGCCGGATACGTTTAAGCCAGAAAATGTACCCTCGCTATCGGGGTTGACCGAACTCATCAGTAAGCCAAATTTGTTCTATCCGATGCACCGCAACGCCAAATTACCCTGCCGTCCGTTTGTCCAGCGCAAAGGCCAATTTACCCCCGCCCGTGAATTTCAGGTGGCGGTGTTGGCGCTGCAAGAAGCCTTTAATACGATTTTTAAAGGCTATCTGGAATATCGGCTGGGGGATGAAAAAGCCGCGCTGATTCGACGCGATTTTGAGGAATTTTTACCCCTGATTGAACAGGCCATTAAAGCCGATGTCGCTATCAAATTTAAACCGATTGAGTGGATGGTTGAGGACGGACAGCAGTAGCGGGTTCAATAAAAAATTAATGGGTGGTCAAAAGCCACCCATTTGATTTATGCCCAAGCATCACGATTATGTGAATTACGGCGGGTTTGGCTGTTGGCAAGTGCCGACTGCCAAGATTCATAGATGGGAATAACCAGATCGGCACCGTTTAAATAGAGTGCCTCGTAGACATGCGGTTGGGGTTTTGCCAGCGACATTTGACCGCCCTGACCTGTTACCGTACCACATGCTTCCACTAAACATCCGATGGCATAACTGGAGACAAAATCCACCTCTGCCAAATCAATCACGATGTTGAGACCCGGATACTCCTGAATAATGCTCCACAAGATTGGTTCAATGCCCCGACAGCCCTGTGTATCCAGCCGACCATCCATGACAATCACCGCACTCATACTGGAAACAGCATAGTGTTTGAGAGTAGCCATATACTTTCTGGATAAAGATAATTGCAGGTACCCGATAATAGTACCGTGTACCTATATCATACACGCATTTTTCAAAAATCCATCGGTGTATTACCATAGGACTGTCAGCAAATTGTCTAAAATTACCCTAAAGTCGGTATCTGGTAAGAGTCTGGCAGGTTTTGGGTGAAAGCCGCCTTACAGATTTTTGGTCTAGGAAAAGCTATGCTATACTGACCACCATGAACGACCAACCACTGGATGCTGAGTTCGCCCAAAACGCCGTTCGCTGGCAGGCATGGTTGCAAAAACATGGCCTTGAGGGATTGGCGGACGCCTTATTAGGAGCAAGTGAACCCCTTGCGCCCATTGGGGCACAATTGCTCTATGTGGCACAACCTGCACTCAGTTTGATAGCGCCGCGCGAAGCCATTGGTCGTTGGGCCAGATTACTCGAAACACCGGGGGGACTGGCATGGCTGCGTGAACAATTAATTCCCGGTGATGCGTTGACTATGAGAGCAGAAGATTCCGATGGCGAATGAAAATACCTATTTCTGGCTCATCATTACCCTCGCATTTGTGATGACCGTTTTAAGCGGGACGATTTCGAATCGCCGCCGCCGATTACCCACGCTGCGCCCTATCCCCGGTTATGAAGCTATGCCCCGCGCGGTGGATGAGTCTATTGAGAGTGATCGCCGCCTCCATCTCTCGCCGGGTTCAGCCGCGGTGGGTCAAACCAGCACGATTACGGCCATTGCCGCGACCAGCATTATCTATGCCCTGACCGAACGCCAATCCTTTCTCAATCGCAGCCCCTTGGTAACGCTGACTGATCCAGTCACAATGGCAATGACCAACGATATTCTGCGTAAGGCATATATGGCACGCGAAAATCTGACCGCCTATCGCAGTCGTGTCGTGTCGTGGTTTCCACAAGGGCAAAATTCAGTGGCTTTCGGCGCTGGGGCGGCGATTCGGGCAAAAAGCATGGATACTTCCAGCCATATCATGGTGGGTGAATTTGGCCCAGAATTAGCTTTTATTGGCGAGTCGAGTATGCGCTTTCGGCAAAACTTTGTCGCGGCGAGTACCAATCTCGAAGGTCAAGCCATCGCCTATGTTCAATCGGATGCACCCCTCATTGGGGAGGAAATTTTTGTCGGCAGCGCCTATCTTGAACCACAAAGCGCCACATTTGCCGGAGGCGTCGTTGCGCTGGATGCACTCCGTTGGACTATTATAATTGCCATTATTATCGCGGCTATCGTGAACGCCTAATAAAGGAAAAACCGCTGTGCAGGCTGATCGGAAAACACGAAGACGACGGCGTTTGAAATTAGGAAATGCGGTGAATGCCACGCTAGTTTTGGCGTTGGGATTTACCACGATGGTGGGATTGATCTCTCCCGCTGATTCGACGGTGGGTGTGACTGCCGACATCTTTTTGCAATTGGCAGGGGTGTTGGCGGCGGTGGCGGTGCTGGTGGGGGTGTCGAATCTGCTGTTTGTCCATCTAGGCCGCCTGCCCCGTGTGCGAAAAGGTGGTTTTTACAGCCTTGTGGTGATTCTTTCGGCGGCGGTGGTCACGGCGGTGCATGTGCTTGACCGTACCGACGCATGGGGTGGTGATTTGGAGGGCGAAAAAGTTGGCCCCCGTTTGTTTGGTGTAATACAGGTCTCACTGGAATCGGCCCTTGCTGGGTTAGTGTTCTTTTTCCTTGTTTATGCCGCTTATCGGTTGATGCGCCATCGTGTGACATGGGCCAATTTGGTGTTCCTTGCTGCCGTGTTGATTGTGTTAGTTGGCTGGCTACCCCTCAAGGATTGGGAAGGCGCAGGCGATGTGCGAGATTGGTTGATGGAAATTCCGGTTACAGCGGGGTCACGTGGCCTACTGATCGGGATTGGACTAGGAACAGTGACGGTTGGTGTGCGTGTTTTACTAGGTCGGGAGCGAGCGTACCGTGAGCCATAAACCTTATGTGCCACTGGGACGACGGGAGTTATTGTCATGAACGACGACCAAAACTTTAACTTTGATGACATGTTAGAGCCAAACTTTGATACGGGTTGGCTCGATAGCAACAAGCTGCCACCGCAGGACGAGGACAAAACCACCCTGCCGGATTGGTTAAGTTCTGCTCCATCATTGGAAGAGGAGCCACAATCGTCTGCCCAAACGCCGTTGGGTACTTCCGTACCTGATTGGCTAAGTCAGACGGAATCGGATGATTTTGGCAGCACATTTGTAGAAGAGCCTGCCCAACGTGGCCCACTTTCGACTGATGCACTGCCAGATTGGATATCCAGCAGCGAGTCACCGGAAGAACCCAGCTTCGATTTTGAAGAACCACCCCTATTGATTGATGAAGAGCCTGAAATCGAAGAGAAGCCCGCATCCTCATTAGGGTTAAAGCGGTTGAGTCAGACTACCCCGGCGGTACAGCCACCCGAACAGCCTGCTGCTCCGCGTCCGGCATCTAGGCCACCGGAGCCACCACCTCCCCAACCCCAGATTCGTAAATTGGGGCAAAAACGCGAATCTCAATCTATTTCACCGGATGAGATGACGTTTGACGAGTGGGAACGCCAACAGCATCAAAAAGAATATGAGCAGGTACATGCCGAAGATATTGCCATGACCGAGGCTGTGCCGGATTGGTTTGTGGATAATGTCGAAATCGGGACTGCCGACAAAGACATTGCTTCTTTGGTGTTGGATTTGGAAGAAGAGGAAGCACCCTACATCCCTGAAGTACCCCCACCCACCACTACCGGGTCGTTGACCAACTACGTACCCGATTGGTTTATGGGGTTGGAGGAACAAAATCTTGAAAACGCGCCGGAGTGGGCACGGACGGTTGGGACAGATGACCTAAGTTTTGAAACATTGGTGGATGCCTCGGCTTTTGCACCACCTGAACCCGAACCAGAGCCTCAGCCCGAACTACCCACCGCCCCGACCTTTGATGATGATGTACCCGATTGGTTTAAAGGGGTAGCTACTCCCTCTGCCGAAACAGGTGGGGCGGATGATTGGATGTCGGCCCTCGATTCGGCGTTGGCAGCCTCGGCAGAAGCACAAATGCCGACCATGAACCAAGATGAGACGAATTTTGCCGCTGATATGACATTTGAGCAGCAGCAGGATTGGTTTGAATCGCCTGCCGAAACATCACCGGATGTTATGCAGACCCCCGTGCCAACAGATTTCGAGCCGAGTTTTGGTGAACCGGATTGGTTTCCAATTGAGCAATCGTCAGAAGCAATGCAGACGTTTGTTGAAACACCCGATCAGGAAGAGGGCTTTGAACCGAGTTTCGATGAACCCGATTGGATGGCGGATGTAGCTCCAGTTGGAACGCCGGAAGCCGAGCACGCCGCGCCTGTCGAAGATTTGTTTGCTGCCGAGCCTGCTCCCGAAGAAGACTTTTTCGCCACGATGATGGGGGCGGAGACCGATACCTTTGCCGAAATGATGCAGGAGGGTGAAGAAGAATTCGCATGGGATGAAGCCCCAGCGAGTTTGTTCGGGGAGGGCGGCGCTGCGACCAACCTGTTTGCGCAACCCGCTGTCGAGGACGATAGCCCTGACTGGTTACGGGCATATGAGGCCCCCGATGAACTACCCGTTCTGCAAGTGCCAGAAGAGCCAACAGTCCTGCTGCCACGTGAGCAAGAGACTGCCCCGGAATGGCTAGGGGATATTTCAGGGGTAGATTTTGCGGGGGCAGATGATTTATTTGCGGACATGTCCGGCAGCAAGCCCCCAGCTTTTAGCGACCAAGACCTAAAAGCGGTTTCCAGTGGCACGAGCATTGATGACCTGTTGGGTCTTTCCAGTGAATCGAATTTACCGGTGGTCGCAGGGCCAAAAGGCCTTGTTCCGGTGCGCGGCAAGACACCTACTGAAGAAATCATGACCAGTGACCTTTTTGAGGGCATTGATGATGAATTGCTCAAGGCGCTGGATGATGCCTCCCCCAAAGCACCCCCGAAGGCCACGACATCTGAAACTGAAGCCGTCAAAGAGGCCGTCGTCGCGGATCGCCCCGAATGGATCGCAGATTTGCGGCCAGATGTCCCGGTAACATTGAGCGCTGGTGGTATCAGTATTGCGTTTGAACAGCAGCGTATCAGCGATTTACCGGATGATTTGCGACGGCTGCGTGAGAAATCCGTTGATGTATTGAAGGCTGAAGTAGGGGCTTCAGCGCAAATCTCCGACAGTGGCCCATTGGCAGGCGTAACAGGCGGACTGGGGATTGCTCCCCTAGCAACCGCCCCCGGCGAGCTAAATATAGTGACCCAGTTGAGCGTCACGGATTATCAAGCCGAACGGGTTGCGCTGTTGGAAGGTATCTTGGAACTGACCGAACAGCGGCGGCGAGCACTGGGTTTGGATGAAGACGAAGAACTGGAAATCGCAGCGGCAGCACCATCCAAGAAACGCAAACGCACCCGCCCGCACTTTGACCGCTTCCTAATTTCGATTATTTTGCTGGCAGCGCTGATTGGCCCATTCTTGAGTGATGCCCTACATTTCGCCGAAGAAGCCGACAGCAGCGGATTTACAGTGCGCCAATATGCCGTGCCAAAGGCAGTGGATAGTATTCAACCGGGGCAATATGTGTTGATGGCATTTGAATATGGCCCAACCACAGCGGGTGAATTAAATCCACTAGCTGAGGCTGTGTTGCGTGATATTCTAAGCCATCGTGGGATACCGATTATTCTCAGCACCAATCCACTGGGAGCGATTAATGCACGAGGTGTGATAGAAGACCTCGCCGATGACCCGGCCCTGCTGGATGCTGTCGAACGTGATGAACCATTGGAAACCCGCGAAGACTATTTTGTTCTGCGTTACGTCTCCGGTGGGGCAATCGGGATTCGTGGCCTGACACGTAATGAGCAGGTCGGGGCGACGATTTTTGCCACTGACGCTGAGGGCGAAAAGACAGGTCTGGAATTTGATACGCTCGACGCCACTGACTTCGCGTTGGTGGTTGTGATTGGCGAACGGGCGGATGATATTCGTAACTGGGCCGAACAATTTGACGTGCCGGGATTGCCCAAATATGCCTTGATGACCGCCGGGGCTGAACCATTGGCAACGGCCTATGTTAATGGTACGGGCTATCAGGGTTATCTGGCAGGGTATCGGGACACCTATCGGTATAATCAACTGCACAATACCCGGACTCGTGAGGCGTTTGAAGCCCCGGATGATATAGATATTCCCGATCCCGAAATCTCACAATGGCATAGCATGGCGCTGGGGGCGATGGTCGCCAGCGGATTGATTGGATTAGGTGTGGTCTTTAACCTGCTTCGCGGCCTACGGAGGCGGCGTGGATGACGATAGAAAACCTTGACCTTATTGCAGGATGGGCCGGATTGGTGCTGACGCTAATGGTGTTCAGCTATTTACTGGCAGATAATTTTCTCTATCGGATTGCGGTGCATGTGTTGATTGGCACGGCGGCGGCGTACATAGCAATTGCAGCGGTGGAAGAGGTACTGCTGCCGTGGCTGCGGGCGACAGTATTTAGCGACGATGCCGAAACGTCTGCCAGCATCCGTGCGTTGGGAGTGCTGCCGATTTTCTTGGGGGCGCTGCTGCTGCTCAAAGCTTCACCACGATTTGCCCGGATGGGTAATTTCGGCACAGTCTTTATGATTGGAATCGGCACAGGCGTAGCGTTGGTCGGCGCGGTGATTGGCACAGTCCTGCCCCTCGCCCGCGATGCCAGCAACAGCTTTGACCATGAATCGGTACTCAATGGTGCGATTCTGTTGGTCGGGACGCTGTGTACGTTGGTTTATTTCCAATATCTCAGCCGCCGTCGCAGCGATGGTGAAACTGTCAACCGTGTGCATATCCGAACACTGCGTTTTGTCGGACAGGGGTTTGTCACCCTGACCCTCGGCGCGTTATATGCCAGTGCCATTTTGACCAGCCTCTCCATCTTTAGCTCGGTCATCCAAGATCAACTCCGATTTATTCTGGATCAACTAGGAGGGTAGCCGCTGTGATGCTAGGACATACCTCGAACAGCGGGCGATCTATCCTTGCGATGGATTTTGGTTCCGTCAACACCCGCCTGATGATTATTGATGTCGTTGACGGTCAATATCGCATGGTCACACGCAGTCAGACCCGTACAACCATGCGTCCTCCGATTGGCGATGTGACGGTGGGGATGAGTCGCGCGATTGAAAATATTCAAGATGCGACGGGCCGGATTTTGATTGACACTGACGGCTATTTGATTCATCCCGAAAATGAAGATGGCGGCATTGACCGCGTCGTAGCGACCAGCAGTGCCAGTCGTCCCCTCCGTGCGGTATTGGCTGGGTTAATTACCGAAGTCAGCCTTGCCAGCGCTCGTCATGCTCTCAACGGCACGTATATTGAGGTCGCTGAAATTTTGAGCATCTCGGATGGACGAACCGAAGAAGAACGCATTAATGCCATCATGAAAGCCAAACCTGACCTCGTATTTATCAGTGGGGGGACGGATGGCGGTAATCAAGATTCGGTATTGGAATTGACCCGTGCCACTGCAATGGCCTTGATGCTGCTGCCCGACGATGAACGCCCTAATGTGTTGTATGCAGGTAATGGGCTTTTAGCAGATACTGTCGTTGGAATGCTGCAAGACCATGCCAGCGTATTTGTTGCCCCCAACGTGCGCCCTGATGTCCATGAGGAAAAATTGGGTACAGCCCGCATGGAGTTGGCAAACGTCTATAGCAATTTTATGACGGCCCAACCTGTGGGTGGATTTGATCAAGTAACTTCACTTGCCAGTGAGTTGAGTGGGATTGGGATTGTCCCCACCGCACAGGGCATTGCCAATATGGTGCGCTTTTTGGGCGAATTGCTGCAAAAAGGGAGTGCCGGGGTGCTGCATGTAGACATTGGCAGTACCACCAGTACACTTGTCACCAGCCTCGATAAACAAGTTAATTCCACCATCCGCAGCGATTTGGGTTTGGGCCACAGCCTCTTGACCACCTTAGCGGTTTTGAATATCGAACAAGTGCTGCGTTGGCTGCCTTTCCCAGCAACCGAAGACGACCTCTGGAACTATGCCTATAACAAAATATTGATGCCCTCCACCATTCCCCAGACCATGCGTGATTTGATGATTGAACAGGCCATCGCCCGTGAAATCGTCCGCCATTTGGTCAACGGGGCACGCACAAGCTGGCGTCACGCATCCAAAGATGGCAAACTGCCTGCTTTCCGGCCTATTATCGTTGCCGGGGCAACCCTGACGGATGCACCCCACCCCGGTATCACTGCCATGTTGATGCTGGATGCCTTCGAGTTAGAAGGGGTGCATAATCTCTATATTGATCCCTACGCCATGATCGCGCTGTTGGGGGCAATCGCGTATACCGACCCAACCGTGACCGTCCAAGCGTTTGAACACAATGGCTTGGTAAATCTTGGGACAGCGTTTTGTGCAACAGGCCGGGTACGTGGACGTAGCCAACGCCCTGCCATGAAAATCCAGATTACGCTGGAAAGTGGTCGCACAGTTGAGAAGAAACTGCTTCCCGGTGAAATTTGGGCCGCGCCGTTGTCCTCCGGTCAAGAGGTACAGGTCGTGGTTCGTATGGGACGTGGGATGAGGATTAATGGCAAACGTCGTATCAAACAGATTGTAACTGCCGGGTCTGCCGGGTTGGTTTTTGATGCACGGGGTCGTCCACTCAATTTGCCCGCTCTACGCCGCCGCCCTGCGATGTATGCGGAATGGTGGACAGGTGTGACCGGACAGGTCTGGACAGGGATGCAGGAATTCTCCGAAGCCGAGCCATTGTCCGAAATGGATAAGGCCGCTCGTGAAACCCGCCGTGATCGTTTTGCCGAAGAAAAACTGCTGCAAGAGGTCATGTTTGAGGCGGAAGCCGCCGAAGGATTTGACGAGGGTGAAATAATTGGTTCGGGCCGTGCCGCCACTGGACGGGATCGTAAACGGGGCAAACCTGAAAAAGCCAAGAAGTCGTCGCGGCGTGGTCGCAAACAAGAAGAACCGGAAGAAACTGATGAAGCGCCGGATATTCTGGAAAGGCTGAGATAGAAGCCGATGAGATACCATCCAGAAGAACGCATTGTGCTGGAATATACCGTCATCAAACGTGACCGGACGTTGCCGCCGCGTGCCTATGGTGCGGTGCGCGTTTCGCCGGGGGCCAATGTCGAAAGTAATCACATTATTGCCGAAGGAGAACTGCCACAGGATTACCGCATTATAGATGTGGCCGGGCCGCTCAATGTTGACCCCAACGATATTGAAATGCTGTCGAGTATCATGACTGTTGCACAAGGTGATTTCATCCATGCTGGACAGCCATTGGCAGCCGCCCCACGCCGTAAATATCGCAAACGTATTCCGCGTGCGCCCGTCGAAGGTGTCGTGAGCTTGGTTGAACAAGGCAACGTTATTTTGCAGACCAACCCCCAACCTATTGCGGTTTATGCCCGTATGCAAGGGCGGGTCACGGAGCTGATTGGCAATAAAGGGGCACGAATTGAAACCGTTGGCTCGCTCATTCAAGGTGCATGGGGCAACGGACGATTTTTGTTCTCGTCGTTCAGCTTTGAGCCAAAAGATGGATTGCAAAGTTTGGTCAAACAGACTAGCCTCCTAGAAAACGTGCGGGGTCGGGTCTATGTCTTGGATCGCCCTATCACAGTCGAAGATTTACGGTTGGTGGTCAAGAAAGAATTGGGTGGATTAGTCGCCCCATCCATGAGCTATCACTTGCGCGAAACGGCGATGGCGCTTAAAGTTCCTATCATATTGACCGAAGGTTTTGGCGAGGCACAGATGACCCGCCGTATTCATGACATGCTGCGGGAATTTGAGAACAAACGCCAAGCCGCCTTTGATGCGATTTTGCCCAATCGCTGGACGAGTGAACGACCTGAAATTGTCATTCCCTATCAGGCGTCCGGTCAAAATGCGTTTGAGCCGACGTTTGATGCAGTGTTACTAGTCGGGGCAACGGTGCGTCTAAGCCGTGCTCCACATGAAGGGCAGATTGCAACCGTAACCGACTTGCCCGATAAGCCCCAAATCATGGAAAATGGCTTACGGGTAGCGGCGGCGCAGGTCAAGCTCCGCAATGGACATGAGGTGTTTGTCCCGCTTGCCAATATCGAACTGCTGGGTGAGGCGAAATAGACGGAATGACAGGTAAGCCTCAACGGTTTGGTTGTAGAAGCGTTATCTAGGAGAGATACATCCATGAACGACTTTCCGTTTGATGACAACGATATTGATTTGTTTGCAACTGAATCGCTTGTTGAGGACGAAGATTTCGATTTCCCGGTGGACGAGAATAGCGCAGGCATGAGTCGGCAATTTTTGATCGGAAGTGCCGTGTTAGTTATAACGATTGTTTTGGGAGTCTGCGGCATTGTGCTGGCGTTGCGTGATGGAAATTCTTCTAACATCACTGCTAGAACAAGCATCCCTTTGACCAATGAATCAAGACTAACCGCGTTTGCCGCAACCCAGACGCGCGGTGCAAATTTAGATGCAACAGGGACGGCGGTCACAGAGCGATTGAACCGCAATGCAACCAATACGGCAATTGCACGGGCTTCTGGCACTGCTTCGGCGGTTAATCATTTATTGGATGGGTCTAGGACGGCCATTGGGTTTCCAACCACTTCATATCAAGAGACCCAACAGGCGAGTTATATTCAGAGTAAGACAGCGGAACGTCCATCCGTTATGCAAGCGCAAATTCTGGATTTTAATGGCAATCTCGTAACAGGCATTACCATTCAGCTTTATCAAGATGATGGAGATGGCGTGTTTAATCTACCTAATCCGACTTCTACAAAAACTGGCTAGGTAGCGAGTGCAAATAAACAGAATAGGATACACTTGTAACCAAGATGCTGTGTAGGCAGCGCCATTTAGAGATATTTTTTGAGGGGAGAGAAAAAGCCGATGAGTTCTCAAGGCTTTCCGTTTGACGATGATAACGAAATTGACCCCTTTGCCGAGGATTTTGACCCATTTGAAAGCGGGTCGTTGGTAGAGGAAGAAGATTTTGACCTTCCACCAGACGAGCAAGAGGGCGGAATCAGCCGTACATTCCTTTTTGCGGGTGGGTTTATTATTCTGGCTGTTTTGCTAGGGATTGTCGGCGTGGTCGTTTTGTTATTAAATGATGACGGTGGCAACGAAAGTGCGTTGCTGGCAACTCAGCGGGCAGGCACCAACCAAGCGATTGAAACTGCGATTGCCGCAACTACAACCCGTCTCGCTGAAATTGACGCGACGTTGACCGTCACAACCGCACGCCTTTTCCAGGATTCGACCAGTACGGCGATTGCGGCCTTTGATGGAACCAATACAGCGGTAGCGGCTCAATTGGAGGGCAGTCGAACGGCGATTGCGTTTAATGCCACCCAAACGGGCGCGGCTTTGCAAACACAGGGCGCTCAATTTGTCCTGAGTCAGACTCCTCCCACTGCAACACCCCAAACTTTCCAAGCCCAGATTCTGGATCAAAATGGCAATCCAGTGACCGGTATTGTCATCAATATTTATGCCGATGATGGCGATGGTGAGTTTAATCCTGCCGCCCAAGCAACTGTGGCACCCACGCCTACCCGCACCCCAACAGCCACTGCGACGGTTCAGCAGTTGCCACCCACCGCAACCGCAACACCTAGTCCATCGGCGACTACGGGGTCATCTGCACCTGCCGCCCCTTCTGGAACAGAAGAAGCAGGTGATGGTGCGCCTGTTGGAGCGAAGATACAGGACGACGGCCCAAGTGTAGAAATCTTTGCACGCCGTTTGCCAAATGACCCCCAAAGTGGGCCAGTGCAGGGTGGGCCAACCCCAACTACAGGGGATGGTCAGCCGATTCAAACCATCGTAATTGGACCAGACGGCGCATTTGAGATTCCACCCCTTGGGCCGGGGAATTACTTCCTTGATGTCGGCCTGCCACCCGGAACCTATACCTTCCGCATTGGTGAAGAACAGGTTGTGATTAATCTGGTGTCAGGAACGCAGCAACAGACGTTGAATCTGCCGAATGGGGTGAACCTGACCATCATTGTGCGGGCAGTCAGCGCACCAACCGCAGTCACTTTAACGCCAAGCAACACCCCGACCATAGACACGCGCATTCCGGCATTCGACCTGACCGTGACCGCTATTTTTGCGAATCAGACGGCTTCGGCTCAACCGCCTATTTCAGGTGCCAGCCCAACGATTGTTCTGCCGACGCAAATTGCCCAGACCGGGTTGTTCAGTGATGCGGCGGAAGAAGCGACCCCCGCAGGTTTAACCCTGTTGGCAATTCTAGGTGTAGGGTTGATTGCGGTGGTAGTGGTGGTTCGTAGACTGCGCTCATCTATCTAAAAGCCCCGAATTTGGGGGTACAGGTTAACCTAACAATTGATTATCGTAGAAGGTAGGCAAAGTGCCTGCCTTTTTTATTGGGTCATATATAAGGTAAAGGATAGACTGTCATGTTGGTGACGACCACTCCAAACATCGAGGGCCATCAAATCACCCGCTATTTGGGTATTGTATCGGGTGAGACCATTTTGGGCGCAAATATCTTTCGTGACATCAGCGCCTCGATTACCGACATTATCGGGGGTCGTTCTGGGGCCTATGAAAAATCCGTGATCGAAGCCAAAAATATCGCCTTGCGTGAAATGATGGAGCAGGCGGCTGGATTGGGAGCAAATGCCATCGTCGGCGTTGACCTCGATTTTGAAACCGTTGGTCAAGGCGGCATGTTGATGGTTAGCGCCAGTGGTACTGCGGTTGTGGTTGAATAAGGCCGGATAAAAAGCTCAATACAGCCGATAATGGCTAAGAATTAGTGGATAAAAGTCACTGCAAGAATGGGTTGTTGAACTGCATTAAATTGCATGGCGAAATCCTCAAAGCATTTTCAATCGGTTTAGAGAAATCCCGGTGTGCGATCTTGATACCAATACACACTCTTTGCCCATCGCGGACACCGGGCCTACCTCAGCCAGTCATACCCATCTTCGATCAAAATGTCGCTATTCTCGTCTATGTTCTCTTCGGTTGAGTGCTGCCCATCTGAAACAATCCAGATCGGCGCTAGGGTTATCCACGATCTCTTCAGACGCGCATCCGTTTCGACGCTGTCTGTTTTCTGGTCAGAACTGCGTTGTGAACCGTGTTTACGTGCCATGGTGGGTTTACGATAAGGTTCCCGGTTGGTACTCATGATTTGGGTTATCCTTTTGGCTCAAGCTGTCGAGCCATACTCGATTTATTGACTGAAAACAAATTCTCTGCATTTGGGCCGTCAGGTTCATCTGAACCCCCTTGAACGAGTGAACTTGAAGCATCGAAGTCCGATAGTGGGCATAGATTTTGTTGAACATGGTTTCTCCTTTGTACTCTTACTGATACGATATTTACGGTTTTAGGTTTTGATATTGTCCTCGGTGCTTATTCCCTACCGTGAACCGTAAAGGCTCAATTGGGCGGGATGGGGCACTTCAAGGGTAGTATCCGATGTTAGAGGGGCTTCCACCCCCATCTCTTTGAGCGTTTCTTGGGCGGTGTAGATAATATCTTCCAACCAACCCACCACATCTTCAGCGCTCAAATTGCTCACGGCGGCGAGTGTGTCCGTTGTCGTCGCGTCGTGCAGTCGGTCAAGTGTTGCTAATACTGTTTCGAGATGACACTCCGTCAAGCGATTTTGCAGAACCGTCAGGGATAAAATTTTTGTGTTCATAGTCGTTTTTTCCTGCTCTATCAAGGTCGCACCGCAAAATAAATACCGGGGTGTAGTGCCTTTGACAATTTCACTGTCTCTGGCCCCACACCCCGGTATTGGGTTGCTTGGCGAAGTTTCGGGTTGACTAGGTTAAGATAGGTATCTTCCTAGGCCGCCTCGAAGTGTCTTCCACAGGACTCAGAGTCCACAGTGAATCAGAACCGCTGTATTCCGTTGTTAAAATTGCAACTGCTTTATTGCCGTTTTGTAGCCTATTTTGTAGGCCGACACCCATCGGGTTTTCACCCTCGGCATCCAACAAACTGGGCAATATCTTCATCCAAGGCGCATCGGACACGACAATCGTTCCGTTCAGGTTCCAGCTAGGATCGCTGGCGAGTGAGGCCTTGCCATTGAGTGCGGCATTCTGACCGCCAAATACGGCGGCTGGCAGCACACGCACTCCACCCAGTCTGAACTGCCGTCCGCTGCGGCTAATGGTCGCAGCACGCAGCATATCGCTGGTGATAGCGGCCTCCCGCAGTGTGGCACTCATGACTCGGTCACTAAAATGGCAATACATCTTCTACTCCTGAATGGGGTTCGCCTTTGTTTACCCCAATTTATGAATTGGACGATAGAGTTTACAGGTTAGATCGCTTTTTTCGACTGCTCCTGAGAGTTTACAACAGTTACTACGGTCTGGTCAAGCATTTGCAGGATACTGCTACCTTTGATAAAGACCCGGCGCATTCCCGGCGGCTGCGACACTTGGAGGTATCCCTGATCAATTAACTTCTTGAGCGTGCTTAGACTGACCCCAAGCGCGTCGGCAGCCTCTTTACGAGAATAAACTGCGTTGGGCTGGATGCCAGACTTGTTTTTATTGCTTTGCGTTGGTTTGATAATCGCTAACGACACTCTTATACCTCCGACTATCTTGTCATTATATGACACTTGACACCACTCGTCAACAGGCATTATCCTCTGATAATGGATGATAAAGTTGATTTTAACCTAAAGAAAGATTTTTAGCCATTACAATAGTTCATAGTAGCTCAAAATTGTCGTCAAATTGTATAGTGCAGGTTAAAATAATCTAATTGTACAAAGTGGTACAATCGCTTGAAATCGGGTTATAATCTACTATAGAACAACATATCGAAAGTTTGTTTAGTGCGAAGATAGGAGTTGTCTGACTTTGCAAGGGCGGGTATTGCTTCTGAATGGAAGCACATGGGAACCTCTCTCGGTGATCAGCATACCGCGAGCCATCAACCTGCTGATTTCCGGTAAAGCGGTAGTAGTCGAGGAAACGGGTCGTTTTCTCAAAACTGTCCGCAGTCAATTCCAAATCCCATCGGTTATCGCTTTGCGGACTTACATCAATGTGCCACGCCGACAAGCTCAGTGGAGCCGTAAGGGGGTTTTAGTGCGTGACAATTACACCTGCATTTACTGTGGCATCGTACCCGGTGAGATTTTGCAGGGCAAGATTCTGTCCAAGAGTGATATGACGGTGGATCACATCCTACCCAAATCGCGGGGTGGTAAAGATGTATGGACGAACACGGCTTGTGCGTGTTATGCCTGCAATCATCGTAAAGGCGATCGGTTACCCGGTGAAGCAGGTTTAAAGCTGATGTGGGAACCGCGCCGACCACGTACCAACTATCTGGTGATTGAAGTAGGCAATGGGCCAGATGCGTGGAAAAAATATATCGAATTTGGCGATACCAGTTCATAAGCGCCCTCCCCACTCCGGCGCTTAGTCATGGCCCTTCGCCATTTTTGCATACGATAGTCAAAGCCCAGAACAGGGAATGGATTTGTTTTTCTCCGCTTGATTCACATTCTGTGAACGGCTATACTACGATTGATGTACCAACCACCTATAGCTGCGACTTTCCGGTTTAATTAAAGAGAGATTGATGCGACGCGAACGGGTTGCGGACGACATCTACGTATTTACCAGCGAACTCTATGCACAGGTCACAGCGGGGGCCGTCATCACCCCGGCGGGTGCAATCCTGATTGACGCACTGGTATTTCCCGAAGAAGCGAAGTCCATCCGCCATTTTATCGAGAGCCGCCTGAATACGACGGTTCGTTATGTCATCAACACCCACTATCATGCCGACCACACCTTTGGAACGTGCTTTTTTGAAAATGCAGTCGTGATTAGCCATGCCCAGTGTCATGAATTATTGTTGACTAAAGGGCGTGAAAGTCTCTCGCAGACTCAACAGCAGAATCCACGTATTTTTTCGGAAGTAGACATCCGTCTGCCACAACTGACTTTCGAAAGTGGTATGATGGAGTTACGGCTTGGGGGTAAAACCTTGCAGATGACGCATTCCCCCGGCCACAGCATGGATTCTATTGTGGTACATATTAAAGAAGACCGGGTTTTGTTTGCTGGCGACACCTTGATGCCGATTCCCTATTTTGTAGATGGTGATTTTGATATTTTCAGCGAATCTCTTAGGGGACTGCGCAATGGCGGTTATGAAAATGTTATTCAGGGGCATGGTGAGGTCATTTTGCGTGGTGAGGTCGAACGCAAAATTGAATCCGATCTAGAATATATGGATTGTATTCAAAAGCATGTCAAAATAGCTTTGACTCGCTCGAATCCGGAGGCTTATCTTAGGGCGCTGGATGTCGAGCAATGTGGTAAAAGTCGGATTCCGCTGAATGGTGGAGTTCAAGAACTGCATATTGGAAATTTGATGGCGTTGTTAGAACAATATACGCGCCGCGAAAATGCACTGAAGCAGGCCAATTCGGTAGGTTAGAAGATGGAACAAGAAAGACTACTCAATGGTCGCTACCGCCTCGTCCAGCAGCATGGATCGGGTGGGATGGCCGTCATTTATAAAGCCACCGACCTCGCTTTAGGCCGAACTGTCGCTGTCAAAATTCTGCGACCCTCGCTGACCAATGACCAATCTTTTTTGGTACGCTTTCGCCAAGAAGCCCGCAATGTTGCCAACTTGACACATCCCAATATTGTCACCGTGCATGATGTGGGGCAGGATGGCAACACCCACTATATCGTGATGGAATTCTTGGATGGGCAAGACCTCAAAAAGCTCATTCGCTCCAATGCCCCACTGCCGATCGAACGGGCCTTAAATCTCGCCATCCAGATATGTGCTGGGGTAGGCTATGCGCATCGGGCAGGCCTTGTTCACGCCGATGTGAAACCGCAAAATATCCTAATTCTTGACAGTGACAAAATCAAGGTCACTGACTTTGGTATCGCGCAGGCATTAGCAGCGACGAATCCGCCTGAACGCCAGAAAATCGTCTGGGGCAGTCCACATTATTTCTCGCCGGAACAGGCACAGGGCGAATATCCCACCCCCGCCTCGGATGTCTACTCCATAGGCGTGGTGATCTTTGAAATGCTCACAGGCCGTCTCCCCTTCATCGGCGCTGACCAACAAGCCCTTGCAATGGCGCATATTCGAGACACCCCCCCGCGTATTTCCGAACTGAATCCCCAAGTGCCTACCTCCCTTGACCATATCATCCAAAAAGTGTTGGCGAAAGAACCCTCCGCCCGTTATCGCACCGCCGATCAGCTAGGGCGCATTTTGATCGCCTATAAAGAGCAGGGCCGTGAAGAAACCTCTGGGATGGCCCCCGTTCAAGTGGCGAACCCGGTCATAAATCCGCCGATGGTCAATGAACCACCTCAAATGCCGAAACCTGTGACCCCCTATCCCCAACCTGTGGCTCCGTATGCCCCGCCTCCGGGAGGCGCGTATACCACCGTGCCGTCGCCCTACCAACAGGGCCTATCGCAGTTTCCTACCGACGCGAATGGCTGGCCTGCCCCTGCCCCCGACAGCGGTTACTATCAAGCCATCCCTGCCCCCGAAATTATGCGTAGCCCCGGCTATCGTTCGCCCCAACCACAGTCGTTGGATGTGGTGACGTTGCTGCTGGCTTTTGTGGCCCTCATTGCAATGACCGGGGTGGTCATTTTGTGGATTTTTGTGTGGGAAGCCTATTTTGGTTAAACGTCAGAATTTGCTTAGAAATCGGAGAGGGACTGTGGAGTTTGAGTCCTTCATGACGTATAATCAAGTAACGTAAGCACATCAACTCATTTCCAATTGGGAAGCCGCTTGATTTGAACGATTTATAGCCCCCCACTGTATGTCTATAGAATCGCTTCCGCTGTTGGGATGAAATTTGGAGGAAAGTTGCGGTGAAAAACCCTCGTTATCGGAATTACATTGTCTGGATGTTAGTGATTGGGATGATCTTAGCGATTGTGATTGGGGTGAGTAACAACAGTAATCGCCGCAATGAAATCACGTTGACTGATTTGGTCAACGACATCAACAATCCTACGGAACGAACCAGAATTGACTCAATTGAACGCTCGGAAACCAAGCTGAAGATCACCTATGAAGACGATACGGTGAAAGAATCACGGGTGGACGCCAACGTAGAGAATCTTCCTCTCTTGTTAGAATCGCACGGCGCTGATCCTGACAAAGTAGAGCCTATCAATTTCGAATATAAAGAGGGCAGTGGTCTTGGCCCTTGGTTGACTCTGTTGACTGGCCTGTTACCCCTGATCCTGATTGCAGGGTTCCTCTATTTGATGGTACGCCAAGCACAGGGCAGCAACAATCAAGCGATGCAGTTTGGTCGCAGTCGCGCCCGTATGTTTACTGGCGACCAATCCAACGTCACCTTTGACGATGTGGCGGGTGAGGATGAAGCCAAAGAGGAACTCAAGGAAGTGGTTGAATTCCTTAAAGAACCTGAAAAATTCATCCAATTGGGTGCTCGTATTCCCAAAGGTGTACTGCTGATTGGAAGCCCCGGTACTGGGAAGACCCTTTTGGCGAAGGCCGTCGCGGGTGAAGCGGGTGTGCCCTTCTTTGGCATCTCCGGTTCAGAATTTGTCGAAATGTTTGTCGGTGTGGGTGCCAGCCGTGTGCGTGACCTGTTCGATCAGGCCAAACGCCACAGTCCGTGCATCATCTTCATTGACGAAATTGACGCAGTAGGCCGTCAACGTGGTGCGGGTCTGGGTGGCAGTCACGACGAACGTGAACAAACCCTCAATCAAATCTTGGTTGAAATGGACGGGTTTGATACCGACACCAACATCATCATTGTCGCCGCGACCAACCGCCCCGACATTCTTGACCCCGCCCTGATGCGTCCGGGCCGTTTTGACCGTCGGGTGGTGCTGGATCGTCCTGATATGCGTGGCCGCGAAGCGATTCTCAAGGTGCATACTCGTGGCAAGCCATTGGCGGCTGACGTAGACATCACGGTTATTGCTAAATCTACCCCCGGCTTTGTCGGCGCGGATATTGCCAATCTAGTCAATGAAGCGGCGATTCTGGCAGCCCGTAAGAACAAGAAATCCATCAGCCAGCGCGATTTCGAAGAAGCTACTGAGCGTGTGGTGCTTGGCCCAGAACGCAAGAGCCGCATTATCAGCGAACGCGAAAAGCAAGTGGTGGCCTATCATGAAGCGGGTCATGCCGTCGTCGGTCATATGCTGCCCAAATGTGACCCAGTGCGTAAAATTACGATTGTGGCGCGTGGTATGTCCGGCGGTACCACATGGTACATGCCCGAAGAAGATTCGATGCTCAATACCCGCACTGAACTGATTCACCGCATTGCATCGGCATTGGGTGGACGGGCGGCTGAGGAATTGGTCTTTGGGGAAATCACCAACGGCGCGGCGAGTGACCTTGAACACGTCACCCGTATTGCCCGTACCATGATTACCCGCTGGGGCATGAGTGCCAAACTCGGCCCGCGTGTTTTCGGTCAGCGTGAAGAACTCATCTTCCTCGGACGCGAAATCAGCGAGCAGCGCGATTATGGTGAATCGGTAGCCCAAACGATTGACGAAGAAGTGCATGAGATTGTGACCGAACAATACCAACTGGCGATGCACGTTCTGCGTGAAAATCGTGCCAAGCTCGACTTGATTGCTAACCGTCTGCTGGAAGTGGAGACGCTCGGTCAGGAAGAATTTCTCGATTTGATTGGGGAACGGCCCAAGAGCGAACCCAGCATGTCCCTCCCATCGGCCAGTCCGCGTAATGTTCCGACACCCGAACGTGGCTCGGATATTCCGCCCAAGATGGGGCCTGCTCCATCACCCGCCTAAACCCATCAGGCAACCCCCTGAAGTTTGGTAAAATAAATGCTCCATCCAGTTTTGGGTGGGGCATTTTTAATTGGTATAGTTAGAAGGAGAAAGGTAAATTATGGGATACACAATTCGATACTTCACCACTTCTCCACTTGGCAGTCTTGTTCCCGTACAGGCCCAAATGATTCAAGCAGAATTTGAGGTACACCCAGCGGGGACGAACCAACTCGATATTTTCTACCACCCGGATCGTGGGCCATTAACGGTAGATTTGACCGATTCCACCCAAGCAACCACCCAGCGCGAAATCGCCCAATTTATCGAGGCCGTCACCGAGCGGGGTGGCCCCGAACGTGACACCGTGCTGTCGGTTTTGGTGCAAACACAGGCATTGGTGGCGATTGGCGTGCCGGATGATATTCAAGAGGTTAATCCCGATGTGCTACCCATCATACTGGAGATTATCGCCAATTTGGGGGATGGCCTGTTTCATGTGCAGGGTGAGGGTTTTTACGCAGGCAGTGACCTGATTTTTGAGTTGTAGCAGGAAGGATAATAGCAAGGTGAGTGAATTTACATCAGGCTATCTCATTCTCAAACATGATGAAGAAAAAATTCGGCAGTTTCCACCACCCAAATTGATTTATCCACAGAATGATAATAGGCGTCCACTTAGAGACAAACTTTATGGAAAAATCCCTGATGAAACCCCCCATTTCTTCATCAAAACGCTGAACGAAAAATGGTCAGTGTTGCTGATTGATGATACTGGTAATGCGACAACAGAGTCTAAAGTACGCTTAGACCAATGGATACTTGAATCCTCAAAGCATTTCCCGTTGTTGTATTTTGATACTCATGACGAGGGGTGGGATTATTACTTGTTTTCCGGTGGTATTCAGGTTGCTACGGTGGAGGTCAGGGAATTAGAATACTATATGAGGGTTGACTTAGCTCAAACGCGCTACCCTGATGTAAAAGACATCCACAGGTTCTTCTATGAGAATCCAGAAATTAGCGATACGCTACGAGCAGAAGTTGAAAATTCAGCCGCTTATCGTCAGGCCATTCTTGAGCAGTATCAAAACAGAAATGTCGCCGCATTTGAAGTTTTTGACGTTTCTCCTCAAGTCATGGCTGAACTAGAACAAATCCTCTCGGTTGAATCCTATTTTACTGATAGACTTGGGCAGGTTAAAAAATTCAAGGTAATTCTCGGCTTTCCCGAAGTAAGTTGGGTAAGTTATCACTATGAGAGCCGAGATTTACGCGAGTGAGCCACAGGTTCTCCATAGGTGTACTACAAATGGGTATTGGCCCACTTTATGCAGTGAGGCAAATGAATGACACACAAATTGTCAGATGACAAAATCGCGCCGGTAGAAGGTGTGCCGGAAACCGTCCTAGAGGAATATGGTCAGGAGTATTTTGAAAGCTACAACTATGCTGACCGCCCGCTGGGTAAATATAGCATGTATTGGTTCGCGCGGCGCTATTATGCGGCGTTGGTGCGACGTTATGCCCCATCGGGTGGCGGCAAATTGCTCGAACTCGGCTGTGGCTTAGGCCATCTTATTGGCCTGCTGCAAGATGACTTTGAATGCGTCGGTATTGATTTAGCCGCCTACAGCATCGAACAGACTCGCCAAAATGCCCCCAAAGCGACGGCGATGATGATGAGCGCCGATGACCTGAGCGCCTTCGGGGATGGTGAATTTTCAGTGGTAGTCGGGTTACATCTGGTTGAACATCTCCCCGATCCCGCCGACACCATTCGCCAAGTCAATCGCATTTTGAGAGAGGGTGGTTTGTGGTTATTCGCCACGCCGAATCCCGCTTACAGCCTACGCCGTTTTAAAGACCCCAATACCGATGCGATTGGCAAAGACCCTACCCATATCAATGTGCAGCCGCCCAAACAATGGCGGGCATGGTGTGAGGCCGCGAATTTTAAGATGCTGCGTCATTTTGGGGATGGTCTATGGGATGTGCCCTACTTGCCCTATATCCCCGCCAAAATCCAATTTGCCCTATTTGGAGGGCCAGCCTTATTTCAAGTCATGACCCGCACCACATGGACGCCGCTGACGTTTGGGGTCAATCAAATCGGGATTGCCCGTAAACTCGGCCCCGTGAAAGGAAGTGCGGCATGAACATGATGCGGCGCATGTTTTTTGGTGGCTTTTTAGGCGGGACGATTTATTGGTTTTGGCGTTATTTTGCTCCTGAACACTCAACACTGGTGTTGGGTGATAAAGTCGTGATCGTCACCGGGGCATCTTCGGGGATTGGACGCGGTCTTGCCATGACCTTTGCCCGACGTGGGGCGAGGGTCGTTTTGGTGGCCCGCCGCGCCGAAAAATTAGAGGTTGTCCACCGCGAAATCGAGCCGTATGCTGAGGCTGTTTTAGCTATTGCCGGGGATATTTCTGATCCCGCCGTTCAGCTACAAGTCGTCCAAAAAACTAAGGATGCTTTTGGTCGGATAGACGTTTTGATTAACAATGCGGGTATCACAGGTGGAGGTCTATTTCACGAATTTACCCCCGAAAAGATTGATGAGATTTTGGCGGTCAATTTGATGGCGGCGGTACAACTCACTCATTTAGTACTCCCAACGATGCTGGCCCAACGGGAGGGCTATATTATCAACGTGGGGTCGGGTTTTGGACGTGCGCCGACGCCGGGTTTTGTGGCCTATGTCGCCAGCAAATTTGGCCTATCGGGATTTTCGGATGCCCTCTCTCGGGAATTGATTGGCTCAGGGGTGCGGGTGCTGCTGGTACAGCCGGGTTGGACACGTACCGAAATGCTGCCACCGGAGGTCGAAGAGGCGGTCTCATCGTATTGGTGGTATCGGGTGGAAGACCCCGAAGTGATTGCGGAAAAAATTGCCGAGGGGTTGGTACAGGGCAGACGCGAGATGATTTTTGGCGGACGCATGGTGCAGTTGGGGATTTTTGCTGAACGTCATTTCCCATTGTTGATGCGTTTGCTGTGGCGCTGGGAATTAAATTCGCGCTGGCTGAGCCTTATTCGCAAGATAGGCTAAGACGCCAACGACTAATTAGAGCGTGAGTGCTGGCAAATGCAAGTTCGGGCAGTTTATCCGCCCCGAACCATGCCACTTCCTCAGCATCATCCGCCGCGCAAAGTGCCCCACCGATCATCTGCGCCTCAAATGCGATCACAATCGGGGTAGGGCTGCCATTGGGGGATTGGAAATAAAAAACGTCTAGCAATCGGGTGATTATCACTTGCAAGCCAGTCTCTTCAGAGGTTTCGCGGATGGCAGCCTCGCGGGGGTCTTCGCCAGCATCCACAAATCCGCCGGGGAGTGACCATTTGCCTTTTTCGGGGTTTTCGGCACGTTTGACTAACAAGACGCGGTGCTCATCTACAATAAATACAATGGCCGCCACTTTGGGATCGAGAAAATGAATATAGCCGCACCCCGAACAGATACGGCGTATTTTTCCGAATGCTTCACGATCTTGGAGGGGCTGCCCACAGCGGATACAAAAGTTGACACCCGTGCTCATGTGGCCTCGATTAGCGTCTACGCCATGTGTAGCCCAATGCGAGAATCGAAGCGATTATTCCAACTAGGCCGACTACCAGCAGAACATTGATTTCAAATCCTTCATCCTCATCAGCCGACTCGTCAAATTCAGCACGCCCAGTTTCGGGTGCTGGTTCCACCGCAGGCTCATTGGAAGGCGGCGTGGTGTCATCTGGCCTAGCTTCTTCAGCCACTTTTGTTGCCGACGTGCTCGTAGCAGCAAGACTAGGTTGTGCGGTCGCGGTTGGCGCTACGGCGAAAGTCATGGTCTCGGCGGTTGGATTATTCGCCGCTGACCCCGCTGCCTGCCCATTTGTCTGAGGAATCGCCGCAGATGGACTTACAGGTGATTGTGCTACTTGGGTCGCTGCGACATACCCTTCGTCTGCCTCGTCTTCACTGCCTGTCTGACCTAAAAGCCCGGTTGGTTGGCTTGGTGGCGGTACAGGTGCGGGGCCTTCAGCCGAGTCACTACCCTCTACCGCTCCGCTAGGCTGCTGTGTACCCATGACATCGGATACTCCGGGAGCGCTGGACGCTGAGGTTGTGGTTCCATTTCGCATGGCACTGCTCAAGTCCAGTGCAGGGGTAAAAGTGGGCTTAGAAATGCCAGATACAACAGCTTCCCCATTAACGTCCGGCACTGAATCTTGGTAGGCTTCGTTTGCATCCATATCTTCGCTGGCCGTATTGTCAAACCCCGCAAACAAACCGATGAATACCACTAAAATCGAAGCCGCAAGGGTCGCAATACTCGCCACCTGCCAGCGATTAAACCGGGCTAGGCGGATGATTTTTGGGCTATGTGAAACACTGCTACCTCCACTCGTTTGAGCAAGCATCGCAGGCGTGAGGGTAAAGTCGCGCGGTGCTTTTAGGCGGGGCAGCGATTTAACCAAGTTCACAGTGTCGCGCAAACTATCTAATTCAGCACGCAGCAGTGGCTCGGTTGCCAAACGACGTTCGAGGGAAGAACGCTCTGGCGGATCGAGAGCGCCGTCGAGATAGGCCGACAGCGCCATCAAGTCTTCCGGTGAGATACGATTAACCGACATCTAAATACTCCGGTGCGGGGTGGTTTACCTGACGCAAAACTGACATTTTCCCCACACAATCTTTCAATCAGCTATTATCCTGACGATATTGATCTGGTAAAAGTTCCGCTTTTTTCCGCAGACAATCGCGTAAATTCGAGCGGGCACGGCTGAGGCGAGACTTGACTGTGCCTAATGAAATTCCGCTAATACTTGCCGCTTCCTCATAGCTATAACCTTCGACATCGGCCAATACCACGATCACCCGATACGAAGTACTCAGTTGTTGCAGGCAGTTTTCAATGACGGCCTGCAATTCACTGCGTTCGACGACCCGTTCCGGCCCTTCAATGGTTGCCATCAATGGGGCATCGTCTTCGGCATCAAAATAGAGGCCGTCACCCTCTCCTTCTATGTCGTCCAAAGAAGCGGTGGGGTGTCGTTTTTTCAGGCGTAGTTCATCGTAGCAGGCGTTGGTGACAATCCGCATCAGCCACGACTTAAAGTTATCGCCTCGGAACTGGTCAATTTTGCGATAGGCGGCAATCAAAGCGTTCTGGGTAACATCCGCCGCCATACCGTCATCTTGCAAAATGCGGTAGGCGACACTAAACGCCATGTCTTGGTATAGCACCACCAACCCATTGAACGCCTCAAGATTGCCTTGTTGGGCAGTGGCAATCAGTATTTTTTCGTCACTTGGAAAATTAGTCATTGACAATTTTTGCTAAAATGCTTATTATGGCTTAGATAAGCGCCGGAGTGCTGGAACTGGTTTACAGGAACGACTCAAACTCGTTTGCCCTTGCGGGCATGTGGGTTCGACTCCCACCTCCGGCAAAGTGAAAGTCAGGTGATCAAAAAACCTGACTTTTATTTTTTCCCCTACACACGGCATAATATGGATATGCTCCCGTCATTTTTGTTAAATATCCAGTATAGCGCATTATGACAAGAACTTACGAAGAAAAAATACAGATACTTACTTTGCGGGATCAGGGCAAGAATAAATGTGAAATTGAACGTATCACAGGTATTCCCAGATCAACAATCAGAGATTGTATATCCCAATATATGGATTTGGCTGCGCTAGAAGAAGATGTAAAAGCTCAGGCAATCAAAGCCTTTCCAGCGCTTAAATCTGTTAAGGATTCCCGTCAAGCAGGAATTCAACAAGCCTATTCTTATCTTTTGGGCATCTATTTAGGTGATGGATGTATTTCCAAAATGGGACGTACCTATAGCCTTCGAGTGTCGTGCGATAGTCGTTACCCCAACATTATTGAAGCTATCCGTGAGGCGATTCAAAAAATTTTACCACACAATGTTGTTGATGCGATGAAGCTAAAATACAACTGCGTCGTGGTGGGTTGTTATTCCAATGAATGGCCTGAACTTTTCCCTCAGCATGGCGAGGGCATGAAGTATCTGCGAAAAATTCAACTCGAACAATGGCAGCAAGAAATCGTAGATCAGTACCCCCTCGAATTTTTCAAAGGGTTGTATCATAGCGACGGCATACGTAGCCAAAATATCGTCAAGGGCAAGGACTACCGCCGTTACAGTTTTACCAATATGTCGGAAGATATACGCCAAATGTTCGTTCACGCCTGCGAATTGTTGGGATTGCATTGGACGACGAAAACCAGCAAACGTGATATTATGATTTCGCGCCGTGAAGATGTTGCGTATTTGGACAGCCTGATTGGGCCAAAAAGCTAGGCAAACCGACAGATGCGAAATTACCTGCTCACTGGGATGATTACGATTGCTTTGGGGATCGGCGTAGGTGTCTATGTTGGCTGGGTGCAATATCCGGTAGAATATCGCAACAGCTATATGTGCCAGCTTTCCGATAGCTATCAAGAAGAATATACCCTGATGGTGGCACGCGGCTATCGTGAAGATGGTGATCTAAATAAGGCGTTGGATCGCCTCCAACCTTTACGTGCAGTCGGTGTTCCAGAATGTGATGATGGGCGCAGTTATCAAATTGACAATATCCCGGAATGGGTGCAAGTGCTGACCGAACGTTATATCAGTCAAGGGGCGGACCCGGCGCTGATTCGGGACTTGGTGGCGCTGGCGGAGGGCTTTGGTCGGCTCACCCCCATTATGGAAAGTTTCCGTTCCTAAATATCCCCAAATGCGTGAAAGTGCATGTCTGAAATCAAACCCAACCTCAAAACTGAGCAACCCGATGCTGACGAAGATTTGATTTATGAGCCGGGGGTGCGCCAAAAACCGCATACGGCTGTTTATGTGGTCATCAGCATCATCGGTTTGGCGATTGGCTTGGGGGCAGGACTGTTTTATACATGGCAGGTTGATCCCGTCATTGAGCGCAACACTGGCCCAGACAAACTCCGCGAAGAAGATCAAATCAATTATGTGATTGCGGTAGGGCTTGATTATGCCTATACCGGAAATTTAGACCGGGCCTATAATTTGCTGGCACAGGTTAAGCCGGGGAGTGATCCATTCCAAGTGGCGGCTGATACGGTCTGCACCTTGACCCGGCAGGGACGGATACAAACCAGTGCCGATATTCAAGCCATCCGTAATTTAATCGCCATTTTTCAGGGGCAGCCGGATGTGCAGGCCAACTGCGATATAGGGGTTTTTAATGTTTCCAACACACCAACGCCGACACCACAGGTCACATTGCCGACCCCGACGCCAACGACGCCCCCTATCGCAACCAAGACCGCCACACCTGAAGTGCCAATTGTGCAGGAAACCATTCCAGTTGGCCCGAATGCCACTCAGCCAAGTATCGCAGGCGAGATGGAGGTCGTCGCACAGCGCCAATTTTGTGATGCTGCCAATCCCGGCGTGATAGAGATTTATGTGCAGGAAGAAACCAGTATCCAAATTCCCGGCGTGGCAATTGAAGTGCGTTGGGCGGGGACAGGCGGTCAACAAAGCCAGATTTTCTATACGGGCCTGAAACCCGAAATTGGGCTTGGATATGCCGATTTCAAGATGGAACCCGGCGTCGCCTATATCGTGAGCCTGCCTAATTATGGTGCAACAACCGAACGACTGGTGGCGCGTACTGATGGGTGTGAAAGCGGTGCGGTCATTTCCTACGAAATTTATTTTAGAGAGACTACCGACTAAACGGAGTGTTCATGGCAGACGGCATCTACCGATTTCCCGAAGGCTTCCTGTGGGGCACAGCCACCGCCGCCCATCATGTGGAGGGCTATATGAACAATAGCTGGTCGCACTGGGAAAACATGGAAACGGGCGCGGTCTTTAAAAAGCAAAAAAATGGGCGAGCCTGCGAGTGGTGGGATGGGCGCTGGGTTGAAGATTTTGACCGGATGCAGTATTTAGGCCATAACACGCATCGCCTCTCGGTGGAATGGAGTCGAATTCAGCCCGAACCAGACATATTTGATGAGTCCGCCCTGCAAAAATATCGTGAGATGCTAGAAGGGCTGCAAAAACGCGGGATGCGCCCAATGGTGACACTACATCATTTCACTAACCCAATGTGGCTGGAAAATGAAGGTGGCTGGTTGGCGAATTCTACCGTTGACCGCTTCATCAAATTCACCGAAATGGTGGTGGATGCCCTCGGCGATTTAAATGATTTTTGGTGTACGTTTAATGAGCCGATGGTTTACGCGGTGCAGGCCTATCTAGTAGCGATGTTTTACCCCGGCAAGCGTAATCCGTTTAAGATGTATCGCTGCGCTGAATTGTTGCTGCGTGCCCATGCCGGAGCGTATCAGGTCATTAAATCGCGTTATCCGAATGCGCTGGTAGGGGTTGCCAAGCACCTGCTAAAAGTGGACCCCCTGCCGCCGAAAATCGTCAATGGCCTGCCAATCAAACTGGTGGAAAGCGTTTTCCATCGGGCTTTCATAGAAGCGATGGTGACGGGGGAACTGCGACTGCCTCTCCGAAAAACGGTGGTCATTCCCAATTTAGCGGGGACATACGACTATGCCGGCTTAAATTTTTATCAGCGGTATCGGGGTGGATTTGCGCCTCTCAGTCCCAAAACTTTTTTCCTCAAACAAGTGCCGGACGACGAATCTCCCCCCTCGCCGCCGATGTGGGGTGAAATTTATCCACAGGGAACATTCGAGCGCATCAACTATATTTGGAATGTAATGCGGAAGCCGATTTATATTACCGAGACAGGCACACCCGATGAAGGGGATAACGTTCGCCCTTGGTATATCGCGCGAATGGTTCACAGTGTTTGGCAGGCGATCAATTTTAACGTGCCCGTGCGCGGCATTTATTATTGGACACTGCTGGATAATTTCGAGTGGACGGCAGGCTATAACCCTCAATTTCGCTTTGGGCTATATGCCACCAATTTTGAGACTCAGGAACGTACTATCCGCCAAAGTGGGGAATTTTTCCGCGAGATTTCGCTGGCAAATGGGCTTTCGAGTGAGATGATACGCAAGTATGTGCCGCAGTTGGAAGAAAAATTGTTCCCCGGCTCACTCGGTCAAAGAGAGGTGAAATTACCGAGTCGAGGTTAACTGAAAATCGTTTTGAGTTCGATCACCTGACCCAATACCGCCGATTGAAAATGCTCATCTGGCCCAAAGACGCCAAGTTGGACGAATTTCTGGTCAACTAATTGCCATACCTCGATAAATTGCGCCGCCGGGTCAACCATCCAATATTCGCGTACTCCGTATTTTTCATACAGTTTAAATTTTTTGCCACGATCCAAGCGGGCGGTGCTGGGCGACAAGACCTCAATCACAAAGTCGGGCGCTCCGTACCAATAGCCTTCGACCAATTTGCAGTGGTCATTTTCCGCACTTACCCAGAATAAATCGGGCTGTACTGCGTTGATTTCATCAAGGTAAACATCCATTGGAGCAAAACGAACATATCCGCCTTTTAATAATGGCTTTACCAAAGAAAACGTTGCTTGTAACACCTCTTGATGCGGATCCTCAGGAGAAGGGGCCATAATTACCTCACCATCAATGAGTTGCGTGGGAAGATTTGTTTCGGGCAGCATCTGATATTCAGCGATGGTCATTCGTTGTGCAGTTGTTGCTTCAGGTGATTTGACTTGATCTACCATGACCCACCTCGAATCTTTATTTCTTTCTCCCATTATGCCACAATGAGAGTATTGATGCTGGATAATTTACGAAGGGCGGCGTGGTGGCTTTTTATGCCTTGCTGTAAATAGCACAAATGAGTTATCCTGAAAAGTGAAACGAATTTCTAACAAGGGTTATCATGGCTCACGAAACTGACCCTCAACAAAATGAACTCGCGCAAATCTTGCATCAGGCGGGTTATAAATATACGACTCCACGCCGTTTGGTGGCGGAGGTGCTGTTAGAATCGCATACCCATCTTACCGCGCCAGACGTAGTGGATCGTGTAGCAGAGCGGGACGCCTCGATTGGACGGATGAGCGTCTATCGCACCCTCGATTTGTTTACGCGGCTTGGCTTGATTCATCCGGCGTTTCAGGGCGGTGTCAATGCCCGTTACGTGGTCATGGTTGGTGGGCATCACCACCATCTGATTTGCCAAAACTGCGGCAAGGTCGTGCATTTTGATGAATGCCCCCTACGTGATTTGACACGCCAATTGGAAAGCCGATTTGGATTCTCGATTGAGGGCCATCTGCTAGAATTATTTGGACTCTGCGCGGATTGCCAAAACCAAGAGGTGGCTGCCGTTGCTGAATGACACCTTGCGTTGGGAGATTGTCTGTGCGGCATGTGATTGGGAGGCGTGTGTCGAAGCCCTTGTTCCATTCAGTGAAAATGGCAGCGGCCTAATTAATGGACTGTGGGAAGAATATATCTGCCCCGATCATCTAGAAGTTGGCCGACGGGCTGTCTATGTCGTTACGGAGTGGGAACACGGGGTAGATATTGATACAGCCTATATCCGCTATTTTTCCGGCGAGACCCAAACCGTGCCTGTACCCAAATGCTCCGTTTGCAAACGGACGATGCAAGGTGGACAGGTGTTGAATCAACTGCCTTTCTATTTGCGCCCCCAACTTGAAATACATACTTGGAAACTGAAGCAACTCGAAAACTTGCGCCGTATGGTCGCTGCCGAGCAGCAGGCCGTTCGCCAAGAAAAACAAACACCCGAACAAGCCCAATCACTACTTGAGGCCGAAGTTTTGGCGATTCAACGATTTTTTACCGGATTCCGCGAACAACTGGGTCTCACCGCCCCCACCACTCTCTTAAACGAGGACTATTTTCCGACATCCCTGCCTAAATGGGAGATGGCGGTCAAGGCGGCCATTGAAGAATCCGAAACCCGTTTACAGCAACTTCAAAAACGGCAGGCCGAAGAAGCCATTAAACCGCCTGCATCCTGCCCAAAATGCCATAACAAAAGTGTCTATCTCCGAAGTGCCAATCTATTTTGAGTGGAAGGGACTGTGTTCCGATGAGTACCCGCATTCAGATTCCAACCCATGCCGATCCACGCGAATTCTGGTCAGGCGGCACTTATGAACTCAATTTAAGTTATGACACCCTGCGCGATAACCAATGGTCGCGTTTATTGGAGTCGTTTTGGTCAATAGATGGCGTTTTTGGGCCATACGAAGATCGCTACACTCCCGGTCAAGCCGAATCTGCCCGCACCAAAATTCGCTATCCTGCCCCGACTGATACCTACAGCCAATATGGAATTGTGAGTGTGGATGAGGTTCATCTTGGCTTTGAGGTGCTGGCGACCCGCTCAATTTTTGAAGGATTTTCGGTACATCTGCCAGCGGGGATGGTGGTTACGACAGCCGCATTGGAAAATCCCAAAGTGGCGGCGCGGGTGCGGGAAGCGGTAGAGGAGGCTTATCGCTTTGTGGCGCTGCGGATGTACGAAGCTATGCCATTTGTGATTGGCAGCTTTGATTTTAATGGCGAATGTTATCTGGTAGATGAACTCGCCGCCGATCTCGCCGCCCGTGATAAATTTTTGATGACCGGAAACTGCTTTGTTCAAGATACTGCCCTGCGTAAATTGGGTCGCCATCCTGACGATTTTGAGCAGGTAGCAAATGGGTTGCGCTGGCTGCCAGCGGGGAGAGGGGAATAGATGGCCCTCGAATATGCCAAAGTGCTGCCCCAAGTCCAAAAAATGGGCCGTGCCCTGTCCTATAAAATGGAGGACATCAGCGAACGGGGTCAGCGGGCGTTTGATGAGTTTATGGCGTTGAATGACAACGCGGCGATTTATGAACGGATTCAGTTGGCCCGTGACCGTGACGCAGGTTATCGTGGAGCAGCACCGATTTCGATTGATGGTGAATTGCTGACGGGCCGTTATGAACTGCCCAAAGCGCCGGAGAAAGCCACGATTGTCGCCGTAGATGGGTCGCAAATTTACCCAGATATTCACGGGGCGGCCTTTTATTATTTGACCAATATTGGGCGTTTTACGTTTTATCACGGCGATAATCAACTGCCCCAAGAATACAGCGAACCCGTCTTGTATTATGCTGATTCGGACATCCGCGACCCACACGACCAATTAATCACCAACGCGACAGTGAATGCACGGCGCACGGTAGGTGAAATGCAGGCATTAGCAAGTGCGGCATGGGGGCACCGCGATAATAACCAAGCGATTCTGGCGCTCTCCGATGGGCCGCTACTATTCTGGTTGGGGCGTGATGTGCCGGAGTCAAATCTGCTGGAAAAAGATTATCATGGGGCGATGGTGCATCTGCATGATACCCACACTGCCACCTTTAGTCGCCATCAACATAATACTAGCCTTGCCGGATATATTGACCGCCCCACCAGCCGATTCGTCATCGCCCTGCTGCATCTGCTCTCGCTCAATGAGGAGGATGTGCGGCGCTCGGTGTTGCAAACTCCCGGTGATTATGAAGGTCTGGACGATCAATGGCTGTTTAAGCGGATTTTGAAGCCGGGGGAACGTTCGGCTTTGATGATTCAGCAAAGTCCCCAGAACAAAAATTATCGTAATTTAATCGGGGAAAGCCACGAGATCGTTTATTTCTATCTGAACGTGGGGCGGCATGGGAATGCCCATTTGGGTCGGGTGGAAATTCCGATGTGGGTGGCGCGATCCCGTGAGGCAGTCAATGAAGTCCATGCGCTGATAATTGAGCAGTGCATGATGATGGGGAATTATCCGTATGCGCTGACCCGTGCCGATGAAATCGCGGTGATTCGTACTCCCGAACGGGCGATGCTGGAAGAATTGATTCGCACGGAACTGCTGCGCCATAAACATGAAATTGAGGAATCCGCCAAGCTGACGGGCAAGCTGCAAACCCGTGCAGGCCGCCAATCCTTTGGGCAGTTCAATCACAGAAAACGCTAGAGGTGAGCTATGGAAGCATTTGAAATCGGGCATGTGTTACGGGCCAGCACGGAGGGGTTTACTTTTGGGACACGCAGCCAAGACGTCTTGTATCCCACATTTGGCTCGTTTGTGCAGAGCTATAACCAGCATAGCAATGACGATTTGACCATTATCGGCGTCATCACCTCGATCAAAATTCAGGATGACCCGTTGGTGCGGCAGTTGATCATGGCAAGTGATATGAACCCAGCGGCGGTGCGGGATCAGCGGGTCAATCGGTTGGTGCCTGTCGAGATTGATGTGCTGAGTATCGCCTATGTACAGGATGCCCGGCTATTTAACAGCTTGCCGCCGCGCCCACCGTTAAGCCTTGATCCGGTCATGTTGTGCAATACCGACCAGATTTATGTGATTACGCAGCAAATAGACTTTTTTAGGCTGATTTTGAGCGCCGGGGGGGTGCCGAATAATATTGAATTGTTGGCGGCGACGATTCGGAGCGCGGCGGATGCACGGCCCGATGATGAGCGTTTAGAGTTTTTGGTCAACGCGGGGCGCAACTTAGCAGGGTTATTGAGTAATGATTTACAGATGCTAAAACATGCCTTACAGTTGATACGCCCATGAGCTAACGCTGCTCTGTGTAGAGACGATGAAACGGGATGCACTTGTCAAGTGCTAGCACTTGATATAAGTGAGCACCATAGGTGTCCGTTCGCCATTAGATTTTGTGATAGTGGAGAATGGTTATGATTAAGGTTTGTCGGTTAACATTAGCAATCGGAATAATATTGACCTTCTTTGAACTGGGCTTTCGTCTAACTGAATCTGCTCATCAAAAACGTGTTTATGGACAGGATACGCAGGCAGATAAAATAGCCTTTGTTGTCTATGATGTTTACTCAATAAATGCTGATGGCTCTAATGAAATCCAATTGTCTGATATAAAACCGGGGCCTTCCGAACACCCCACTTGGTCGCCTGATGGCACTCAAATTGCTTTCGATGCTCAGATAGAAGTGATGGAGGCTGGTGGGGAGCCGCTAAGGCAAATCTTTGTGGTTGATGTGGAAACGTTGGAAATAAAAAGATTGCCTACTGATGCGAAACCTTCATTTTTCCCTGTTTGGTCACCTGTTGAAGATAGAATTGCGTATATATCATATGGTCAAGGGCTAGGAATTTACATTATGAATTCTGATGGCTCTAACCAGACCAAGCTGATTGAAATTGGAGGCGAGATTACTGGTTTAACATGGTCAAATGATGGGAAAAGCATTATCTATGCTGAAGATGCAGGACTTGATACCAATATTTTCATTGTTGATGTGGATCAATCTCTTGCTGCTGATGGCAAAGTTCCTCCAACGAATTTCACAGACGAGATTGAAATCTGCGAGGGATTGACCAACTACTATCATCCTGTCTGGTCTCCCATAGACCCTCAAATTGCGGTGTTGGTGGATTGTGGGTTTTATACTGATATCTATTTACTGAACTTAGACAGTTCGACAAAAGAAATAATCTCTTATACCAACAGAACAATGGGAGATATAGAAAAAACTGGACTCATAAATCCTATTGCTGGACTAAGTTGGTCGCCGGATGGACAAAAACTTGCATTTGTATCACATTTCGGGTCTGAAAACACAGAAATCCGGTTCGTTGACTTGGCTCAAGCACCCGAAAACCTCAGCATTACTCAAGTGACGGTCTCTGGCTCACAGCCCGGCTACCTGCATCCATCTTGGCAGCCTCGAATTAGGAATAATCAATAGGAACCTCTCAATGAAATGCGTATCCTAGGATGGCGCTGACCTCAACCATTGTGGCGGCTGGTCGGATGTCGCGGAAAAATTCGCCATGTGCCCTGCCAATGGCTTCCCAATCGGCAACGTTAATCACAAACATGCGGGTTCGCACCACGTCTTGCATGGTCGCCCCGGCTTCTTTCAAGGCTATTTCGATTTTGGTGAAGATGAATTTGGCCTGCTCATAGGGATCAGACCCGCCGATGATCGTGCCCTGCTCATCAACGGCGGTTGTGCCTGCGACCTCGACGATATTGCCGATCCGCACCGCGCGTGAATAGCCGACGATGCTTTCCCATTGCGTCCCAGAGGAAACATTTTTACGGTTGGTCATGATGGCCTATTCTTCCGAATTTGGCCCTTCGCTGTCGGCAGGGACATAACGTTCAATATGATGCTTGACAGCAAACACGGCGGCCTCGGCACGATTGGCGACATGCAGGGTGCTGAGAATCTTGCCGACATAATTACGGACTGTGCCTTCGCCTAAATAGAGTTTTTGGGCGATTTCACGATTGGTCAGGCCGCGTGCAATCAAGGCAAGGATATGCAGTTCACGTTCGCTGAGTTCGGCAAAAGCAGAGGCTTCTTTGATATGGGCCGCCTCCCGCACTTCATTCAGCAGACTCTTGGTGACGGCGGTATCAATGACGGCATCCCCGGCAGCAACGGCGCGGATGTCATCAATCAATTTGCCACTGTCTACCCGTTTGAGGACATAGCCCACCGCCCCGGCACGGATGGCATCCATCACGAGTTCGTCTTCGGCATAGGAGGTTAACATGACCACTTTAATTTTGGCTTTGTTTTTCAGAATTTGCTCACAGGCCTCAATGCCAGAAATACCCCCCGGCATCCGAATGTCCATAAGCACAATGTCTGGTTCATAGGTCAGGGCAAGCTGGACGGCTTCTTCGCCACTGTTGGCCTCAGCCACCACTGAGAATTCGGCTTCGTTTTCCAATAACGCCTTGAGTCCAGCCCGCACGACCGCATGATCGTCGGCGATGATGATTCGTAAATGAGACACTGCGCTCTCTCCAAAACTTGTACCAAGTGCTTTTCTGCACGTAAGGAAGATGACTACTTGCCCTATTATAGTGACAAGTACGTTTTGTAGCATTATGATAATCCGAATTGCCTACTTTTTTACAGGGAGAAGTCATCGTCATGCCCACAGAACATCTATCTTCTTCACCAACTACGATAGATTTGCTCACCAGAGCCGCCAGTGATGTGATCCGGGGTTTAAGCCTGCCCCGTACCCTACAAAGCATCGCCGATGTGGTGCGCGAACTGGTGGGGGCGAAATATGCAGCAGTGGGCGTGCCTTCGGATGAAGGGGGCTTGCGGGCCTTTATTACCTCCGGGCTGCATCCGGCGGTGGCACGGGGAATTGAGCATGAACCGGAGGGGTTGGGTTTATTAGGGGCACTGTTTGATACCGATTATCCGATTCGCCTCAATGATTTAAATGCTGATCCACGCTCTAGTGGTTTTGTTCAAAATCACCCGTTTATGAAAACTTTTTTGGGTGTGCCTATTGAGGGCCGCAATCATCAACGACTCGGTAATCTCTATTTATGTGATCGGCTAGATGGACAGCCATTCGATGAAGATGATGAACGGTTGGTAGTATTTTTTGCCACGTTTGCCGCTATTGCCATCGAAAATGCCCGGCTACATCAACAATTACAAACTGTCGCTCTGCACCGTGAGCGAGATCGTATCGGCATGGATTTGCACGACGGGGTTATCCAAGAGATTTATGCGGTGGGCATGAAACTTGAAATTATGCGCGGCAAGACGCATTTGACCCCCGAAGAAGAAACGCGCTTTCAATCTATTGTGCAGGATTTAAACAACATCATTGAGAGCATCCGGGGTTATATCCGTGATTTGCGCCGCCCCACCGATGTACAAAGCAGCACTTTCCATCAGCAAATTGCCAATCTTGCCGAGCATTTCCGCGATTTTGCCGGGGTAGAGGTGGCGCTGTCCATTTCGGAGGAGCTACCGGCCTTGACGGATGCCCAACGCCACTCCCTCTCCCAAATCATCCGCGAAGCATTGGCGAATGTGGCCCGCCACGCCAAAGCCTCTAGAGCCGACGTACACGTGGCTGTCGAGGACGAGGATTTGTATGTCATGGTGCATGACAACGGCATTGGGTTTAATACAGTGGAAATCTTAAACCAAGATCATTTTGGGCTACGCAATATGGAACAGCGGGCCAACCAACTGCGGGGTTTTATGCAGATTGAGAGTCAAGAAGGCAAAGGCACGACCATTCGGGTGGTGATTCCGCTCAAACGCCCGGTTCCACCAGTGAAATAGACCTCACCCCCTCTCCGACGCAGCGAGGGGGAGTATCTCCATGTTGAGGGTAATTGCCAATTTCCTAATTTAGAAATTCGGATTTGACGGGTAGGTGCTATAATTGTGCATCTATCCGTTTATCGTTTGAGGCGTGATTTACGTTATGACATCCCCCAAAATCCACCTGCTGGTTGCAATTCGGCTGCAATCCATTGCGCGTTACCGTGAAAATCTTAATACGGAGCCAAAATTTGCTGTCAATCTTGTGACCAGTATTGAAAAAATTCATGAGGCGCTGGCCGATAAGACGAAACGCTCGGATGTGTTGGTGGTAGATAATGGATTGGGTGATGTTCATACACTGGTAAAAGAACTGCGCCAAAGCCATCCCCGTTTGTTGATTGTCTTGGTGGATGAAGAAGCCGATTTTGGGATGCCGGGGCGGGCCGACGACGTTTCAACCGAGCCATTCAAGAACGATGAACTGATCAAGGTCATTAAACGCCTGTTTGAAGACCGCCGATTGGAAACCTTACGAGCGGATACACTCCCCCCGGTGCGCCAATTTGCCAAATCGCTCACCCGCGCTAAAGGCCCTGCCAAATCACAGGCGGCGGTGAGTGCCATTTTGGAATTGGGCTATGATTACGTGGCGTTCTATACGATTACGCCAACCGACCCGCCGATGTTGACCCTTTCAGCACAAGAAGGGCCGTCTTCGGTCACAAGTTTGGCCCCAAACCGCCTTGAATACAACACCAGTTTGTTGGGATGGGTGGCGCAAAATGGGCAAAGCAAGATTGTGACCCAAGAGGATACTCCCAACCATCCCTTTATTTCCAAAGGGCGCTACGGGGTAGGGGTAGCGGTTCCAGTGGGGACGACGCTACGTTTTGGGGTGGTGTTTGCCTGTAAAGAAAAGCCGGGGGAAATTAACCCCAAAGATGTGCTGATGCTCGAACTCATCAGTACCCAATTGGCAAGTGCGTTGGCGCGTGAAAATCGCTAGCCTCGCTTGCCGAACTCCACAAAAGGTTAGACCACAGATGAATTATTATGTTGCGATTGAAGGGGTCATTGGGGTCGGCAAGACCACGTTGGCCCGGTATCTTCAGCAGGCGCTTAATGCCTCGCTGTTGATTGAGGTGTTTGAAGAAAATCCATTTTTGGCGCGTTTTTACCAAGACCGAGCGCGGTATGCCTTTCAGACGCAGGTCTTTTTTCTGTTGAGCCGTTATCATCAACAGCGCCGTTTGCATCAACTTCCCCGGCCACTGGTTAGCGATTACATTTTTGCCAAAGATCATCTCTTTGCCCAATTAAACTTAGCCGATGACGAATTGGCGACGTATGAGAGTGTGTATGAGGCACTGGCGGAAAATATCCCCCAACCGGATTTAGTAGTGTTTTTACGCGCCGATACGCCAGTTCTGATGAGTCGCATCGCCGCACGTGACCGCTCCTATGAACGCAACATGGACCCACATTACATTGACGAACTGCGGGTGGCGTATGACCGATTTTTTGCAGAGTACACCGCCGCGCCTGTGCTGGCGATTGATACCAATCATATTGATGTGGTGCAGGATGAAAACCATCGGACGGAATTGATTGCGACGATTCGTGGGGTATTGGGGACAGGGCCACGTCAAGCCGCTTTGCCGGGATTGGCCGAAGAACCGCCCGCCCTAGCCGAAGTAGCGAAATCTGCCGTTGCCGAGCCGAATGATTTGGATGTGCATATGACGGCGCGGCGCTTGGGTGATTTTCAGCGGTTTCATCGAGCGTTGGACAAGGCTAAGAATTTTAACCCCGATTTATTCCTGAATTTTGTGCTGCTGCAAGAGGAAATTGGCGAGATGGCGCGGGCGGTGGTGCAGCATTGGAAAACGGGACAGCAAGACCGCGAACCCATCCCAAGCGAAAAATTGCGATTAGAAATGGCGGACGTGTTGGCCTACCTGCTGAAAATTGCCAACTATACCGGGGTGGATTTAGAAACGGCCTATTTGGAAAAGATGGCGGTGAATCGGCAGCGTGTGTGGGATAGTTCGGTGGATGAATAGGTAACACTGCAACACGGGGCTAAAGCCGCCGTGCTGAATTTAGGCCAGATGGTCGAACGATGTAATGGAAAATTTATGACTCAATCCAATCCATCACAAAAATGGTTTATCGCAGTGGCAGGCAATATCGGGGTCGGCAAAAGCAGCCTCACAGAACTGCTAGGGGAACGACTTGGTTGGCAGCCATTTTATGAGGCGGTGGACGAAAATCCTTATTTGCAAGATTTTTATGCGGATATGGCACAGTGGAGCTTCCATTCACAGGTCTATTTTTTGTCACGGCGCTTGCAGCATCATCGTAAACTGCTCGATCATCCGGGGCATGTGATTCAAGATCGCAGCATTTATGAAGACGCGGAGATATTTGCCAAAAATTTGGCGCTACAGGGTAAACTATCCGAACGCGATTACCAATGTTACCGCGATTTGTATGATGGGATTCGGGCATTTTTGCCACCACCCCATTTGCTGATCTATTTGCAGGCACCGGTTGGGGTTTTGGCCGAACGCATTGCGATGCGCGGACGTGATTATGAACGGCAGATTTCGATTGAGTATCTGGCTCAACTGAACCGCCTCTATGATGAGTGGGTGGAATCATGGACGGCCTCCCCCATTTTTGTGATTCCGGCGGCGACGTTGGATTTTGTGCATCGGCCTGAAGATTTGGAACAGGTTGCCAGCGAATTATTGGAAAGATTAGAGGCGATCCGGCTTAGAACATCCTCTAGGCGGGGAGATATGGACTGATGACGGTTGAACGGTCAAATGAACAGTGGCTGGCGGACTTAACCAGTGAGGATACGACAGCCCAAGCCGCCGCATTGGATGATTTGCGGGTCTATTTGCGCCGGGGGATTTTGTATTATCTAAGTCATGAACGCAGCGATCTTAGTGACCTATCGAGCGAAGAACTGCGGCAGATGGCGGAAGATTTTTCACAAGATGCCACGCTACGGATTTTGGATAACCTCGAATCCTTTCGGGGGGACAGCCGCTTTACGACTTGGGCCATGAAGATTGGGACACGCACCGCGATTAGTGAACTGCGCCGCGCCCGCTATAAAGATTTCAGTTTGGATGAACTGACCGCTGATGGGGAATTTCAACTGAAACTGGAGGGCGGGGATAACAACAGTCAGATAGTCAGTCCCGAACGTGCTACCGAACAGGTCAACGTACTGCAAATTATCCAACAGGCACTGGATGAAGTTTTGACCGAACGTCAAAAAACCGCGTTGGAGGCCGTGACCTTACGCGGTATTCCGATGGATATTGTGGCGGAACAAATGGGCACCAATCGCAATGCCCTATATAAGCTACTGCATGATGCCCGCAAAAAGCTACGCACCCATTTGGAAAATCAGGGCATTGTCATGGGGTATGTGTTTAACCTGTTCCAAGAGTAGTTGGGTCTGCAAGGGGCAGCCAAAAACCAAAGGTGCTGCCTTTGCTTTCCGGGCGATAAATCACTTCGCCATCGTGCTGCTCGATGATAGATTTGACGAGGCTTAGGCCTAAGCCTGTCCCCGGAATATGGGCTGTATCTGGTGATTTTGCCCGCGAAAATGGTTTAAACAGCTTTGGACGGAATTCCTCTGGTACACCTGCCCCATTATCTTGGACTTCGGTATAGACCCGTTGATTTTCGACAAATACCTGCACCGCGATTTTGCCACCATTGGGGGTGTATTTGATGGCGTTGGAGACAAGATTAAACAAGACTTGATGCAGGCGGATGGCTTCCCCTTCTACTGTTAGGGCCGAGGCTGGACGTTCAATGGAAAGCTGGTGTTGATGATTATCCAATTGAAGAGCCGATTGCTCTAATACCTTATCTACCAAAGACAGCCAATCAATTTTTTCGGTGTGTTGAATGCCCTTCATGCCGACCTGCTCCAAATCGGCCAATTCAGTTAACATGCCGTTCATCAATTCGTGGGATTCGGTAATCCATTGGGTCATGCCGCGTTGGGGTTCATTTAACAGCGGGCCAATGTCTTCTAGGAGTATGCCAAAATAACCCATTGCGATTGCCAGCGGATGTTTGAGGTCATGTGAGGCCATGCGAATGAGTTGGGATTTTAGCTCGCTGAGTTCGTAATAAGGGTTGATGTCGGTGATAGCACACATGACATCTACCAACGTGTCCTCCCCATCCAAAATGGGTGTCATGCTGTTGCGTACCCAATAGATGCGGCCCTGTTTGTGGCGAATGCGATAATCGAGATTGACGACCTGTCCGGGTTGGATGGTTTGCAGAGCGTTTTCGGCATTGGCACGATCTTCGGGCAGGATGATGTCCCAAAACAAAGCCGGATTATCAATAAATTCATGGTCGGTGTAACCCGTGACTTTCAAACAGGATGGGCTGACAAAAACAAGCGCCTTTTGAAAAAGGTTGTATTTACAGACCATATCCCCCACCGAGGACAGGATATTGTGTAGTTCATGGTGCGAAAAGTCGAGTGCTGTCCAGACGGCCCGGTCACGGATTTCATGGTGCTGTAAAGCCGTCCCAATCAGCATGATGCCGGGGTGATTATTATCGAGCACGATGGATTTGGCCCGGATAAACAGCCAGATTTCTTCATGGTCGGGTCCATCAAATGGAAACTCACCCTCCCAATAATCCAACTCTTTGAGTGTGTTCTGCAAATAGGCCCACCACTTGCGGGTGTTGGGAGAAACGAAAATCTGTTGTGTGGCGGGCTGCCCTACGACGGTTTGACGGGTTTGGTGAAATAACTCTTCGGCCCGCTGATTCCACTCCACGATTGTGCCATCGTCTTGCGTGTTGATTATGACATCGGGGAGTTGGTTCATAAGATTCATACTGTTGGGTACTTCCATTGATATTGTATAAGCATTCATAGATGTGCCATGTTTGGTGTGTTGATGTGTTTTTATTAAAAAGGAAGAGTGCTTACAATATCAAGCTAAATATCATATTTTGGGATATTTTTCACAAAAATTAACTTCCCACCAAGAGAACGTTTTAAAGAGGTTTTCCCCGTGTTAGATGGTTGTTAGAATTTGTGATGGGGGAATGATCAGGAACATTTTTATCATAGCTGAAGTTCGCTTTTCAGAATCCCCCGAAAAATTTGGGGTATTGGGAAGAGCAAAGAGGCGAGTAAAATTAAACATATCGGTTAATAGCTGGGGGAAATTTGTCCATGAAATTAGAAGCACTTTTACAGGGAGTGAATGCTCCAAATCCAGAAACCCGCCTGAATGTTGTTCGTGTTTTGGGTATGGTGGAAGAAACCCGTGCGCTGGGTGTGTTGGGTGAACGTTATAAGGTGGAGACTGATGCCACTGTCAAGCAGGCCATCCAATGGGCCGGGAAAAAAATCCACCAAGCCAGCCAATCCGGTTATTCGACGATCAATGAAATTTTTCGATTTTTTGGGATTGACCGCGAGATTGCCAATTTGGTTGACCCACGCGAAGAGGAATTGATGCGCCGAATGCAAACCAGTATGGACAATGCCATGATTAAATCCCAACAAGATACCGCGAGTCGCAGGATGACGACGGCGGCAGCACTGGGAGTTGGGGCGGCGTTGATCGCTGGCCCACTCACAGGGGGAATGCTAATGGGCAGCGCGATGTCGGGGGCGGCTTCGGATATTGCGTCATCCAATATGGGGGGGCCACGCCGGGAGGAGCTTTCTAATAAGCGTACCCCACCACCCATTCCTTCGGACGTGAACATTACGATTTGGGTCAAGCGGTTGCTGGAAGACCCCAACCGCGAAAACCGCAAAAATGCAGCCATTGAACTGGCGAATTTTAATAACCCACTGGCTCTGCCGCATTTAGCAACGGCGCTGTTAAACGATATGGATCCGGTGGTGCGTGAGGCTGCTGAACGGTATGGCAAGGTGCTGTACTGGAAAATGATTTACTGGGAAATGGAGCAGGACGGCACGCTTGAACAAGAATTTAAGGTGCGGGCGAAAGCAGCAGGTAAAGATTTTGCGGAACAGGCTAAACTTAGTGAGACGGGGCCGCTTTCGCCTTCCAAGTCTGAGCCGCCACCCATGCCCCAAGCGAGCCATGCCGATATTGCCCAGATTTTGGCAAAGGCCGAAGCTGAACGTGCCAAGCGCAAGAAACGGTAAAATCAACCTCACCCCTAGAGGCTTGTCTGGTATTCGATTGGGAGGATGCTTAGGAAACCGCATAGTGTTGGGGTTGTGAGGACGGACGCAACATGTTGCGTCCCTACGAAATAGACACATCTGCTTGTTCATGCGGTTTTTACTAATGTCAGACAAACCGCCCCTGCCCAACGCAGTCTATGGGGGTGGGGAAAATATTTGAGGAGAAATTTCGTTATTGTGCCTAAATTCACAGATCGTATTGCCCAAAACGACATGCTACAATCGCACGCATGTCGGTTTTTTGTCTCTACACTACCACTAAGGATAAGCCGATGAATTTGGATGACCTACAGCAAATACAGCAGTTAGACGCGACCAATATGTTGGGGCATATTGATGGCCTGCCCGAACAATTTGAAACGGCATGGGAGCACGCTCAAACCCAACTGCTGCCGACTTATTTGCCGAATATTCGCCAAGTGATTATTAGCGGGATGGGTGGCTCGGCCATCGGTGGTGATCTATTGGCTGCCGTCGCTGGTTTGACCTCACCTATACCGATTTTGATTATCCGGGGCTATGATTTGCCCGCATGGGTGCAAGGTGAACACACCCTCGTGATTGCCAGCAGTTTTTCTGGCAATACCGAAGAAACCCTCGCGGCCTATGATGTCGCTAAGTCACGCGGGGCGCATCTTTTGGCGCTAACGACGGGCGGTAAATTAGCCGCCAAAGCCAAACAAGATGGACAAACGCTGTGGTCATTTTCGACCAACATTGACCAACCCCGTGCCGCCATTGGCTGGTCGTTTGGGCTGCTGTTGGGGTTGGCCTCACGGGCAGGTTGGATGCAAAATGTTGGCTCACAGGTTGCCGAAGCGGTTGCCAATTTGAAGACCTACCGCGAAAAGTATGGGGTGAATGTCCCCGCGATGACCAATCCGGCCAAACGTCAAGCCGGACAATATATAGGGCGTGTGCCGGTGTTTATCGGGGCAGGCATTTTTGAACCAGTGGCGCGGCGCTGGAAGGGGCAGCTTAACGAAAATAGCAAGAGTTTCGCGGTGCATGACCCCATCCCTGAAATGAATCATAACGCGGTGGTGGGGGTGAATTTCCCACCGGAAGTTTTGAGTAAGCTGTCGGTCATGTTTATTGCATCGCCCCAATATGACCACCCACGTAATCATTTGCGGCATGACTTGACGCTGAACCTGCTGCTGCAAAATGGCATTATGATTGACCGCTTTACTCCGGCGGGTAATTCACCGATTGCTCAGATGATGCACGCCATTCAATTTGGCGATTATCTGAGTTTTTATACCGCGATTGCTTATGGCGCTGACCCGGCGGTGATTGCGCCGATTATGGAATTGAAACAAGCGCTTGCCGATCATCAGTAAATGAGGGTCGGTTTACATCAACGTCAGTTTTATTTAAGGAGATTTGCACTGATTATGACGCAGAAGCCTGACCATGTTCGTTTGTATATCCCCGGCCCCATTGAAGTGCGCAAAGAAGTGTTGGAGGCGCAAACTGAATGGATGATTGGACATCGCTCCAAAGCCTTTGCTGACCTGTATGGTCGGCTGCAACCCAAATTGCAGCAGAGTTTTTATACCCAAAATCGAGTTTTTATCTTCACATCGTCCGGCACGGGGGTGTGGGAAGCCGCATCGCGTAACTGTGTGCATGATGAAGGACGCATCTTGCATCTGGTCTGCGGCTCATTCAGTGAACGCTGGGCCGAAGTCAGCCAACTGAATGGCAAGCAGGTAGATGTGTTGGAAGTGGACTGGGGTCTGCCGATTGTGGCTGAACAACTGGCCGACGCCCTCAAGCAGAAACATTATGACGCAGTGGCCTGTGTGTATAACGAAACCAGTTCGGGGGTGATTAACCCGCTGGCGGAATATGCCAAAGTGATGGAAGGCTATCAAGACACCTTGTTTTTGGTGGACACGGTAAGCTGCTATATGGGTGCGCCGCTGTTTGTGGATGAATGGGGCATTGATATTTGCCTAACCAGCACCCAAAAGGCCTTTGGCCTGCCCCCCGGTATGGCCTTTGGCACCATTTCGCAGGCGGTGTTGGATCGCGCCAAGACGGTCAAGAATCGTGGCTATTATTTTGATCTGATTGAGATGGATAAACACCACCAAAAGAATAACACCCCGGCTACCCCGCCTGTTTCGCTGATGTTTGCGGCGGATAAGCAGTTGAATGACATTCTGGCGGAAGGCATCCCGAACCGTATGGCCCGTCATCAACATCTGGCGGAAATGACCCGCGCTTGGGGGACGAGTGCTGGGTTTGGCCTGCTTGCACCAGAAGGCTATCGTTCACCGACACTGACGGTATTTGAAAATACGCTGAAGGTAGATGTCAAGGCGCTCAACGGCTTTTTGCGCGGGCGGGGTATGGAAATCGCCGACGGGTATGGCAAGCTGAAGGATCGCACCTTCCGTATTGCCCACATGGGCGATATGCAGCCGACGCACATGGAAGAATTGTTTGCCAATATTGATGACTATCTGGCAACGAACCACAAAGGAAATGGGGCGAACTAGATGCCACACATTCTGATTCCTGATAATCTGGAAAAAATCGGCCTCAATCTTTTGACCCAAGCGGAGGGTGTGACCATTCAAGCCCCAGCCAAAATGAGCCGTGACGAGGTTTTGGCTGTGGTCGGCGATGCAGATGGCATGATTATCCGCAGCGGAACAAAGGCGAATGCGGAATTATTGCAAAAGGCCAGCAAACTCAAGGCGATTGTGCGGGCGGGGGTCGGCGTGGATAACGTTGACCTTGTGAAAGCGACTGAACTCGGTATCGCAGTGATGAATACCCCGGCGGGTAACACCGTCGCCACCGCGGAACACACGATGGCCTTGATGTTGGCGTTGGCACGGCATATCCCCAAAGCCCAAATTTCCATGCTAGAAGGGCAATGGGAACGTAAGGCGTTCATGGGTACGGAACTGCGCGGTAAGACCCTCGGTATTATCGGGTTTGGGCGTGTGGGGCAGGCGGTGGCAAAACGCTCGCTCGCGTTTGAGATGAACGTGATTGCCTATGACCCCTATGTCTCCAAACAGATGGCGCAATCGCTGAATGTGGCTCTGTTGTCACTTGATGAATTGTTGGCGCGGGCCGATTATCTGACCCTGCACACGGTTGTAACCCCTGAAACTGAACATCTGATTGATGCCGAAAACATCGCCAAGATGAAAGATGGGGTACGGTTGATTAATGCGGCGCGAGGCAGTTTGGTCAATGAATATGATCTGGCCGAGGCGATCAAGAGTGGCAAAATCACCGGGGCGGCGTTGGATGTGTATGCCGAAGAACCGCCGCAGAAAGATAACCCCTTGATTGGCTTGTCGGGCATTATTCATACGCCGCATCTGGGGGCCAGCACCCTTGAAGCGCAAGAGGCCGTCGCTGCCGAAGCTGCTGAGATTATGCTGGATGCGCTGCTGCGAAATGAATATCGCAATGTAGTGAATCGAGAAGTACAGGTCGGCTAGAGGCTGACCAAACAATACTCTATGAATGTAAAACACCGTACTGGTGAGGGGGGACAACCAGTACGGTGTTTTTTAGTTTCTCCAATATCAGTGACGCGCATCTCCGATATTGGCATTGATTAACGTTCCGTCACTTCTACACTTCTGAATACCATGTACCGTCACAACCACCTCAGGAACGTCATGCTATTAGATTAAGGCAGATGGCTGAGTTTTGGGTAAAAGTAAGATGAATTTCCCATGAGAGAAAACCCTCATGAACGAAAACTTCTTACCCTGACAATCTAGCGGATGCGGCGCAGTTGTTTTTCAAACACGACCCGCATCACCAAGCGCCCTAATTTTAGTTCATCGCCGTCACGCAATACACGGACTTCTTGTGGATAGACCCGCTCGCCGTTGAGATAGGTGTGGTTGACACTACCCATGTCGGTAATCGTAATGGCGTTATCCCGATAGCGCAGGGTGGCATGGACACGCGATACCCCTCTATCCTGACCGTTATATTTGGTCAAATCCACATCTGGCACTAACACACTGTCAGCGGCAGTGCGACCCATAATCATCTCTTTGGAATCGTCCATCGCCAATTTGATCGGGTCGTTGTCGTATCCCTGCACCTTGAGAATTAAATTGGACAGGCTGCCAAAAGTTGTTCCTGCAAGGCCCTCGTCCTCGACGATTAGTTGTTGTGTCCCCTGCGACAATCCTGTCTTGACCAAGAGCGTCCCACAGGCATAACAATAACCTGCATGGGGTGGATTTGGCTTACCGCATTGTGGGCAGGCAATATCGTCGGTAGGCGGCTCTGGCATAGAGGATTTTGGCGGTGGGGGTGGGCTGATCATCGCATTTGGATTCGGGGGGTGATGTAAGCCTTCATTCATCTCCCATTGGCGGATGAGACCTGCGATTTGTTCGCGTTCGGCAGTCGAAATAATAGGACGCAGACGCTTGAGTTCTTGCAGGGCATGGTCAGGGGCGGCTCCCTGTCGGCGCATGAACACGAACGCCTCAAATAAGTCTTGTACTTTGTATTCCAATGGGTTGCTCATATCCGTTTTCCAAACCTTTTTGTCCTTGAAATCCCCCTCCAAGCACTTTCAAATTGTGCGTCAAGACGGGATTAGCGTCAAGCGATTGAGGGAATTTTTCATAGGTGTAAAGAGCAACTAATAGTTCCATGAGGTTTTCAAAACGCTGCAACCCAATCCAAAAGCCTGCGTATAGATGATTGAACACAACAAACACAGAGAATCAACACCACACATCATTTGTGGAACTCGGTAGAGGAGTAGTGTATGAGCGACTATGATAAAACCATTGACCCGGCAGTGCCTGTCGAAGGTGGCAATGGTGAACCTAAGCAAGATTGGAATTATCAACCCAACGATGACGGGGCGATCCCGATTCCGGTGCGGATTGGGTCACGCTTGGAAGAAGCCCCACCCACAAACGAACCGCCGATGCAGGGCGTTGTTGATGATGACGCGATTGTGCGGGAATATGAGCGCAAGTATTATCGCCAAAGCCTCTACAACGACGCGCCGGTTCCCCAACCGCGTGTAGGCGACAGCCACAAACAAAAGCGGCAGTGGAATTTCCGCGACATCAATGTCAAAGCTCCACCCAAGCATCGCTATCAAACCCGTGCCTTATCGGGTGAAGTGCAAGATACAGAACGGACATGGGCCGCGATTGCACATGCGAGCGCCTTGCTCACGATTTTGGTGGCGATTGCCGCCGCGCCGGGGGTGCTGTTGACAGTGCTCATCCCACTGGGGATTTATCTGGCCTTCCGCAGTAAGTCCGAGTTTGTGGCCTTCCATGCGCTGCAAGCCTTCACGATTCAGGTGGTCGGTACAGTCGGAGCGCTGGTGCTGCTGTTGGCGGGGACGCTGGTTTTGGGGACATTGATTGCTATATCGGCGGTGTTAAGCCTTGTGCTGATTGGCATCCCGTTCCTGATCTTCTTCGCCCTGCTCTTGGTCGGATTGGTACTGTTTAGTGTATTCATCCTCCCGCTCGGCATGGTGGTCTACAGCATGATTGCCGCCGACGCCGCCTACAAGGGTCGCAACTATCGCTATCCGTATATCGCGGACTGGCTGGATGACCAATTGAAAAACGGGATGCTTGGATCCGTGATCTAGGGAGTCTATCACCCAAGCAGTAGAGCTAGAACGAGGAAACGAAGAACGCGCTTCAAAAGGGAGGGGCGCGTTTTTTGTTTTGGAGAACACGGGGCTAAAGCCGCCGTGCTGAATCTAGCTTGAAAAACAAGTTAGTCAACGTGAAAATTTAGAGGTGGATTAGCTTCCCTTGTTGTTCAAGTTCGGCTAAAAGAGATTCGGCTTTTACAGCATCTAACCGAATTTCAGTATCAATCTCAGCCTTATGTTGATAATAATAAGCTAGGGCAGCATAGACCTGACCTAAATCAAGGGCAAAATTGGTTGCCAATTCTTCCGGGGATAGACCACGATAGAGATGGCTCGATATTAGGGTAATGACACGCAGATTTGTGCCTTTGATGATGGGTTGCCCTTCTCGGATGGCTGGATCAGAGATGATGGTATCAATGGGTAAGGTTGTCGCAGCCATAGAGCCTCCATTGCAAGGTTCATCAAATCTTGGGAGGACTATCTATAGACCAATTATATTCTACTCTTATAGGATCCCAAGTGAACATAACCCCGGCATTTTTATTGGTTACAGTCTCAGCGAGGTGTTTGTCAAGAGTTATATGTAACTTGAAAAGCGAAACAAATGATTTCCTGTTAATGAGTTTGGCAAATATTTCAATATCATATTCACCAGCAGAAAGTTTGTATTCAGCAATATCTCCTGTCAACAAAAAGTGATGGTAAGACGCAATGCCCTCATGTGGAACATAGAGACCGCCCCCTAGAACTAACTGACTATCATGATAATATCCCCACTCAGTTAGGGTATGGACAATATTTCCCTCTTGTATTTTGACATACATGCTCTCGATTACTTGTCCCTGTTGAGCCGTACTGAAGAGGAGTGTTCGTAGAAAAATTTTTGGTATTTTCCTGCCTTTTTCAACATCAAAGGCAAAAGCAACGACGGATGGCCGTGTCATGCGAAGATTTCCCTTCTTTAACAACGTCAGCCAAATGGTCATCAGAGAAATAATAAGGGAAATGATAGCGACGGTGAAATTAATGATTCCAAGTGTATCCATTTATTTGATCCTAATTACCTAACCCAAATCTGAAACTAGGGATGAGCGATCCAATATTTATTTATTAGGTGTTTTCTTTGAGGTCTCTTTCTTCTGAACATCTGATTCCAACAGCACACTGGCCCGGATGGACTTCATTTCGCGCACGATCAAGATGCTGTCAATCACGATAATCAAAACGGTCAAGACTGCCCCTTGCTGTGCCCATTCCGTCAAGAACGACTCCACCAACAGGAAAAATGAGCCAAATACAATGACCACCGACGGCGCTAAGGCCCAACTATCGGGATCAAGGTGGCGGATAATTTTGTCGTGGTGCTGCAATTTGACCAGATGGATAACAAAAAAGGCGAGGCCGATAATCACCGGGATGATGGGCCATGCGATGTCAGTGGCTTCGTTGGTGTAATCGTTATAAATCCGCACCAGATTTTCCTGCCGCGAAAGGGCCGACCCCAACGACATCGCCAATAATAGACAGCCCGTCACCAACGCCACTTCCACTTTGAGCCAGAAGAAATAGAGCATGAGCAAAATTCCGGCAAAAACAATCAAGACGGCATTCGGTGGGAAAGGCACATTTACATTGGTAAGCACGGGCAGCAGGGTATAGAGGATCATGCTGAGGAGAAAAATGGTGAGCGCCAAGATAATCACTCGGCTTTCAAGCTGACTGCGCGAGGTGTTTGGCATAAGCGGATCACCCTGTTTGATAGCACCAATAATCTACTGCATCTTACCATAGATACCAGCAATCATGCCCCCTCAAAAACAGGTTGTTTTAGTTCGGCAGCACCTCTAAATGAGTGCAGTGGGTTGGCTTAAAAATTGAAAAATCCCGGCGGTCAAAAGTGCAGATTTTTTGAATATTGAGTCGTTCAGCAAGAGCCATAATGGAAACATCCACGAAGTCAAATTGGGAAGATGAATATTGAGCCATGATCTGACTCATGCGGTATAAGTCTAATTCAACCAAATCCTGAATTGGGAACGTCACTTGGGTTTGTGCAAAGTTTTGAACGGCGCGGTTATAGTCTAGGCGATTGGTAAGCATGTAAAACAATTCTTGCAAAACAGGAGATGGCACCAGCAATTTCTCCTTACGAATTTGGGGAAGAAATTGCCGAGCCTTTATATGATTATTGTCTTTGGGTGCTGCGAGGGCGACTAAAAAGTTGGTATCAATCAGGATTGCCATATTTTTTCCGATAGTATTCCGTCATCGTTTCACGCACCGTTGTTGATAAATCTGTTAAGTCGGTATCAAGGCTTCCAATGTAAGCATCCAATGGATCAACAACAGCATTTGGTCTAGGGGTATGTTCGGGGGCGGTCTCATAGAATTCTACGAGTGACTCTATAACCGCTTCCACGGAGCGATGTTCGCGTTGGGCAATCGCCTCCAATTTTTCCAATGTTTTTTCATGAACCGCCAATTCAACCATAGACCCTATCTCCAACGACTGAAACCTTTACTTTAAATTTTACCAGCAACGAGTCTTTTTGTAATCATCCTGCCCCTTTGTCTAGGTGATTCTCTTGCGGGCAGGCTGTACAATAGTTCTACTTGTTTGTTGGTCAAAAAGAATGAAATGGGGGAATGCTGCACATGGGGTTTCATGATGCGGGTTGGTGGAGATTGCTGTACATGTCGGACGGGTCGAAACCCGAAAAATTGACATGGCCCTTGCTAAAACGGGTGTTCAGTTATGCCCGTCCCTATCGCAAACAAATTGTGTGGATGCTGGTGACGATTTTGATTTCGTCGGGGCTAGGGTTGGTGTCGCCGCTGATTTTGCGGGAATTGATTGACAATGCCCTGCCGAATGAAGATGTGGGTTTGCTGACGGCGTTGGCGGCATTGTTGATGGTTGTGCCATTGGTGAATGCGACGGTGCTGGTGATTCAACGTTGGCTCAATTCGGCTATTGGCGAGGGGCTGATTTTTGACTTACGGGCGGCGCTGTTTAATCATCTGCAACGCATGTCACTGCGGTTTTTCACCAATACCAAGACGGGCGAATTGATGAGCCGCCTCAATAATGATGTGGTGGGGGCGCAACGGGCCGTCAATACGACATTGGTCAGCATCGTGACCAACACGACGATGGTGGTGGCAACGTTGATTGTGATGTTGGCATTGGAATGGCGGTTGACGCTGTTAGGCTTGATGGTTGTGCCGCTGTTTATCATTCCGGCGCGGCGCATGACTCCCGTTCTCCGTAAGATTACCAAAGAGCAGATGAGCGAAAACGCCAAAATGAACGCGCTGATGAATGAGACGCTTAATATCAGCGGGGCCATGCTGGTTAAGCTGTTTGGTCGGGCCGATGATGAAGATCAGCGATTCCGTAAACGGGCCGCCGGGGTGCGCGATGCCGGGGTCAAGCAGGCTGTCAGCGGGAGTATGTTTTTTGCCTTCCTCGGTCTCATCGGTGCGGCAGGCACGGCGATTGTTTATTATATCGGTGGGCGGCTGGTGTTGGACGGGTCGTTTTCAATTGGGACGATTGTGGCGTTCGCGGCACTGCTCAGTCAACTCTATGGCCCATTACAGGCGCTGGTGAATGCCCCGGTGGATTTTGTGACCTCGATGATTAGTTTTGAGCGTGTGTTTGAAGTGCTGGATATGCCGCTGGAAGTTGCTGAGAAACCCAATGCGCTGGCCCTACAGGATGTTCAAGGGGCGGTCACATTCGAGAAGGTCAGCTTTGATTATGATGATGCGGGGACGGTGGGCTTTTTGTCGGAAGTCGAACGGCACGGCATGGAAAGTGTCAAGAAAGTCCTATCGGATGACGACACGGGTAAACCCAAATCTGCCGCGAATGGTAATGGGGCTACTGAAAATGGCAACTCTGAGTCTTCCGAAAAATCGCAAGCACGCACATGGGCATTGGATGGGGTAAGTTTTGAGATTCAGCCGGGGCAGTTGGTGGCACTGGTTGGGCCAAGCGGGGCGGGCAAGACGACGATTACCTATCTGTTGCCGCGATTGTATGACCCCACCGAAGGCCGAATTTTGATTGATGGGCATGATTTACGCGATGTGACCCTCAAATCGCTGAGTGAGCAGATTGGCATGGTCACACAGGAAACCTATCTGTTCCATGACACTCTGCGGATGAATCTGCTGTATGCCAAGCCGGATGCCACCCAAGACGAAATTGAGGCGGCGTGTCGGGCGGCGAATATCCATGATTTCATTGCGGCCCTGCCAGAGGGGTACGAGACGGTAGCGGGGGAACGTGGGTATCGTCTGAGCGGGGGCGAAAAACAACGGATCGCTATTGCACGGGTACTCTTGAAAAATCCACGCATTTTGGTGCTGGATGAAGCGACCTCGCATCTTGATTCGCAGTCGGAAGCCTTGATTCAGGCCGCGCTGGAAAAAGTCATGCAGGGGCGCACCAGTGTCGTCATTGCCCATCGCCTGAGCACGATTTTGAAAGCCGATTTGATTCTGGTGATGAATCGTGGGCAGGTAGTCGAACGCGGGACACACGCCGAACTGCTGGCAAAGGGCGGGTTGTATACCGAACTCTATCACACCCAGTTTAATCGGGAGTATGCGCCGGAAGTTGAAGCGGCAAGCGCCGATTAGCCCTTACCGCTCCTGTTTATTGTGAACCCTCAGAAGGATGCCCTTTTGGGGGTTTATTTATTCGGTCACTGCTCCAACGCGCCATGCCAGCGGTGTCCAGACGAGGCTTAAATATGGGCTATCGAGGACAAAATCTTCCATACCCTCGGCCAACAGACTTTCGCCCACCTGCCACAGCCAGAGTAAGTCTCCAGCGATGTAGGCAATGCTTTGCCCATCCGGTGAAATGGCGACGCGGTGATTAAAGGGTCGCATTCGATTGTCTTCTTGCAGCGGAATGACATCGCTGCCATCCATCACCGACCAGCGGGGCTGTGGAAATGGCGGAGTGATGTCATTTGGAGGTGGGTTAATGTGTACATCATAACGAACTACCAATCCATCGGGATTAGCAGGGTTATATAACTCCGGCAGGCCGGGCATCAATTGGTCATCCCCGGTCAATGGGTCTACGAGATGCCATACCCCTGTGGCATCGTAATTGGCAATATACGTTTTGGACTGATAGGTAATCCAAAATTGAAAGTTGGAATACTTGGGAAATATAACGGTATTGAGGAGTTCACCCGTCACATCGTTGTACACCTCAAATCCAGTGAAATTTTCCACGCCAATTCCTGCGTCTGACCAGAACACCCGCCGAATCATGGATATCTCGCCGAAACCTTGTGGGTTTAAATCGCTGACCAGCGTTTCCGTTTCGCCAGTTGCGAGGTTATAGGCCATCAATCGTAACAGCCCCGTATCACTTATATATTCAGACCATGCCACCCGCGTGCCATCAGGTGACCATGTGGGTTCAGAATGGCTGATATAATACCACTGCTCACCCTCACTGACCGTCGCGTCTTCGGGTTGACCAGCAATGCGCGTTATCGCGCCAGTATTTAGATCACAGAGGAGGACATCATTGGGGAAATCTGCCCCGCTGCCTGCCCAGCCTCCTTCAAGATTATCAATCCAAATTTGGGCTGTGGCGAGATAGGCCACTACCCGCTGGGTAGGCGAAAGCTGCATCACGGATTGCACCACATCGCCTTGACAGCCATCGAACGCGACGGCCTGTTCGTCGGCCCACCACCACAGGTCGGAATGACCCCCTTCGCGCCATGCTTGGGATATTAAAAGTGCAGGGATTTCCTCAGTGGCGCGGGCTGATAAAGATGGCATTAGGAGCGCAAAAAGGAAAACCAGCAAGGAAAGTTTTTTATTCATCGGGTTCCCTCCAATCATAGCGTTATTTTCTAAAGACTGGTGCTACAGATGGTTAGTTCCCTATGATTGGCCCATGCTATTTTGCTTGTTATACGTCGAGCAGCAAGAGATTAAATGATAAATTACCTGAAGGAGTACCTTAAAATATACAAATGCGCAGGGAGTCTATTCATCGAATAATGGAGAGGCGAGTATGGGGTTTTGGAGTACAAACAAATACGATTTATTCATGCGGCGGCTTCGTCTGTTTATCCGGGGTACAGGTCTAGGAAAACGGGGAGTACACGGCTGTACCCCTGAAACAATCAAACAGATGGAGATTGAGATAGGCGAGCCAATTCCACTGGCACTCAAAACTTGGTATCTCTATTTTGGCAATAAGCCGCCCGCTTGGTACGACCATGATGCGGATTATTCTGTTCAAGATTTTTATCGCACTCAAAGAGTGGCACAAGATTTGTTGGCTTATGAAGCGTTTCAATGGGAACATAAGGAAAATATCCTTGCATTTTCATCACGATTAGGCGAACAACTCATGTTTTTAGATCTCAATGGTGAAGAGGATCCGCCGGTATATCACTATATGGAACAGCATATTGCCCCTACACCTATGAGCATTGCTTTTAGTGCCTATATACGCGCGGTAGTTATTGATTGGTTTGAAGGCCCAATTTTCCAAAAAGAATACTTCAGAATTGTTCAAGGAGGACAAGCGTGGCCGGAGTTGGAGACGTGGCAGGAAAGGCGAAAATCCTTTCACGACTTGTATGAGGAAGCACGTCTTATACGTAAACAACTTACCGAAACCATACACCAAAAGGATCAAAAAAGAGGTTTCCTTACCCCGCCCATGAGTTTTCAAAAGCAGTGGATTGCAGAGTTTTCCAAGAGTGCAACGTGGATTAAATTTCAAGAGGCGGGATTGAGAATGCCCTATAGTTGGATATGCCCACCCCGATTGAAGAAATCGTCATAGAACCTGCACTATACGTCCAACAACAGGGCCACATTTAAGCGATAGGCCAGATAGAGGCTTTGCAAAAACATCTTGATGTCGCGGATGGAATGATCGTCCCCTTGCTCGATTTTCATCTGGAAGGGGTGCTGCTCCAAAAGGCTTTCTCGGGCATCGGGGTTGCTGGACAGGGCCATAATCGTGGCGGGGTCAAGGCCTTCGCGTGAAATCGCGCCATAGAACAGCAGCAACATGGCGGCATGGCCGGGTTGAATCGGGCCAAGCATGAAGGTCATCTCAAAAAGCGAATCAGTGGTAGCGGTGAATTCGGGAAACTGCCGACCAAAGGTATCCTTCGACTCGAAAAAGACGCCGACTTGATTGCGTAACTCGCGTGCCGTTTCCCCGGTATAACCAAATTCATGGATGCCCTTTTGCAACATCAAAAAGAGAACGGGGTGCTCCGGGCCGGGAAGCTGTTTGAGCATCCACCATTCGGCCTGCTGCGAGATGGGGTAATTGATATAACCGATGCAGCCAAAGGCTTTGCCCGTGCGATTGGCGGGACACCCCACACAATATTGGCTCAGCCCGTCTAATTCGGCGGCGGCATTCAACAAAACATCAGCGGTCACAAGTTCAGTGGTTTCGGTGCCATCGGAAGCGCGACGGGTCATCTCGAAGCCGATTTCACTTTCGGGCCGATGGTCGCCCTGTTCCCGATAGTATTGGACAATTTTTTGGGCGCGGTCACGACCCTTGAGGCGCTCAATAATGCCTTCGGTGGTGAGTTGGTCTTTGGGGAGGCAGGGGAAGTTAATCGCGGTATCTACACCCATTCAATTCACTCGATTCTGTTGGGGATAAAGTGTCTTCATTTTATCACTAAAATTGCTATCCATCGGGTTGCTGAAAATGGGCATTGTGAATAGCTTGGGGGCAAGGTTTGCTGGATGATTCATGCTGACCAATCCTTTAAAAATTCCCAGACCGCTTCGATAAGCTCAGACCGATGCTGGGCATAAATGTGGGATGCCCCCTGAATGGTGGCCCGGACTACATGCCCACTTGAAACGCTGCTGAAATTGTCGGCATGATAAAACGGCACCATTTCGTCTTCGGGGCTGTGAACAATCAATACTGGACGGGGGGCAATCTGGCAAACGGCATCGGTTGGCTGTGGCCCTTCCCCCAAGCCTAAAAATTGTATGCCTAAGGTGGAGGGGGTGACACCGAGTAAAAATGGGGCTGTCATGTCCAAAAATTCGCGGGACAACATTGATTCGGTGAAATCGCTGTATCCGGCGATGGACACCACCCGCTGAATACGGGTATCTTGGGCAGTGGCGAACAGGGCAGCCCGACTGCCCATGCTGTAACCGATGACGGCCATTTTTTGCGGGTCTATAATAACAGGCGCGTCCGGTGAAAGGGCAAAATCAAGCGCGGCGCGGGTATCGGTGATTTGGCCTTCGAAACTGAACAACCCACCACTGCCCCATGTCCCGGCAAAATGCAGCACCAAGACATGCCAGCCTTTGGAACGCAGGAATTGGGCAAGATCATGGTTTTTCTCCGCACCGGGGAGGCCATGTAACAACAGGGCAAAGGGCGCAGGGGTGCTGGTTGCGGCGGTATAGTAAATGCCCACTAAGGAATAATCGCCACAGGGGAAACGCACCGAATGAGTATCTGCCAGCGGCATTTTATTTCCCCTCCCCAAAATGGTGCTGGGTAATCCACGTTTGCTCATGGGTCAAAGTGACCACATTAAACCCGTGCGGTGTTGTGGTATCGTTCAGGATGTCGGTCTGGGTGGGCCAAGATTGCAACTGCATACTGACGGCGGGGGCGCTGCTGCACAAAATCCCGTCGCGCAGGGTCGTGCTGCCACGATGGATGTGCCCAAAAAATAATCCCCGGATACGTTTTTGGAAACGGCTCAAAATGGCAAAGAGGGCGTCGTGATTTTCGATCATCATGTCGGCGTCATACCAACCCACCCCTGTTTGAATGGGGAGATGATGCAGGGCAATGACCAATGACCGGGCAGTTGAGGATTGGCAGGTTTTTTCCAGCCATGCCAGTTGATAATCTTCCAAATAGCCGGCGGGTTGAATATGTCCGAAGGCGTCCAGTACGATGAAGTGAAAATCGCGGACGATAAAATCGTAATCAAGGCGACCTGTGCCAGCTGGTAAATTCGGCAAAGTCTGGCGCATGGCGTCGGCGTCATCGTGATTACCACGTACCGTGTAGACCGGATATTTGAATTGGCACAGCAGACTCTGGGCCAATGGATAGGCAGCAGGGTCGGGGTCGTAGGCCACATCACCGGTGTGTAAGATGAAATCCGGTGTGAATGGCAGGTCATTATTCAGATGCGTGACCAGTGCATCTAAGGCGGCGTAGGTATTGCAGCCACGCAGCACATAATCCAGCGATGGCCCGATATGGGTATCCGTAATGTGAATAAATCGTAAGGTATTGTCCATAGGTTTTGGTGGAAGAAATTGAGAATATCGGCTACAGTTGGCCTATAGTAACACAAATCAGGAGAGGCACGGAATGAAACGCTGGTTCATTTGGGGAATTTTGTTGCTATTGCCATTGACAGTGTGGGCCTGTTCCGATGAAGAAAGCCCTTCCGATAATGGTGGACAAAACACGTCTTCCAACAACAGCAGCAGTAACAACAATACAAATTTGGGGTATCCTGCGAAACCCGCCAATTTGACCAGTGCCACCGTGAGCGATGTAATTGACGGTGACACAGTGGACTTGGATGATGGACAGCGTATTCGCCTGATTGGAATTAATACACCCGAACGCGAACAGCCTTTTTATGAAGAAGCTTCGAATTTTTTGAAAAATCGGCTGGATGGCAAACGGGTTGAGGTTGAATTTGACCAAGAGACCACCGATCAATATGGGCGCACGCTGGCCTATATTTGGCTGGGGGATGTGCTGATTAATCAAGAAATTTTGTCACAGGGGTTCGCCAATGCCTATTCTGTGCCACCCAATGTGCGTTATGAGCAGGTCTTTTTGTTGACTGAACAAGCGGCTCAGACTGCGGGGGTTGGCATGTGGAAGCCTGCTTCGGCCAGCGTCATTATTCGCTTTATCAGCTATGACCCGCCCGGCCCAGATGATGAAAATTTGAACGGGGAATATGTGGAATTTCAAAACAAGGGCACGGAAATAGTAGATTTGAACGGGTTTACAGTAGACGACGCCGCCAATAACAATTACACGTTTGGGGCAGTGACCATCGCGCCGGAACAATCCTTGCGGCTCTATTCCGGCTGTGGTCAAGATACCTATAATGCGGTCTATTGGTGTTCGGATAATTCGGTTTGGAACAACAGCGGTGACAGTGCCATTTTACGTGATGCGGAAGGCCTCTACATTGCCGCTTATCAGTATTAACGACTCAGCAAAATCCGCGCACGGGCGATTTGGTGACGTACCGCATCCGGCGAGGTGCCGCCTGTCGCCTTGCGCTTGCTGACAGCCGTCGCAAAATCGAGCGCCGCATAGACATCTTCATTAAACAAAGGCGAGATGGCTTGATAATCGCCGAGTGGTAGTTGGGAGAGGGGCAATCCTTTTTCTTCGGCCTGTCGCACCACCTGACCGACGACATGATGCGCTTCACGAAATGCCATGCCCTGCCCAACGAGCCAGTCTGCCAGTTCAGTTGCCAATAATCCTTCGTCTAGGGCGTCTAACATTCGTTCGGGAATGAATTCGAGCGTATTGAGCATCCCCGCCATCACAGGCAGGAGCAGATCGAGAGTGCGGGTGGTGTCAAACAGCGGCTCTTTGTCCTCTTGCAAATCCTTGTTATAGGTGCTGGGCAGCCCTTTTAGGGTGGTCAACAGACCGGTGAGATTGCCAATCATGCGGCCCGCCTTACCACGCGCCAATTCCATTGGGTCGGCATTGCGTTTTTGGGGCATGATGCTTGACCCAGTGCTATAGGCATCGGGCAGGCGGATGAAGCCATAAATGGGATTGCTGTAGAGGATGACATCTTCGGCAAGGCGGCTGAGATGGAGGCCGATCATGCCGGCGACAAAGAGAAATTCGGCAATCATGTCGCGGTCAGATACCCCATCCAAACTATTGTGGGTGACACCCGCAAAACCTAAATTGGCGGCAATATGTTCGCGGTCAATCGGGTAAGGCGTTCCAGCCAATGCGCTCGACCCCAATGGTGATATATTAATGCGTTTGAGGGCATCGTTGAGGCGTTCGCGGTCACGCTGCAACATCCAGAAAAAACTCATCAGCCAATGAGCAAGGGTGATGGGTTGGGCAGGCTGCATATGAGTGAAACCGGGCATGATGGTTTCGACGTGGGGTTCGGCACGATCCACCAACACGGTTTGGATACTGATAAGCATCCCCTCAATTTGGGAGCAGGTGTCGCGCAGCCACAGCCGGATGTCCGTAGCGATCTGGTCATTGCGACTGCGCCCGGTGTGCAGTTTGCCCGCAACAGGCCCAACAATTTCCGTTAGGCGGCGTTCGACGGCGGTGTGAATATCTTCATCACCCTCGGCATAGTGAAATTGGTGGGTTTCAAATTCGCCCAATATTTTTTCGAGGCCGTTTTCGATTGTTTGGGCTTCCTGCTCGGTCAGAATGCCTGCACGGGAGAGCGCCCACGCATAGGCCACGCTGCCATGAATGTCGGCGGCGTAAAGAACTTTGTCAAAACTAATGGAATCTTGTAGGGCACGCATTTGAGCGTTCGGGGAATCGGCAAAGCGCCCCCCCCAGAGTTGATTGGATGTCATGGTTTCTGCCAGTTTTCAATAGTGAGACCTAAGTCAACAAAATCTTTTTCATTATCGGTAATGAGGATGGCGTTACGATTTAATGTAAAAGCACCGATGAGCAAATCTGCATCTTCAATGGGTTTCCCCAGTCGGCGACGTTTTGCCCATAAATCTGTGGCGAGCGTCCAGTCTTGGAGGGTGTAATCTTCCCAAGTGAAATCAGCAAACATGGTCTCGAACATCTGCATTTGCTTTTTGGCATCTTTGGCTAACAAACCACGTCGTACTTCGTACCAGACCATTGCACAACCAATAATTGTTGCATTAGCTCGAAGTGCCTCTTGAAATCGAATTGTCACGTTGGGATCACGCCTTAAAATTAACGAAACTATGTTGGTATCAAGAACATAGACCCTCATTCGTCATCCCCTAATCCTAAATCGGTATAGGGGAAATTGACACGATTTTCGCGGAGGAATTGTTGAAATTCATCCCACCATTCCTCGGATTGGTCATCAGGTTCGTTTTGCCATTGTTCCAGCAAGGCTAACAAACGTTGGTTTTGGGCTGATATTTCAGACTTAGGGTTTTGTTCATGCCAAAATTCTTCCCACACTTCAAGCGGAATCTGGACAATCGGATTGCCCTGCTCATCTACCGTAACTTTGGCGGATTGTTTAATGGTCATCAGGTCGGTCATGATTTCAACCTTTCCAGCGCGGTCACTAAATCAATCAATTCGCTTGTTTCGCTGTCGCGCCGCTTCCATTCTAGCTTATCTTTGGTGCGTTTGGAGATGACTAATCGCACTGGAATTCCTAGTAGGTCGGCGTCGCCAAATTTGACCCCGGCGGATACGTCCCGGTCATCCCACAGGACTTCAATGCCAGCGGCGTTTAATTGAGCGTAGACTTCGGCGGCCTGTGCTTCAACCCCCGCCAGCGACACCAGATGCACTTGATAAGGGGCTACCGCGTCGGGCCAAATGATGCCTTTGTCGTCATTGTAGATTTCGACAATCGCCGCCATTGTGCGACCCAAGCCAATGCCATAACAGCCCATATAGTACGGCTTCTCTTTGCCGTCTTGATCTACAAAGACCGCGCCTGCCATCTTGGTTGAATAGTGATAACCGAGTTGGAAAATGTTGCCGACCTCGATGCCGCGTTTTTCAATTAAAGGCTGCCCGTTGGGGGCGATATAACCTTCTTGGGCCATCGCAATATCGGCGAGCATCGAGCAGGTGAAATCGCGCCCATAATTCACATTAATCGAATCGGTGGTGTCTTCTTTTTGGCCGCCGATGAAATTTCGCACGGTGGTTAGGGAGAGGTCGCCAATATAACGGGCCGGATGCCCCCACGAATGGACATAGCCGCGCTGTGTACCGAGTCGAATCAGGTCGTCGTCGGTGGCATCTTCCAATTGCCCCACCGCGTCAATGGCATGTTCGAGCTTGGTCTTGTTGACCTCCAAATCGCCACGCAGACCCGCGATAATAATTTCGCCTGTGCCGACATGCCGATAGACGACATTTTTGAGATAGCGCCAACGAGGTTGACCGTAATGTTTCTCGTTGTCCTCCATCGTCTTGACCCATGCGGGTTGTTCGATGATTTGGAAATCTTTGATGGGTTCGTCGGGATTGGGCAGGCTGCGCTGAAATTGGGCCACGTCTTCGTGGGCATACATTGAGCCGTCGGCGGTGGCAAGGAAACGACTTTCGCCCACTTCACTTTCGACAATAAATTCATGGCAGTATTCGCCACCAATATATCCATTATCGGCCTCGACCATGACTGAATTGAGACCCATGCGGCGGAAAAGGCTGTAATAGGCCTGCGCCATTTTGTCATATTCGCGCTTGAAGTTTTCCTCGTCAGCATCAAACGAATAGGCATCTTTCATGACAAATTCGCGCACCCGCAAGAGGCCACCCCGTGCCCGCATTTCATCACGGAATTTGGTCGAAAATTGATAGATATTAAACGGCAGATCGCGGTAGCTGAGTTGGAAGCCGCGCACGACATCCACCATCATTTCTTCGGCTGTGCCGCCCAACGCAAATTCCGCGCCGCGCCGATCTTTGATAGTCATGAGTTCAAAGCCTGCGGTGTTGGTACGGTTGGTCTCTTGCCATAATTGGAGGGGATGGAGGACAGGAGTAATCATTTCTTGTGCCCCGGCTTTGTCCATTTCATCTTTGATGATGGCGCGGATTTTTTCATGTACCCGCCAGCCGAGGGGCAGAAAATAATAGCGTCCGGCGGTGGATTCACGCACATAACCCGCTTTAATCAGCAGTTGGTGACTGATGAACCCTGAGCCTCTTTGAATATCGCCAAAGCTGGTCTTGCCAAATAGTTTTGAATAACGCACAACGCCTCCCTATGGGGTACGTCCAAAATAATTCAACAATTGTAAAAGTGCACTTTCGTATGCGATTGCTGTTTCTTCAGTGACAACAATCGCATTGTAGGTCAATAAATCTTGAAATTCCTCGTCTTTAAAATCTTCTGGCTTAAAATTGTTATGAAAAATGGGGATAATGCGTTTTTTGTCTTTATCTTGCGCCGCCCATCTGATTTCTTTGCGAACGTAGGGCGATTGCAAAGTATCTGGCCCTAATAAACAAATGAAGTTTTCTCGCTTTTTTACTTCTTCCTCAATGAGTCCATGCCAATTATCACCGGGAGCAATATTTCTTATATCTAGAAATACTCCTAGTCCTTCTTGTTTAAGAGTCTGTAGAATGAGTAAGGCAAATACACTACTTTGCTGTCGGTTATAAGAAATAAAAATTGATGCGGGAAAGGCTTTTTCTAAAAGAGAGATCGCTTTATCTGTTATTCTATAGCAATCAACACTAACCTGACGCCCATCAATTTTTGAAATGGCTATTCGATGAGAGATTTTTCTTAAATAATTCAATACATCTAGAAACTCTATATTGGGATAATCAAGTTTCCATTTGACTGTTAGGTAAGAGTTTAAGTCCTCTGAGGTATCTTCTGTATTCACAAATTGATTGTCAGCTACATCAAAAATAGATGACCATTTATTGTTTATTGCTCCATAAGCCAAATCGTATGCAAGAGCATGGATTTGAGCAATAGGGTCTTCAGGCACGGGTAAATCAAGTGGTGTTTGATTCGCCATATTTACTCCACTATCTTTTCCAAAATAATGGTATCTAGCGGGACACGAGTACCAGCGACCCGCGCCACACCGTCTACCATTACGAGGGGTGGTAATTCCGCCTCAAGTTTCAGTTCAGCCATGACAGCCGCCTTTTTTCTACGTCCGGTAATCTCCATTAATGCTAACATACTCGTGGCTAAAATCGCATGTCCAGACGGTAGATTCGGACGTACCCAACCCTAAATCGAGATGCACGATGATTTCCTGTTGGGCGAAAATGTGGGACGCCTCGGCTTCGGCATAATCGGTGGGTGTCCCATTGGCGACGACCTGCAAGCCATGCGAAAAATCCTTGCCGACTGCGAACCACAGATTGAGTCTGCTTTGATCAAGTGGGACACCCGCCCGACCCGCCGCCATCATAATCCGTCCCCAATTGGCATCGCCACCATAGAAGGCTGTTTTGACAAGGGGGGAGATGGCAATCGTGTTGGCCACAGCATAGGCACTGGCAGCATCGGCGGCACCCGTTACATGCACGGCAATGAATTTGGTCGCACCCTCGCCATCCATGACAATCATTTGGCTGAGTTCGGTGCAAAGTTCGGTGAGATGGCCGACAAATTCGTCATAGCCATGTCCTTCGTTAATCAATGTGCCGGATGCACCATTGGCAAGCAGCAGTACGGTGTCGTTGGTGCTGGTGTCGCCGTCTACGCTGATGCGATTAAACGATTTGGCGCTGACGGCGGATAAGGCTTTTTGCAGTAGGGGTTGAGGCACGGCGGCATCGGTGGCAATCATGGAAAGCATGGTCGCCATGTTGGGGGCAATCATGCCGCTGCCTTTGGCAATCGCGGTGATGGTATAGCCGCCACATTGTTTACTCACGCCTTTGGGTCGGGTGTCGGTGGTCATGATAGATCGCGCCGCGCCTGACCATCCATCTTCTTCGAGTTCCGCCACGCCGTTTTCGATGCCATACGCGACTTTATCCATTGGCAGTTGGACGCCGATCACGCCTGTGCTGAGTACCAAGACCTGTTCGGGCAGGCAGCCCAACATCTCGGCGGCGAGTTCGGTGGTCTTGATAGCATTTTGCAGACCCGGTTCACCCGTGCAGGCGTTGGCGTTGCCCGCGTTGGTGATGACGGCACGGATTTGGGTCGGATTTTCGGCAAGACGCTGCATATCGAGCAGGACAGGGGCGGCCTTGACTTGATTGGTCGTAAAAACGGCGGCAAGGGTGCAGTCCATATCCGAGGCGATAATGGTGAAATCGGGCTTGTTGATTTTGCGGATGCCCGCGTATACACCGGACACCTTAAATCCAGCGACGGGGTGGAGTGTGCCCATGATGATTTTGTCTTGGAGTTTAGGGGCGGTGAGAGACTCGGTGAGGGTCATGGTTGATGGATTTCCTTAGATACTCTGGCTAGTCGTCAATAAATATCCCCACCCCTAGCCCCTCCCCACCGAGTGGAGAGGGGAATGAAGGGGAATAAACAAATTAGTCGCGCTTGAAGTGGCTGTAATCGGGTTGGCGGTAGCGGCTGACCCCCGACCCGTCAATCGAAATGAGCGCCTCAACTTTTTCCGGCAGACCCCACAGGTGAATGAAACCTTCGGCGTCCTGTTGGTTGTAGACATCCATCTGACCAAACGAGGCGTAGTCTTCACGATAGAGGCTGAAGGGTGAACGACGGCCTGTAACAATGACGTTGCCTTTGTAGAGATCGAGGCGGACTTCACCTGTTACACTGCGTTGGGTCACGGCGATAAAACCATCGAGGGCCTCGCGCAGTTGGCTGAACCACTTGCCGTTATAGACCAGATCGGCATAACGCAGGCTAATGATTTGTTTGTAGTGCAGGGTTTCTTTGTCAAGGCAGACGCTTTCCAAGACCTGATGGGCCTTAAACAAAATCGTGCCACCGGGGGTTTCATAGACGCCATGAGATTTCATGCCAACCAAACGATTTTCGACCATATCCACCCGCCCAATGCCGTTTTCCGCACCGAGTTGGTTGAGTTTTTGCATCAGTGCCAACGGGCCAAGTTTTTCACCATTGACCGACACAGGATAGCCTTCTTCAAAGCCAATCACGATAGTGGTGGTTTTGTCGGGGGCACTTTGGGGCGATTGACTCAGGGTGAACATGGATTCTTCGGGAGTAATCCAAGGGTCTTCCAATGGGCCGCCTTCGTGACTCATATGGAACAGATTGCGGTCACGGCTGTAGATGCTTTTCAGGGTTTGGGCAATCGGCACATTATGTTTTTCGGCATAGGCGATGGCGTCTTCGCGGCTGCGAATTGTCCACAGCGGGTCACGCCAAGGGGCGATCACCCGTAGTTTGGGATTGAGGGCCATTGTGGTGACTTCAAAACGCACTTGGTCGTTGCCCTTGCCCGTGCAGCCATGTGAGACCGCATCTGCACCTTCGGTCTCAGCGACCTCAACCATATGCTTGGCGATGAGGGGGCGAGCGAAGGATGTGCCTAGCAGATATTCGCGCTCATAGATGGCACTGGCCCGCAGCGAGGGGAAAATAAAATCGGTGATAAATTCCTCACGCAAATCGCGGATATAGGCTTTGGTCGCCCCGGTTTTAATCGCTTTTTCTTCCAAACCGTCCAGTTCATCTTCTTGACCGAGGTCGGCGGTAAAGGTGATGACTTCGCAGTGGTAATTTTCTTTCAGCCACGGCACGATGACCGAGGTATCCAGACCACCGCTATAGGCCAACACGACTTTTTTAACAGGTGGGAGGCCGTTGCTATTGCCGTTTCCATTGCTGCTCATGATGATTGCTCCTTATTTACTGGCTAAAAAAGATGATAGAAAAGTAATCAGCGCGTCAATGTGCTGTTTTTCAACAATCAAAGGCGGGACAAAACGGATGACGTTCGGGCCAGCATTGACCAGCAAGAATCCCGCGTCATAGCCCGCGTGTATCACTTCGGTGGCGGGGAAATCCAATTCCATACCAACCATCAAACCACGTCCACGCACGTCCACAATATGCGGGGAATTCAGTTCGGCAAGGCGTTCCATCAAATATTCACCCATTTCCTGCACATGGCCCAACATTTCAGGCGTGTTGATGCGGCTGAGGGCATAGCTGGCGACGGCACACACCACACTGCCACCCGCGAAGGTGCTACCATGATCGCCGGGGGCAAGGGCCGCATTCACTTTGTCGGTCATCAGGGCCGCGCCGATGGGCAGACCCGCCGCAAGGGGCTTGGCAAGCGACATCAAATCGGGCGTAACCCCGCTGGCGGTATGTGCCCATAAGTCACCCGTGCGCCCCAAGCCACACTGCACCTCATCAAAAATCAAGAGGGCATCGTGTTGATCGCAGAGGTCGCGCAGGGTCTGTAAAAATTCAGGGGTGGCGGCGTGAATCCCCCCCTCGCCTTGAATCGGCTCGATCATGACGGCGCACGTATGCGGGCCAATGGCGGCTTGGGCGGCTTCGATGTCGTTGTAAGGCAAAATAGTGACCCCCGGCATCAAAGGTTGGAAGGCATCTTGATATTGGGGTTTGGGGGTGACGGACAGGACGCCAATGGTACGACCATGAAAGGCATGGGAAAACCCGATGATCTCGGTTTTATCCTGATGCCCATTGGCGCGGGCATATTTCCGGGCAAATTTGATACAGGCTTCGTTGGCTTCCGCACCGCTGTTGCAGAAAAAGACCTTATCGGCAAATGAGCTTTCGCAGAGTTGGGCAGCCAGTTGGATTTGGGTGGGGGTGTAATACAGATTGCTGACGTGCATTAGTGTGGCGGCCTGCTCTTGCATCACTTGGACGACGCCGGGGTCACTGTGACCGAGGGCCATCACCGCGATGCCCGCCACAAAATCGAGATACGATTTGCCGTTGGAATCCCAGACGGTCATGCCTTCGCCATGTGTAATCACAAATGGGGCACGGGCATAGGTTTGGGCGAGATGGTTTTTCCCTTGTGCGAGGGTGTCGGTGTTGAGATCGGTGCTTGTCATGGTCATGCGGTTGGTGTTCTCCTAAATAATTATTGATTGACTACGACGGTACCTGTGCCAGTGGCGACTCCGGCAAGGTTGGTGATAACGACTTGGGCCACCCCCGATTTCACAACTTCGAGGGCGGTTTCCACTTTGGGGATCATGCCTTTTTGGATGACCCCACTGGCGATTAATTCGGCGGCAAGGACGGGGGTTAGAGTCGGAATAATCTGCCCCTCTTGCAGCACGCCGGGGACATTGCTGATAAAAATGGCTTTTTCGGCATTGAGGGCTTTGGCGATTGCTCCGGCGGCATAATCTCCATTGACGTTGAATGCGCCATCATCCCCCAAACAGATCGGCGCGATGACTGGTGTTACACCCTGCGCCAGCAAATCGTCGAGAATTTCGGCACGAACAGCGGTGACTTCACCCACTCGACCCAAATCGCCTTGGGGATGCTCTAATTTTTTGGCCCGCAGCAAACCCCGATCTGAGCCATTGAGACCTTGTGCTTCGACCCCACCCAATTGAAATCGGCGGACAATGCGCGGGTTAATCGAGCCGCACAAGACCATTTCGACAATCCACATAGAATGCCCATCCGTCACGCGCAGGCCATCCACATAGACCGGATTGACGCCAAATTTTTCTTGGGTGCTACTGATTTCACGCCCTCCACCATGCACCAGCACTACAGGGGCGATTTTTTTGACGACCTCGGCCAGTTCATCAATGAAACCGGGAGTGTCGAGTTCGTTACCGCCAATTTTGAGAACGATGGTCATGATTAGTTCTCCAATAGGCCAGCGGTTTCCGGCAGGTCGAATAGAATATTGGCGTTTTGTACAGCTTGGCTGGCAGCCCCCTTACGGAGATTATCAATTACCGAGACGATAATCAGCAGATCAGGGGCGGCTTGGGTCAGCGAGATTACGGCGCGATTGGTGCGGACGGCATCTTTCAAACGAGCGGTTTGGCCTTCAGGTAGAACTTTGACCAGTAACTCATCGGCGTACATGTCGGTATAGAGTTCACGCGCTTTGGCATAATCCCACCCATCAGCCAGCGGTGCGTAAATAGTCGAGAGGATGCCACGATCCACTGGCAGCAGATGGGGCGAAAAGATAATCGGGCCAGCGTTGGGAGCAAGGGCATGAAGTTCCTGCTCAATTTCCCCAGTGTGCCGATGGGTGCGTCCGATGTTGTAGGGCTTAAAGTCGCCAAAGATTTCGACAAAGTGCAGGTCGGGTTTGGGATTTTTGCCCGCCCCGCTGACCCCACTCTTGGCGTCAATAATGAGAGGTGCGCCGGGTTTTAATGCGCCTGCTTTGGCAAGGGGAGCAAGGCCGAGGATGCTGCTGGTGGGGTAACAGCCGGGGTTGGCGATCACCTCTTTGCCGACGATTTCATGACGATTGAGTTCCGGTAGACCATAGACGGTGGGGAGCAAGGCGGGGACGGGATGTTCGTGTTGATACCACTTGGCAAAACTTTCGGGGGTCTTGAGTCGGAGGTCAGCCGAAAGGTCTACCACCTTTGCTCCGGCGTCCAATACTTTGGCAGCGAGGGGCGCGGAAGCCAGATGGGGGGTACACAAAAACACGAGGTCAACTTCATCCAAAGCGGCCTCGTGTTGTTTCACATATTTCAAGCCATTAATGCCGACCATCTCGCCTGCGTTACTGTCGGAGACGGCAAAATGGATGGACATGGTAGGATGGGTATGCAAGAGACCAATCAATTCCCACCCCGTATACCCTGCTGCGCCGAAAATGCCTGTTTTGATGCTCATGATTTTTAATTTCCCTTGTTTGGCCTAGAAACAAAAAACCCCGAACTTGGTGAGGTTCGGGGCGCTGCGTCTGGTGAAAATTTAGGTTTACTTACCCTATCCAACGCAAAATCGCGTCTCGAACCTCATTTGGGTCGGACGGCTACGGCGCTCACGGCGCGGGCTGTTTTTGATGGTGGATAGGTCGTGTAACATCGTTATACAACTTGACTTAAATTTAAAAAGTGCGTAGATTGTATGAGGGGGTTTGGAGCTTGTCAAGCAATTCGTATACTTCGCATAAATCCATCGGCAATCGCGCTGTGTGAGCCAGTTCGCGTGCGAGAGATTTTGACCTATAATGATGATGAGGCAGTATACAAAATTTACCGAGTAATCGTAAAAAATTTGTTATTGAATGTTTTTGTAAATTCTTGCGAAAAATTGTTTCGTGATAGAATGACAGTATCTGCCTAAGACATGAATTGTGTAAACGCTGAGGAGAGGGGATATAATGTCAAGATTTGACCGTATTCATGTTCAACAAGCCGAAGAAGCGGCACTCAAAAAAGCCCATCAGCAAGAATCCTCAGACGTTGACAGTTCTCATGACGCTCCCACCAACGCTGTACTCAGTATGCAGCGCACACATGGCAATCAAGCCGTGCAGCGCATGATTACTGCTGTTCAACGCAGTGTCATGCAAGATGGGGGGGCAATTAATGATGAGATCAGCCAGCGCATCAATAGCAAACGCGGCAGTGGCGGTAGCCTTGATGGTGCAATCCAAGCCTCAGCCAGCACTCAAATGGGATATGACTTCTCCGGTGTCAAGGTTCATACCGATAGTGAATCGGATCAACTGAACAAGTCGCTCGGCGCAAAAGCCTTTACGACAGGCAGCGACATCTACTTCAGTGCCAATTCCTATAGCCCCGGCACAAGCGAAGGTCAAGAACTCATTCATCATGAATTGACGCATGTGGTTCAGCAAGGCGGACAAGCCCCGTCTGGCGGATTAACGCTTGGCCCAGCCGATGATGCTTATGAGCGTGAGGCCGACCACATGGCAAAATCCGTCGCTTCGCAAAGTGCGAGTCAGCCCGCTTCGACACAGGCCAAACGGGTCGAAGAAATTCAGACCATGCGGATTCAGCGTGAGGCCATGCCCGAAGAAGAGGAAATGCTTCAGGCGAAACGCGATCCTGCCATCCAGCGTGAGGCGCTACCCGAAGAAGAGGAGATGCTTCAGGCCAAACGTGACCCCAATCTCCAACGCCAAGAGGCAGAGGATGAAGAGGAATTGGTACAGCCCATGCGTGATCCCAATCTTCAGCGCCAAGAAGAACCTGAAGAAGAGGAAATGATGTAGAAGTCGGCAGACACTCGGCACTTGGATAATTAAGCAATACCTTTTTAAGGACGTGGTCGTATGATTCAAGACCTTGACGAGACGCTGCGTGACATTCTGGTCAAATATGGCAAACTCAATTCAGGCAATATTGATATTGCGTTTGACCAACCGACTGGTGAATGGACTGCGACGTTAGGCCGCCCCACCATCAATCTCTATCTCTACGATATTCGTGAGAATACCGAACTGCGGGCCGCCACTACCTATCAGGTGCAGCATCAAGATAATGGCAAAGCGCGTAAGGTCTATATGCCCAAGCGGGTTGACTTGAGCTACCTGATTACTGTCTGGGCCAAAAACCCGGAAGATGAACACCAACTGCTATGGCGTGTACTGCATACCCTTTCGCAATTTCCCACCATTAAACCAGAGATGGGGGTCGGCGTGGTGCAAGATCAGCTTTTTGATATGCCCACCAAAGTCGCTCTCCCCTCAGATGCGGTGCGTAACATGCCCGACCTCTGGGGTGTAATGGAAAATCAATTGAAGCCCAGCATCAATTTTGTGGTGACTGTTTCGCTCGATACGCAGCGGGCCATTGAAGCCCCAGTGGTCTTTACTGCCATCTATCGTATCGGGCAGTCCCAGCATCCCCCAACAGAAGTCATTACCGCCGAAGATGTCGCAATCTATCACATCGGTGGACGGGTTATAGATAAACAAGACCCGGTTGGGGCTGGGATAGAAGTAGAACTGCTCAATCGGGGCGAAGTTGTACAAACCGACTCCGATGGTCGTTTCATATTTGCCTACTTAGAGCCGGGTGAATATGATGTAGCAGTAACGATAGAAGGCCGAAAACCCAAACGCCAGAAAATCACCGTACCCAGCAAAAGCTACGATTTGTCCGTCTAGCTCTAATTCACTATGATGAAGGGCAACCTGCCTATAAACGCTTACGGAAGGAGGCGTATCGTTAGAAAGGCTTTTACGTCAAAAAATTGTCCGGTTTAACCAGCTAATTTTCAGGAGAGATGCACTGATATGGCACCCTCGTATTTGTCACCCGGTGTTTATGTAGAAGAAGTGGATCGCGGGACTAAACCCATTGAAGCGGTCGGTACTGCGGTGGCGGCATTTGTGGGGTACACCGAAAAAGCGGCAGACCCCCGCAATGGCAATAATCTCGTTGGCAAGCCCACCCTTGTCACCAATTGGTCACAATATCAACAGCACTTTGGCAACTTTGTTGAAGGGGCCTACCTACCCGAATCGGTGTGGGGCTATTTCAACAATGGCGGCACTCGTGCTTATATTGTTTCGGTTAAGACCCTCGGCGCTGCTGCGGATGGCGCAAAAGGCCTACCCGCCAAAGCGACTGTCGCTGCTGTCGATAAAAGTGGCGATGTTTTAGAAATCACTGCAAAGGCGGGCGGCCCGGCTGGCAACAACATCCAAGCCTCGGTGAAGCCCGAAGCCGCCAAAGAAGAGGGTGCGGACGCCACCTTTACCCTTGTAATTAAGTCTGGCTCACAGACCGAAAGTTTCCCCAATGTCAACCTGAAGAAGGGTGACAAGCAGTATGTTGAAACGGTGGTCAAGGCCCAATCCAAACTGGTGGATGTCAAGGTCGTTGCCAAAGACACCAAATTGGCTCCGGCTGGGGAAGTTCACTTGACGGGTGGCAAGGTTGAGACCAAAGCTGTCACCATTTTGGACTATCAAGGTGAATTGGCGGCCCGCACGGGCTTGGGTGGTATTGAAGCCATCCCCGATGTCACCATGATTGTCGCGCCTGACCTGATGAGCGCCTTCCAAGCAGGTGAATTGGATGGCAAAGGGGTGCAAACTGTGCAGACGGCCATTATTGACTTCTGCGAACGCACCCGCTATGTATTCGCCATTTTGGACTGCCCGCCCGGTTTGACCCCGCAGGAAGTCTATGATTGGCGCATGACGGTTAATTACGATACCACCCGCGCTGCCCTGTATTATCCTTGGGTTGAAGTCTCTGACCCAATGAAAGCGGGCAAGACCCATTTTGTGCCGCCGAGTGGTTTGCTGGCTGGTTTGTATGCCCGTGTTGACGAAACTCGTGGTGTCCACAAAGCCCCCGCCAACGAAATTTTGCGTGGCGTGGTGGGCCTTGAAGTGAATGTCACTAAAGGTGAACAAGATGGCCTGAACCCGGTTGGTGTGAACTGCATCCGCAGCTTCCCCGGACGTGGTATCCGTGTGTGGGGTGCGCGTACCCTCACCAGCGATCCCTCTTGGCGCTATATCAACGTTCGTCGTCTGTTCAACATGATTGAGGCGAGCATTGAACGTGGTACCCAATGGGCCGTGTTTGAACCCAACGATTACTCGCTGTGGGCGCGGCTGCGTCGTGATATTACCTCCTTCCTGAAAGTGCAGTGGCGTAGTGGAGCGCTCTTTGGGCGTACACCGGAAGAGGCTTTCTTTGTCAAATGCGATGAAGAACTCAATCCAGTGGAAATCCGCGATCTGGGCCAATGTATTGTGGAAGTCGGTATTGCACCCGTCAAACCCGCCGAATTCTTGATTATCCGCATCAGTCAATGGGCACCCGAAGGCGGCGAATAAGCCAACCGGGGCCGTTCTGAGTTCAATTAGTGTTTAAGGAGAAGGGATTTTATGCCAGCAGGTAAAGACGCAGTATCGGGCGATCCCCTAGTTTCATTTAATTTCGCAATTGAAGTCGCCGGTGTGGTCAGTGGCTTTTTCACTGAATGCGCGGGTCTCGGCTCTGAAAGCGAAGTGGTCGTCCACAAAGTCATGGGGCCGGGTGGTCAGGAAATCGTTCGTAAGGTGCCCGGACGCCTAAAATGGGGTGATGTGACCTTGAAACGTGGCATCACCGCCAATATGGACTTCTGGGATTGGCGCAAGATGGTCGAAGACGGCAACGTCACTTCCGCCCGCAAGGATGGCTCGATCATCATGTACGACCAAGAAGGCACAGAAGTCGCCCGTTGGAATTTTGAAAAAGGGTGGCCGTCCAAGATTTCTGGCCCAAGTGTCAAATCCGACAGCAATGAAATCGGGATTGAAGAACTTACTATCGTCCACGAATATATCGCCCGTGTGACGTAGTTCTGAGATTATCAAGCCTAATGGAGGGGCGGTTAAGAAATCGCCCCTACTGACCTATTTTTGCAAGCCAAATTAGAGGAATCCATGTTACAAACCGAGTTCGATTTCACGCTGCCACGTGGCTATGTGGATGATTATGGCAACGTTCATAAAGAAGGAACGATGCGTTTAGCGACGGCATTGGATGAAATTGAGCCGCTGCGACACCCCAAAGTCCGTCAAAATGAGGCGTATTTGACGGTCATTTTGCTGTCACGGGTTATCACTCGCTTGGGAACAATCCGTGAAGTGACGCCTGTCATGATTGAGAAATTTTTTGCGGCTGATCTAGCCTATCTACAAGACTTTTATCAAGAAATTAATGGAGACGGTGTGACCAAAGTGGGGGTGAAATGCCCGAACTGCAATCATGATTTTACCGTCGAGGTCTCTCTATCGGGGGGATCGTAGGCTACCCTTTAGACCGCCTGCATGAAGAGGTAGCCTTCCTAGCGATGCACTTGCATTGGTCACGGGCGGAAATCTTGAATATGGATCATCGAGAACGAGTGCGCTGGGTGGGCTATGTCAGCCAGATTAACCAGCGTGGGGAATGATTATAGGTAGATGTAATGAGTATTGGTCGAATCGGCAAACAAGCACAGCAAGCAGCCCAACAATATCAGCGGCGGTATCAAATGAATTATGGCCCATCGTCCGAGGCCAATTTGCAACCACCGCGCCGCAGTCAACCTATCGCATCCGAGGCTCCTGAGGCCGTTCAGCGTGTGCCGATGGAAGCGCCGATAGAATCGGATGACACCCCTTCCACTGTGATGCCAGAGATGGTACAGCGGGCCGATGATGCTGATAGCGGTGGGGACGAAGGCGCAACCAACAGCGACCATAACGTTTCGCCCAAAGACGTCGCAGAACGGGTATATGCCCTTTTGCTGCGTGATATTAAACGAGAACAAGAACGGTTGGGGACTTTCCGAAAAACACGATAGTCCACGAGCGAGGAAACGATGTCTGAAGAAGCCTTTAGCGCCCATAGTTTTGTAATCGAGATCAACGGTTCGCCGATGGCTGCGTTTACCGAATGTACGCTTCCGACGCTTGAGATCGAAACGCAGGATCAAAAAGAAGGCGGCCTCAACGAATATACCCATGTGCTGCCTGTGCGCCGCAAGAGTGGACGGCTTATTTTGAAACGAGGGCTGACTGCCAGCCAAGAATTGCTGTCTTTATATAAAGACCTCTTGAGTGGTCAGGTGCAGCCCGCGACCTATTCCGTTTCGGTGGTGATGTACGATTCGATGAAAAGTGAATTGGCCCGTTGGAATTTTGACAAAGCCATCCCGGTGAAATGGACTGGCCCCACCCTTAAATCCGACACGGGGGCCGTGGCTATCGAGTCGCTAGAACTAGTGGTACACGACTATATTCCCTAGACAGCCTGAGGCTGACTTGGAGTCAACAACAATGATTATTCGACGCAAACCCACTGGTATACTCAATCGTCGCCGACCCATTGGCAGCCTCGGTCAACGTCTGCTGCAACGCAGTGTGGCCCAAGTCCGGCGTATGGTCATTTCACGTCTACCCCATCGCCATGCGGATTGGGAAACCCCGCCGATGGTATGGAATCAAGGTGATGAGCAGGATTATGATTGGGAAGCGGAGGAATTTGCACCCCAACCACCATCCGATTGGTCACGCCCACCCGCCAAAGCCCCTGCTCGGCGTTCTGGTCAGCCGTCATCGGTACAGCCTACCAGAGAAGATGAACCGATGCCTGCCGATCTTCAGGCCATTTACAATTTGCATAAAGCAATGGGCCGGGTCACGGGTGAAAGTTTCTTGCACCGGGACGCTGAACCTGATAGCCAAAAAATCACCAAGACGCCCCCGACATCTAGGCCTGTGCAGGCCAGTGGTCGTTATGAACCGCCACCCCAACGTCCGGTAACGCCGCGCAACGCCCCACCTCAACCGACGCCCGAACCCGCTGAGGCTGAACCGCCGCCTGTGCAGCGCCGTGTGGTGTCCAAAGTTGAATATATGGGTGTGCGCAACATGGCCGAGGAATTTGGGTTGGCAGAACCCACCGCTGAATCGGCGGATGATTTTGAGGACGATTCATTTGATGATATGCCGGATGCCTTACCGGGGACATTTGAGGACGGGGAGGATTCCGCCGAATATGACACTGATGAGCGGGACACGTCCGATTCTGCCGATTATAACGAGGCGGTGAGTGCGGCAATTGCGAAAGCTGAAGCGCCCATACCACGCACTGCGCCTTCTAACGTTCAGGCCAGTCCAGCCGATATTTTGGAAGACGACCCACAAGAATTTACCCAGACGCTGATTGAGCAGTCGCCGACCTCACCTGCTGGGGAGCAAGCCGCCCAAACTGCGGGAAATTTGCCTAGTGCATCGGTGCAATCATCTACCGCATTGCAGCCATCCAGTCCCTCTACATCCACTGCACAGGCAGGTCAAACACCTCCATCCAGCCAACCCGATTCATCTGCAGGGCCTGTTGACCAGACGTTTGCATCAGCACCCAGCGTGATTGAAGAATCAGAAAATATTCAGCGCAAACCTGCGGATACACCTTCCGCATCATGGACGATGGATGACTGGCCGACACAACCCGATGCGGGACGATTCTATACAGCCGATCAATTAAGCGCGGCGATTGCCCAAGCTGAAGCGCCTGTTCAGCGGAGTGAACCCCAAGTGGTGCGGGCCAAGCGGATAGAGGCTTCTGAACCCGCCATTCAACCGATGGTGCAACGAACAGCCTACACCCGCGTGATAGATGAGATCGAGGAGCATCCGCGCTCAGAATTCCCTTTTGAATCCGCGCCTCCTCCTTTTGAACGACGCATTACAGGTCAAGCCGTGATGGATAGTGCGGAATTTAGCCCGCGCCCGGTTGAAAATATCAACTATGCCGCGCCTGCGATCACCCCGCCCGCTGCATCATCATCTACACCCTCTGCTGCGCCTGTTGGTCGGGTGGCACGGATGCCTGAAACGCCGGATATGCCCGATACATCCGATACGTGGTCAGAAGTACCTGATATGCCACAGCCAACAGTCCAACGGCGGGCTATCCCATTAGATGAGGCTTTTGATGCACCGCCCCTGCCACAGCAGTTGGTGAGTTTGGATGAAGCGTTGGAAATGTCGGGAACGTTCACCGAAGCAGCGCCGATACAAGAGGCCCCACCGCCTGTTTTGATGCCGCCGATTGGCCGAACTCGACACCGAGATATTTCATTAAATCCGCCCTCGCCGGAATCGGCCCGTCCGCCTGCGCCATCTGCCTCGCCCGGTGGGTCGCCAGTGCAGCGGTCAAGTTCGCCCGAAACAGTAAATACCGCTGTCCAAAGAGCCGAAGCACCTGCGCCGGAAACGACGAATACCCAATCCGAACAGGGATTGTTATCACTGCTTGATTTACCTGTAGATACACCCATTCAACGGGATGGCCCACCCATGCCGAATGTGGACGTTGCGCCCTCGGTGCAAACAACCGCCATTCAGCGCGAAACCCCTGCCTCGCCCATGACATCGGCAGCACCTTCGGGTGGCACTGAAAATAATGAGGGTGAAGGGGAAGGGGCGGATAAGGCCGAAGTTGAAAAAATGGCGAACGAAGTTTATCGCTTGTTACAGCGCCGCCTAAAGGTTGAGCGTGAACGTCGAAGTCGGTAATTGTTAGATGTTGGAGGAATAAGGATGCCAACCAAAGGGGGTCTGGCCCCAGCCAAATTGGTCAATATGACAACGGGTGAAACGGTTGAATGTATGTTCAACCCGTTCGAATACACATTGACCAAACAAAATCAGTGGGAAAAGAAACCCGCTAAGGGGAAAAACGTCCCTGAAATCGTGTTTAAGCAGGGTGGAAATCAGGTGCTCAAAGTGCAGCTTCTGTTCGATACCTTTGCCGATCAAAGCGATGTGCGTGACCACACCGACAAAATTTGGAAAATGATGGCGGTTGCGGAGCAGACCAAAAACGCAACGACGGGTAAAAGCCGTCCCCCCAAAGTGTCGTTTCGTTGGGGGCGTCTGAATTTTGAGGCGGTGTTGACCAATATCCAGCAGAAATACACGTTGTTTTTGCCGGATGGCACGCCCGTCCGTACCACTGTGGATATTACCCTTGAGCAGTTGATTGATGTGGATGATTATTCCAGCAGTGGTGGCGGTGGTGGCGCGGCGGCAACCCCCAAAGTGGCGACATCCCAACAGGGTCAGCGTATGGATACGGTAGCCGCTCAACAGACGGGTGATGCTGCCAATTATCGTCAGGTAGCCGAAGCGAACAATGTTGATAACCCGAATAAAGTGCCCAATGGCACGCCGTTGGTTGTTCCTAACCAATAACGCGCCCGAAGGAGACTAAGCGAATGCCCAGTGGTGAACGTAATGCCGAAATACTCGGTCAAGCGATAGTAAAAATCAACGGCGCTCCATTGAAAGTCGCCACGATGGACAAGATGATCGAGTTCGTGGTAGATAGCAGCCTATCCATCCCGGATATGTTTTCGCTGACGTTTAGCGATGATGAACTCACAATGGTGGACTCGAACGACTTCCCATTGGGAGCGCCCGTCGAAATTTCGATGAGCGATAACGATGATCCTAGAACCCAACTCCCCGTATTTAAGGGGGAGATTACGGCTGTCGAACCCGATTTTGAAGATGGCACGAATGCTACGATTACCGTGCGCGGGTATGCGAAAAGCCATCGGTTGCATCGGGAATCGAAAACGAAGGTTTGGCAGAACGTCAAAGATTCGGATATTGCCCAACAAATTGCTGGCAACGCGAGTTTGACTCCACAAGTTCAAGCAACCACTGAAGTTTTTAAGCATGTGTTCCAAAATGCCATTACCGACATGGCATTTTTGCAGCAGCGGGCCGAACGCATTGGGTATGAGGTTTTTGTGCAAGACGGCACACTCTATTTCCGCAAACCCGATCCTTCCGGCGGCGCTGAGGTTCTCGAATGGGGTGATGATTTGCGCCGTTTTCACCCGCGCATGACCATTACCGAACAGGTTGATGAGGTCACAGTCAAGGGGTGGGACCCTAAGATAAAAGAACCCATTATTGGGAAAGTTACCACCAGCAAAACTTCCCCCTCCGTTGGTTTTGGTAAATGGGGTGGGCAGGCGGCGCAATCGGCCCTGAGTGCTGCCAAAAAGATCGAGGTGCGTTCGCCTGTCCAGAGCCAAGCTGATGCCGATGCAGTAGCTAAGGCTATCTTGGATGAAATCAACAGTGGATTCATCGAAGCCGAGGGCGAAGCTCGCGGTATGCCCAAACTCAAGGCGGGCATGATTGTTGAGTTGAAAAAGATCGGCAGCAAGTTTAGCGGTAAATATAAACTAACCTCGGTACGCCATGTTTATACGGCACAAGGCGCGATGATTACCTATTTCACCGTGGAGGGGTTGCGCCCGGCCCTAATGACCGAACTCTTGGCGACCCCGGTTGAAGAACCGCGCTGGGATGGTGTGGTGACGGCGATTGTCACCAACAACAATATCAGCGCTGATTCCAACAGTGGTCAAGGTGATTGGGGGATGGTGAAGGTCAAATATCCTTGGCTGGATTCTGGTCAGGAAAGTTTTTGGGCGCGTATTGCTGGCCCGGGGTTTGGCGCACAACGCGGCATTTATTTTCTGCCCGAAGTCAATGACGAGGTGTTGATTGCCTTTGAACATGGCGATTTTAACCGCCCCTACATCATTGGTGGTCTGTTTAATGGCAAGGATGCTCCCCCTGAAGCCATCAGCAAGATCTCAGTGAGTGGCAAGGTCAAAACCCGTGTGATTAAAACCCGCACCGGCCATACCATTCGCTTTGTAGACCAAGATGGCGGTGAGGAATACATCGAAATTGTGGACGCCAAGAGCAATACTACGATCAAGATGGATACCCAGCAAAAGAAGATTACGATTGACAGCAAGGACAAAATCGAGATTGTGGCACAGGGTGATTTGTCGCTGCAATCAAAAACAGGTAAGGTGGATATTCGCGCTCAACAAGGTATGTCTCTGCAAGGCATGACGGTAGATGTTAAAGGTACGTCCAGCGTGAATGTCGAAAGTAATGGCAATACAACCGTCAAGGGCATGACCTTTTCGGCGCAGGGCAACACAACTGCCGAGGTGCGTGGTTCGGCAACTTTGACCTTGCAAGCAGGTCTGGTAAAGATTAATTAATCGCTATTTTAGAAACAAGATGCCTAAGCGTCTTGTGTAAGATTTTTCGTAAGGACGGTTTTTGATGACGAAAGACCTGATTGGGCGTGGATGGGCTTTCCCACCACAGATTGATAATCGTGGACAGCTTGCCTTGACACAGGGGGACAGCGAAATCCAACAGGCCATTCAAATTATCCTCAGCACATCACCGGGGGAGCGTGTGATGCGGCCCGATTTTGGCTGTCGGATTCAAGAATTGGTCTTTGCTCCGAATAATTTAGAGACGTGTGCGCTGGCCGAACGCTATGTGCGAGAAGCGTTGGGTCGTTGGGAGCCGCGCGTTACCCTGACCAAAGTGAAGGCCGAACCGCATTATGAAAATAATGGTGTCTTGATGATTGAAGTGAGTTATATTATCAAAACAACCCAAGACCCACGTAGCCTAGTTTTTCCGTTTTATCTCTTGCCTGACCAAATTGAGTCAGAACCCGAAACTGTGCCATAAGGAAACGCTATGTCTCTGAATGCCCCTCGTCTGGATGACCGGACATTTCAAGATTTGGTACAAGAGGCCATGCGGCGTATTCCGTTATACACGCCGGAGTGGACAGACCATAACCTGAGCGATCCGGGGATTACGTTACTGGAACTATTTGCGTGGCTGATGGATATTATGCTCTATCGGCTGAATCGTGTGCCGGATCGTCACTATATCAAATTTATGGAACTGATTGGCATGAAACTGCGTGAGCCGGAATATGCCAAGACATGGGTGACGCTTTGGCTTTCGGCCCCCCAAGAGAATCCGATTGAGATTCCGAATGCGACGGAAATTTCTACCACCCGCACGGAGACTGAACCTGCCATTATATTTTCGACGGATAATGCCTATACCATTCGCATCGCCAAGCTCGATTATGTAATGACCAGCGCGGCGCGTGATAGTCAGGGTCAAAGTCGTAAGTATGTGGAACAAAATATGAAGCGACTGACGGCAGGCTTTGAGGGCTTTTATATTTTTGCCGAATCACCCCATGCCGGGGATGCCGTCTATTTTGGTTTTGACGAGGATTTGTCGTATCACATTTTGGGTTTGGAACTCGATTTAGACCTTGCGGCGGGCGCTGGTATTGACCCCACCCAGCCACCTTATAGCTGGCAGGCACTTTCAAGTGTTGCCCCGGTGGAGTGGACAAACTGCGAAATTGACATGGATGGCACACGCGGCTTTAACATGTCTGGCTTGGCGCGGGTGCATCTGCCCAAGATGGTGCGTGGTGAGATTGATGGGCGCCGAGCCTATTGGGTACGTGTCCGTTTAAATGATCCCCAACCGGGGGTACCGACCTATCGCCGCAGCCCATTGGTGAAAAAAGTTGGTTCTGGGTCATGGGGAATTACCGTTCCGGCGACCCATGCCTCGCTGCTCAAAGATGAGTTTCTAGGCCGTAGCGATGGTGCTCCCGGTCAAAAATTCTATCTGCAAAATAAGCCCGTCTTGCCGCGTCTGCCGAATGAACAGTTAACGGTGCGGATTAGCAATGAGGAAATTGAAATCTGGACGGAAGTCCCGGATTTTTCGGGTTCAGGGCCGGAAGATCGCCACTATACCATTGATAGTGCCAGCGGAGAAGTCCGCTTTGGCCCGGTCATGCCGCAGCGCGATGGCACGATTCGGCGTTATGGCCTGATTCCCCCGCGTAACAGTGCGTTGGTGATGCGCAATTATCGGTATGGCGGTGGCGCGATGGGCAACGTGCAAAAGGGCGCGTTGAATGTCCTTAAGTCTAGCATTCCCTATATTGACCGCGTATCGAATCGCCAACCCGCGACAGGTGGGCTTGACCAAGAAAGTATCGAAGACGCCAAACTGCGTGTCCCCGGTTATCTGCGCTCACTGGGTCGGGCCGTAACCGCGCCGGACTTTGAATATTTGGCCCTGCAATCCGTACCGGGTGACATTGCGCGGGTGTTTGCCTTGCAGCCGCCCAACTCGGCTATCGGGGAAGTTAAGGTGCTGTTGATTCCGCGTGTGGTCAATCCCAATGGTTATATCGGGCCGGAAGAATTACAGTTGGACGATGCGATGGTCAAACTGGTGCGCGATTTCTTGGATATGCGCCGCCTGATTACGACCCGCTTGGATGTCACATCACCGGCCTATTATTGGGTGCAGACGCGGATTCGGCTGCGTGCCAGTGCCCATTTTGACCCTGAACGGGTGCGCGAGGCGGTTGAAAAACGCCTGTTTGAATATCTCAACCCCATCATCGGCGGGCCGCGTGGCAAAGGCTGGCCCTTTGGTCGTGATCTGCATGTTTCGGATTTGATTGCCTGCCTGCAAACCGTGCCGGGGATTGATTTCATCCGCTCGATTGAGTTATTCCCGGTCACATGGTCGGGTGGCAAAGCCCAACGTGGGGAAGCCGTGCAAACGCTTGAGATTGTGGCACACGGCGTCGTGGCTTCACAGCGCCATGACATCACCATTGACAGTGATTAGTCCACCCAACAAAAGGAGATATTTGTGTCTGAACAAAGACGCGCGGTACTGCGTGTAACTGGCCCAGACATTACCGTAGATCATATCGAGGTGGCAGGCGCTGGATTCAAAATCGGACGCCTAGCCTCGAATGGCTTGGCATTACCTCATAACAAAATCTCGCGGGAACATGCTGAGTTTGCCCTCATCAGCAGCGGCCTCACCGTGCAAGATTTGGGTAGCAGCAATGGGACATTGGTCAATACCAATCGGATTGAACCCAATCAACCCGTGCAGTTGAAACCCGGCGATACCATCAGTGTGGGGCCATATGTGCTAACCTTCGATCAGATTATCGAGGCAGGTCAGGCTGAAGCCCCATCCCCCAAAAAGCCATTGGATAAAACGATGGTGATGGGGGCGGCCCAACCAGCACCCGCGGCACCGCCCACGCCAGAAGCGCCCGCCGAACCCGCTCCATTAAAAGAAACGATGGCAGTCTCGCCGGAACGGGTCACACCGCCGGCTGAACCCCCGCCGCCAAAGGCTAAGGAACCAAAACCGCCTAAAGCACCGGAGGTCGCCGCCAAGCCACCTGAACCAACACCTCCGCCACCAACGCCAACGCCACCCGCGTTAGAGCCGGAAATTGAGCGTGAGACGTTCTACGGGTCGCCAGTCGCCTCACAAGTGATGCAGCCTCCACCACCACCTCCACCAATGGATTTGCCAGAGCGTTTGCCCTCCGCCGCGCCGGGAGCACCCATCATCCCAGCCGGGCCATCGGAACCGCCGCCCCCACGTGCCGTCATCACGTCCACCAATGGATATGGCCCATTGGAACATTTAGAGGGGATTCCGCGCCATGCCAGTAGTTGGTTGCAATATTTGCCAGCGGTCTACAGTGACGATCCATTTTTGGGGCGATTTTTGCTGCTATTTGAGTCGGTCTATGCGCCCGATGAATGGATTGTGGACAATTTTGACCTCTATCTTGACCCCAAGCTGACTCCGGCGGAGTGGTTGCGCTGGTTAGGCGGTTGGGTGGATATTTTTGTGCCAGCGACCTTGCCCGAAGATCGCCAGCGAGCCATCGTCAAGGAACTGCCCCAGTTGTTTATGGGGCGCGGGTCAAAAGGGGCATTGGCGCGACATCTGGAATTGGCGTTTGGGGTCGAACCAAAGATTGAAGAGCCGAACGATAAGCCCTATACTTTTGTAGTGAAATTGAAATTGGGCAAGGATGCTAATACATCGGCCAATCGCGGGATCGCTACCCAGATTATTGAGTCGCAACGTCCGGCCCACACCTTTTATACTTTGACAATTGAATAAACTTTTGCGGAGCGTCCTGAATGAGTGATTGGATTGGACAACTGATTGGCCCTTACCAGATCAAGACATTTCTGGGACAGGGCAGTCTTGGAGCGGTATTTGCGGCGCTCGACATGGAATCAGGACGACCTGTCGCCCTTAAAGTGATCTATCCCCAAATTGCAGCCCAACGTCCCTTCCGCAAAGCCTTTTCCCAAGAAGCTGCACGCATCACCGATCTCCAACATCCCAACATCGTAGACATCCACGCCTATTATGATGAAGGCGAATTGTTGGTGCTGGTCATGGATCATATTCAAGGAGGCAGCTTGGGTGCGGCTCTGCGGATGTTGGTGAGTCGTGGTCAGCGTGTGGCCGTTTATGAAGCCCTCGTGTTGGTACGGCAGGTCGCGGCAGGTTTGGATTATGCCCACAAAATCGGCATGGTGCATGAATCGGTCAAACCTGAAAATATCCTGCTGCGCTATGAGCCGGGTGGCACACCGGATTTGGCTGGCTTCACGGCGTTGGTGTCGGATTTCGGCATGGCGACAATGGCGGATAAGGGCAAGCTGGCCCTTGATGAACAAGCGATGGTGCCGCTGCTGCCGTATATGTCTGCCGAGCAAATCCGCGACAAAAGTGATGCCCGCTCGGATATTTATTCACTCGGCGTCATCCTCTATCAGCTGTTGACGGGTCGCCCGCCGTTTGTGCCTGCTAATCGCAAAGACGCCATTGATTTACACAGCAAACAAACCCCACCCCGTCCCAGTCAGGTCATCCCCGGTTTAGCGCCAGAAATTGACCATCTAGTCATGACCGCCATCGCTAAATCACCTAAAGAGCGTTTCCCGACGGGTTATGATTTCATGCAGGCCATTGAGCGACTGGTCTTAGCCAATGTCGCTGGGGTACAGCCGAATACCGGGAATTTGCGCAACACTCTGGCCGCGCCGGGAGGGATGCCTGCTGGCCCCGCACCTCAAATGAGCAATATGGGGTCGCCTGCCCAATTGACGATGGTGGCAGGTCAGCCGAAATCGTCTAATAAACCCGCCTCCCCCGCTGGCGACCATATTGTGATTGAACACGCCACTGAACCTTCCCAAACCGTGCCTTTCAACAAATTATCATTGATGATCGGGCGCGACCCGGCGCATGATATTGTGTTAGGCGGCGAAGGCGTCTCGCGCAATCATGCCCGGATTGATAAACAGCCCGATGGCAGCTATAAAATCACCGACCTCGGCAGCACTAATGGCTCTTTTTTGGATGACGCCAAGCTGTTAAGCAATGTCGCCGAGGAATGGCTTTCCGGCAAGGTTTTGAAAGTCGGAACGTATTCCCTCCGCTTGAATCAAGGCGGCGGACGCATGGTCGGCGGCACGATGATTGGTGGCGCTGGGGATGCACTCCGTACTGTCACAGGGGATGCGCCCCCACCCTCTGCCTATGCCCAACCTGCCCCAGCCCCGGCAGGCCCACAAAAATCGAATGTGTCCATTACCATTAACCCGCCGGAAATCCGTGTTGACCCCGGTTTACGCGCTGACGCTCAGGTCACAATTTTTAATCAGGGCGATTTGGTAGAGCATTTTTACATTAATGTGCAAGGCATCCCGGCCCAATGGGTCACGATTCCACCAGCGGGCCTTCAACTGATGCCGGGGACAAGCGGCGTGCTGCCAGTCACGTTTGCGCCCCCACGACTACCCACCAGCACCGCCGGACGCCATCCCTTTACTTTGCGCATTAGCAGCGATAAACGCGGCGCAGAAGTGGCCCGTGCGGATGGGCTGTTGATTATTTCGCCGTTTTATCAGATGGTAGTGGATTTGCAACCCAAACGCCTGCGTAAAGGGCAATTGGCGACCTTCTCCATCCGCAATCAAGGCAATTCCCCCGACGCTTATACTGTGACGCCGCGTGACCGTGAGGAGGGGTTACGTTTCTTCCCGCCGACCAACTCTACTACGGTCAATCCCGGTCAAATGGACTCCTTCAAATTTGAGGCACGTCCCCGTTCCGCCGGATGTTTGGGGATTGGCGGCACACGCATTTATCCCCTAGAGGTGCAGTCAGTTGCGGCATCGGGTGAGCAGCAGGTGGTGGCGGGTGAGTTGGTCGTTAGGCCCACTTTCCCAATCTGGCTGCTGGCGATTTTGTTTGTGTGCTGCCTGCTCCTATTGCTGCTGTTGCTGTTTTTCTGGCCTGAAGACGAAAAAGAACGCAAATCTACGCCGGATGTGCAGCCGATTACGCTGACCAATCAGAGCATTCGGGATTTGTTGACGGCGACAGCGCAGGTTTATTCAACGCTGGATACCCAGCAAATTATCACAGCAACGGCGGCGGCCCAGCAGGATAATGACGACGATGGCCTGACCAATGCGGAAGAACAGGCGCTCGGAACAAATCCGAACGAGGCCGATTCTGATTTCGATGGCTTGGAAGACGGGGATGAAGTTGAAAATGATACCGACCCGCAAGACGCCGATTCGGATGATGATGGCTTAGTAGATGGTCGAGAAATTGACCTGCGGGCCGACCCCAATAACCCGGACAGTGATAACGATGGTCTCACCGATGGGGATGAGGTCAACAGCTTCAATACCCTGCCGACCAACCCCGATACCGACGGTGATGGCTTGAATGATCGTGTAGAAGTGCAAGAACGTGGAACTGATCCGACGAAATTCGACTCGGATGGCGACGGGGTAGGCGATTCACAAGATCAATTCCCCACCGATGCCAGTCGGACAGGCCGTGAGGTGACGGTAGTCGCGCCGCCACCCGGTAGTTAACCAGCTTTCATAATCTCAGGTGGTCGGGTTACTCAGGAATACCCCACAGCCGGATGGTGCCATCATCTCCGGCGGAAATGAGTAACCGACCATCTGGAGTAAAGGCGATGGAATTCACTCCATAACCTAGATGTCCCTCTAAAACCGCCAAAATTTCATAGGTATCACTGCGCCGAATGTGAATCGTGCCATCTTCGCTGCTAGAGGCTAGTAATGACCCATCAGGACTGAAAACGACAGCGGTGACTTCTTCGGTGTGGTCTTCCAGTGTTGCCAATAGCTCAACGTCGGGCACGCGCCACACTTGGACATTACCAGCGCGATAACAGTAGAAAGAACTCCCTGCCCCTGTCGCAATGATGGTGCTATCCGGGCTAAAGGCAACCGTAGTGATAGGGGTTTCGACCTCACCTGACGATTGCAATGGGCGAGATGGTGTTTCGGCCTCATTTTGAACCAGCCCAACCCCTGAAGAACTATCCAACGGCAAACGACCTTGTATTACCAAGCTCGTTTCCTCAATAAATACGCCATCATATAAACCCACCGAAGCGATTAATTTCCCATCATGGCTGAAGGCAATGTCATATCCTTGCCCATAGTGCAAAGCAATTTCATAGGTTGAGCCAGTCGCTTTTTTCCACAGGGCCAACCCATTTTCACTCCCACTAGCAAAAATGTGCTCGGCGGATGGGTCAGGATTAAAGGCTACACTCCGTATAGGTTCGACCTGATATTTGTATTCGGCGCTAGGGAAACTAAGGACAGCACCATTAACTATGTCCCAAATGGATAAGTTCGCCTCGTTGTCGCCAAATAAAATTTGTTTTCCATCAGGGCTAAAATCAAAATCAATTATGCCTGTGCCAAAATCAGTTACTTCTGGGGCATCATAAGAAGTGATTTCACGCCAATTAACTGTATTCCATATGCGAATACCCTGAACATTTAGAGTGCCCAAACGTGTGCCGTCCGCGCTAAACAGCAATTTTGATGCAAAAACAGGAAAATCTGCATACTTGTCTTCTGTTACGCTCTGGTCAGACACATCATAGTATGTAAAACCATTGCTTGTCGTAAGCACTAATTTTTGACCATTGGGACTGAAGAAGGCATCAGAATAAGGTGGGGCAGAAATTTTGGCCCGAAACGTATTCTCATCAAAATTCCATACCACCAAATCGTCTTTGCCCGAAAAATCAATCAAAAGATGTTTGCCATCTAAGCTACCCATAATGTCAAAGCGGGTTTCTGCGGCAGCATCCCCGATGATTTGATTAAGTTGCTGTTGGCGAGATTCGCCCCATTCTATAACTGTCGGATGCCCTGGATGATAGCCTAAAAAATTTGACATTAAGACCGTTTTGCCATTGAGGTCAAATGTGATGGCATTCGACCATTTTTCGGGATAGCCCAATTCAATCCCCACGATTGGCTGGCCTGTTTGCACATCAAAAAACTCAAATGATTGTGGCGGAGCGTCCGAGCAGAAGTTTGCAAAATAGGTTGCAAGAACCGAGCCATCGGGGGTGAAAGCAAGTTGCAGTGGGGTTAGGCGTTCCCCATCATCATGATGACTTAAAACCGTACTAATCAGATTGCCCGTTGCCCAATCCCACAATTTGATTTTGCCGTTAACATCCAATCCTCTTGTTTCGTCAAAAACCCATGTATCAGCGGAAGCCAAAATCGCGCCATCAGGGGTAAAGGCCAATAAAGTCACGGCATTACGATGGGCTTCTATGGTTTTAAGCTCAGTACGTGCTGCGACATCCCAAAAAGATAATGTGCCGTCGCGGTTGCCTGCCACAAGCGTATTTTCGGTGGGGTGAAAGATCATACTACTGACGCCGCCATGCTCATTTTCGAGTAGGTATGGTTCTTGAAAAGAATACGGGCTTTCGGGAACATAGACCCAAATCCCGATAGTGCTTTGAATAGCTAGAATTTGATTGTCAGGTGCAAATGCCGCATCCATGACAAAGCCGCGCCCCCAACGCTCTAGTTGGGTCAATCTGGCAACATTTTCAGCCGTGATGACCTGCAAATTATCCTGATGGGGCGGGTTTCCGGTGGCGATGGGAAGTTTGACGACGAGGGCTGTGATAACAATAACAACGGACACCAAATGAATCAGCGATTTTCGACCCTGCATTTTTCGCCTCACTATTCTTTTGGAAAACGGATTTTTAAAACTCGTCGGTAGGTTCGGCGGATTCGGTATCCTCGTCACCCCATGCAAGGCGCTCCGGCAGTCCCGGTGGAGGTTGTGTGGGAGGCGGTGTGGGGCGCTGGCGTTTCATCACTTGGGTTTTGCCGAGACCGGGTTCCCATTCATCGGCTAATGCGCCAATTTCGCGTGTTAATTCCAAGCCACCCAGATTCCGAGCGATAATTTCCACTAAGGATGGCTGCACCCACAAGAGGGTATCAATTTGCACGGCTTTGGCCCCGGCACTGATGTAATCGCGTGCATCGTCGGCAGTGTGAATCCCCCCACAGGCGATAATCGGCATGTTGGCGAACTCGGCAATCTGACCAACAGCCCGCAGCACCAGCGGCTTTAACCATGCCCCATACAACCGCCCGCCGATGAGTTGACCGGAGAGGGGGTCACGTTCCGCGCCGCGTGGGGGTGAGGCGACCACCAGCGCATCCGCCCCGGCATCAATCGCGGTTCGGGCTAATTCTGCCGCGTTATAGAGAGGGAGTTTGATTAGCAGGGGTAGTTGCGAACGATCCCGCAAAATGCCGATTGAGGTTAGGGCGTTGCGGGGTTCGACCTGATCGGCAAGGCCCAATTCAATTCCGGCAATTCCTTCGGCCTCATCCAACACCTCGGCACAGTGGCGCAAATCGTCACGACTGGTGGCAATCAAATGCACAATAATCGGCAGTTCGCTGGTACGCCAAATTTTGCCATAATGCCGGATAACCCGCGCCATACCGGGATTCGGTAGCCCCGTATGCAGCAGCAGGCCACCGGGGAATGGGACGATTCGTGTTCCATGTGCAGGGCCGCGTGCCTTCCATGTCAGGGGGGCAGTGACCATCGCGCCGAGTTTTTCTAGTTTGATTAAATCACGGTAGGGCGATGGCTCAAATCCCATCATGCCGGACGCGATCATCACCGGATTTTCGATAATCAGGGATTGTTTGCCGGGGCGAGCAATTTCTATCATCGTAGCCTCACTTGGGCTAAATCGAACGCCGCGCCGTCTGCGCAAGCCGCCCGATGGTCATGTTTATAACGTACGAGGCAGGCCATACACGCGCCTGTGCCACACGGCAGCGGCAAATCATAGACCCCATATAAAAATTCGGCGGGCAGGGCGTGGCGGGCCAAGCGACTGGCATCGTAGAGGGTCGTATAATAATCATCCGCAAAAACGGGCGAGGTCACAGCAAAAATCTGATCGGCCCACCCAAACGACTGCTTTTGATCGGGCCACGTCATCGGCTCCGGGCTGGTGATGACTTCCACGACAGGTGGCAAATTACTCACCGGGTATTCTCGCGCTATGCCTGTCAAAATCAGGGTGACGGAGGCTTGCTGGGTCGCAAGGGCGTGATTCATTAGATGCAGGAGACGGGTCGGGGCATAATCGAGCGCCAATAAAAGCAGATGCCGTGTATTGGGTCGCAGTGGAAAAGCCGACCCCACCGGGCCGATAATATTAACCACATCACCGGGGGAATGGCGGCGTGATAGGGGGCGCTCAATCATCAACGTGCCATCTTCAGCATCCCGATTGACCGGAATCCAATGGTCACGCAGATAAGGGTCAAGACTGGCATCCGTGCGGGTCAGCAGGGTTTGACCGGGTTTTAGCTGCGCGATCCCGGCATCCTCAACGGTTAATTCTAACTGCTGCCACCCGCCGCCGATCTGCCGGACACGCTCGATGATGCCCTGTGTTTCACGCATAACATCTCCTCAATAGCAATAGGGGCAAGCCCAAGACCTGCCCCTACAAAATTGGTACACGAATGGGGATTAGCCGAACAGCCCGCCCAGACCACCCGGCAGCATTCCACCGATGTTGCCTGTGATAGATTCCATGCGTTCAGCCGCCATCGTTTGGGATTGTTCAATGGCCTGATTCACCGCCGCGACCAACAAATCTTGCAGGTCGGTCAGCCATTCTTCGTCGGTCAAATCAATCTGGGCCTTATCAATAGCGATTTTTTGGATGCGCTGGTGTCCGGTGATAGTTACGACAATTGCGCCACCACCAACACTGACATCCATCGTTTCGGTCTCAAGCGCGGTTTGGGCCGCTTCCATGTCTTCTTGCATCTTTTGAATTTGTTTGAGCATAGCGGCTTGTTGTCCCATCCCGCCACCCCCCATTGGAGGGTTAAATCCACCGCGTCCACTCCCTTTACGTTTCGACATTGTATGACTCCTTACTGTTCTTCTTCATCGGGTACACTAAGCTCACCACCCAGTTCGTTAACACCGTACATGAGCAGTTCGTCGTTAGCATAATCTTGGGGCAGACGCTTATTTCCCGCGCCTGCATTGTCGTCTAACAATTCTATTCGCACTTGGATGCCTTCGCCAAATACTTGATGGGCCGCTTTTTCAATCAATTGCAAATTCTCGGCCTGTTCCATCTTCTGACGCAGCATTTTATTATCGGTTTGCAGGATTAGGAAACTTTCCTCGACGCGATAGCCACGCCACCACTCGATAAACGCTTTGAGACGGGGATTGCGATGGGCCACCTCTAAAAAGCTGGGCCATTTGGCTTCAATCATGGCGATACTCACCAAGGGGCCAGTTTTGCGTTTTTCTGGGACGTGATCTGTCCACGCCGTTTCGATGGTCGGTGGTTTGCTCGGTGGACGACTGGGCGGGCGTGATTCGGAACGGCGTGGCGGTGGGGCGGGTTCGGCAATCGGCTCTTCTTCGACCACAGGCCGGGTAGATTCGACCAATGCCAGTTCCAATGGCAATTGCGGCTGCCACCCTCCGCGTAAATCGGCAATGGCGGCATTAAAAGCCCGAATGGATTTTAGGAGTGCGCCCCGTCCAATCATCTGCGCTTGTTCGCTCATAGCTTGTAGCATTTCATCGGAGGCCGCGACCAAATTGGGGCTACCCATCTGAATCAGCAGCAGAGAGCGCATATATTCAATGACCTGCCGTCCAAAATAACGCGGGTCAGCGCCATTATCCACCGCGCCATTAATCATATCCAAGCCATAAGCGGCATCGTTGCTGATAATGGCCTTGACCAATTCAATCACATATTGGCTGCTGGCTGCACCCAAAATCGCTTGGGCCAACTCAAATGAGATATGTTCGGTGGGGTCGGCGACAATTTGATCAAGTAGGCTGATACTGTCGCGCACACTGCCTGTTCCCTGCCGCGCGATCAATTCTAGTGCCCGATCATCAATGCTAATGCCTTCATCGTCGCAAATTTGACGCAGGCGACCTACGATTTCTCGCAGGGGGACACGCCGAAATTCAAATGGCAAACAGCGGCTCTTGATGGTGGCGGGGACTTTATCAATCTCGGTGGTGGCGAGGATAAAAATGGCGTGGTCGGGCGGCTCTTCCAATGTTTTGAGCAGGGCGTCAAAGGCAGAACCAGAAAAACGATGCACTTCGTCAATGATATAGACCTTGTAGCGGCCTTCGCTGGGGGCAAACGCGATTTTGTCCCGCAGTTCGCGCACGTCATCCACCCCGGTGTGCGAGGCGGCGTCAATTTCAATCACATCCAGAAAGCGCCCCTCATTGACCGCGACACAATAGGCACATTCATTGCAGGGGTGGCGGGTGATGTCGGGGTGAACACAATTAACGGCCTTTGCCAATAAACGGGCGGTGGTGGTTTTGCCTGTGCCACGCGGCCCACTAAACAAATAGGCATGGCGGATGCGCCCCTGTCGAATTGCTCCCAACAGCGTCCGGATGACGTGTTCTTGCCCGATCATGTCATCAAAAATCAGCGGACGCCATTTTAGATAAAGCGCCTGTGTTGCCACTGTTCAACTTCCTCACCCAAGTAAACGAATAGGCCCAAGTGTACTCGATTTTTTTAGATTTAGCGCGGCTATTAGTATAATTTTTTGAATATAAAATGAATGATAGGCAACAATATTAGGTGTTGTTCATGACTTATCTAGTCAAGGAGTTTTAGAGGGTTGATAAACCTAATTTTTTATAGTGGCGTCGTTTTATTGGGTATTGCTATGGTTGCTTCGGGAGCAAAAGCTATCATAGCTAAGAGATTTATGTTCATATCTAACAATTTCCCTTTTCGAGAAACACGCAGAGAACAGTTGGGTGTTCCTGCCGTTATTTTTGGGATATTCCAATGCTTTTGTGGGATGCTAGTGGCTATTCGAGGGCTGTTTGGAATAATTGGAATTGAAATCGGGACTATTTTTTGGAATGGTATCTGTTTTCTATTTCTTATTTTTGTAATTCAATTTGTAGGAGTAATAGCTTCGGATATTTTGGCTTGGCGAATTAAATCAAAAAATGAAAAGTAAAATATTTATTGACTTGATTTTTAAAGCCATGTATAATGCTAAGTTTACATTAGACGGCGGATTCAAATCTTCAACCTAACTGAAATCCCAAAAATCCAATCGTGACTAATCCACCTAACACTGAGTTAACCGTTATTTAAGAAAGATCGCAGTGTCTGTAGTGTTGTTCTGTTTGTGTCAGAAGGAATAGAGATGCAGCACCTGATCGAAGATAAAAGCTATGCCCGCACTCGTGACGTTCTGGATTTACCCAAACTCATCGAAGTCCAGACCGAAGCATTCCAATGGTTCTTGAGAGAAGGCCTCGCTGAACTCTTTGATGAGATCAGCCCCATTGAGAGCTTTAATGGCAATCTGAAGCTCTACTTTCCGGGTAATAGCCCAGAGGCGCGTGAATTCGGCCTCGAATATTGGCTGGAAGAACCGAAGTATTCCAAAGAAGAATGCCTTGAGCGTGATATTGACTATGCCGCCCCACTAAAAGTCAAGGTCGCGCTGGTCAATCACGAAGCTGGCGATCAAGTCGTCATCTCCGAGATTTTCCTCGGCAACTTCCCGCTGATGACCGAAAACGGCACATTCATTATCAATGGAACCGAGCGCGTCGTCGTCAGCCAGTTGATTCGTTCCCCCGGCGTGTACTTTGCCGCCAGTGAAGACCGCACGACGGGTCGTAAGCTGTCCACTGCCAAGATGATTCCTGATCGCGGCGCATGGATGGAATTTGAAACCCGCAAGAGCGACTACATCACCCTGAAATTTAACCGCAAGCGCACCGTGCCAGTCACCATTCTGCTGCGTGCGATGGCAGCGGTCAGCGATGGGTATGACCACCTGTCACCCATCAAAGAGGGGTCAACTGAGGAATTGATGGAACTGTATGCCCATGTGGATACAGAAGCCGATCACCCCTATATCGCCCGTTCGATTGAAGCCGAGCCGACTTGGGAAGCCAAAGATGGCCGCACCGTCGCGGAAATGGCGCTTTTGGAATTCTACAAGCGTATGCGCCCCGGCGACCCACCCACGTTGGAAAATGCCCGCGAATATCTGGAAAGCCAGTTATTCGATCAGCGCCGTTATGACCTTGAGCGCGTGGGGCGTTATAAGCTCAATCAACGCCTGCGTATTGATGACCAAATTGATCGCAAGACGCGCACCATCACCAAGCTGGATATTGTCAAGCTGGTTGAGCGCATGATCCAGATCAACAACGGGATGGAACAACCCGACGACATTGACCACCTCGGCAATCGTCGTGTCAAGACCGTTGGAGAACTACTGCAAAATAAACTGCGTATCGGCCTGCGCCGTACCGAGCGCGTCGTCAAGGAACGTATGTCCATCCGCGAAGGAGACAGCCTTTCCCCGACGACGCTAGTTAACATCCGCCCAATTGTCGCCGCTGTACGCGAATTTTTCGGCAGCAGCCAATTGTCCCAGTTCATGGAACAAACCAACCCGCTGGCGGAATTGACCCACAAGCGCACCCTCTCGGCGCTCGGCCCCGGCGGTCTGCGGCGTGAACGTGCGGGCTTCGATGTGCGTGACGTTCACCACAGCCACTATGGTCGTATCTGCCCGATTGAAACGCCCGAAGGCCCGAACATCGGCTTGATTGGCCGTTTGGCGAGCTACGGACGGGTGAATGAATATGGGTTTATCGAAACCCCCTACCGCCGTGTCTTGCGCGAACTCCCACTGGATGAACCTGAAGCATTGGGTCGCTTTTTGGGGGAAGATGTTGAAGACAAAAATGGCGATGTGGTCTTGGAGGCTGGCATCGAAATTACCAATGATGTCCTCAAGACGGTCAAGAAGTTGGGGCATAAAAACGTGCCCGTCCGCCCCTATGTGACACCCGAAATTGTGTATCTCTCGGCGGATTCCGAAGACCGTTATCGCATTAGTCAGGCGAATACGGTTGTGGACAAACGCGGCCAATTCCTGCAAGAGCGTGTATCGGCCCGCTTCCAACAAAAATTCTTGATGGAAAGTGCCAACCGCATTGACTACATGGACGTAGCCCCCCGCCAAATCGTGGGTATTTCGGCCTCGCTCATTCCGTTTTTGGAACATGACGACGCCAACCGCGCTTTGATGGGTTCAAACATGCAGCGGCAAGCCGTGCCCCTCCTGCTGCCTGATATTCCAATCGTCAGCACGGGCATGGAACAATATGCCGCCTATGACTCCGGCCAAATCGTGGTCGCTGACCAAGATGGTGAAGTCGTAGCCGCAACGGGCGACTTGGTCGTGACCCGTGCCGCCAATGGTTTGGAGCGCGTCTACAAACTGCGTAAATACAATCGCTCCAATCAAAGCACCTGCATTGACCAACGCCCTGTCGTCAACAAGGGCCAATATGTCTATGCCGGGGATGTGATTGCCGACAGCAGCAGCACGGTCAGCGGACATCTGGCTCTCGGTCATAATGTGCTGTGTGCCTTCATTTCATGGGAAGGCGGCAACTATGAAGACGCCTTGCTCATTAGTGAAGAACTGGTACGCAACGACAAATTCACCTCGATTCATATCGAGAAGCATGAAGTCGAAGCCCGTGATACCAAGTTGGGGCCAGAAGAAATCACCTATGACATTCCCAATGTTGGGGATGCGGTGAAAGACCTTGATGAATACGGCATCATCCGTATTGGGGCGGAAGTCAAACCGAACGATATTCTCGTCGGCAAGATTACCCCCAAAGGCGAACGTGAACTCAGCCCCGAAGAAAAACTGCTGCGGGCCATCTTTGGTGAAAAGGCGCGGGAAGTGAAAGACACCTCGCTGCGGCTGCCACACGGGGAACGCGGCAAGGTGATTGATGTCAAAGTCTTTACCCGCGACGAACACCGCGACCTACCAGCGGGTGTTGAACAGATGGTGCGGGTCACGGTTGCCCAAAAGCGCAAGCTGACGCAGGGTGATAAGATGGCAGGCCGTCATGGAAATAAGGGTGTTATCTCGACCATCGTGCCGATTGAAGACATGCCCTTCCTTGAAGATGGACGCCCGGTGGAAATCATCTTGAATCCGTTGGGTGTGCCCGGTCGTATGAATGTTGGGCAGGTTTTGGAAACGCATCTTGGTTGGGCCGCTGATCGTCTTGGTTTCCGCGCCATTACTCCGGTGTTTGATGGAGCCAAGGAATGGGAAATCGAGGCCGAATTGGGGCGGGCATGGCTCATTGACCGCGCTTGGAAGGTCATTACCGAACGTGCCTTTGAATGGATGCGCGAACAGAGCATTGACCCTGAATTCTATGAAGATGACGACGATGTGCGCCGCGAATATGTGAATGAATGGTTAGGCGACCTGCCCGAATATAATCGGGAACGTCTGGCCCTTGATTCAACCTATGCCCGCCGTATCGTCTTGGCTGAATGGCTGCGTGAACTGGGTTATGATCCAGAAGCCATGCTGTCGTATAACCTGCAAGACTTCACAGCCGAGCAGCGCCAGCAACGAGATCGTTATGCACTAGCCATCAGCCTGCGCCAATGGATTGAAGCCCAAACGGGTGAAACCCTCCCGATGGATGTGATGGACATTGATACGCTGCGGGATATTGCGGATCGCACTGCCCTGCGCGTGGGTAAGCCTGTGCCGGTCTATGGCAAACACAAGTTGTTTGATGGCAAGACAGGTGAAGCCTTTGACCAACCTGTGACCGTCGGCATTATCCATATGCTGAAACTGGCCCACTTGGTCGAAGACAAAGTTCACGCCCGCTCGACTGGCCCCTACAGCCTCGTCACGCAGCAACCGTTGGGTGGTAAGGCGCAGTTCGGTGGTCAGCGCTTCGGCGAGATGGAAGTGTGGGCACTGGAAGCCTATGGCGCGGCCTATACCCTCCAAGAAATGCTCACCGTTAAATCCGACGATGTGCAAGGGCGCGTCAAGACCTATGAGGCCATCGTGAAAGATGAGCCGATTGACGAACCCGGCATTCCCGCCAGCTTCCGTGTGTTGGTCAAGGAACTGCAAAGCCTCGGCCTCGCAGTCGAAGCCATCACCGAAAGTGGTGAAATCATCACGTTCGGACGTGATGACGACAAGAGCAAGACCCCCAGTCTTAGCACGGGGTTGCTCGGTCTAGGCACTACCAATCGTTAAAACATCCCTGTAGCAAAAAACAGGGGCAAGAAAGGGCAGGTTCAACACGACCTGTCCTTTTCATTTACATGGGGAAATAAACATGGTCACGATTGAACGTTGGACAGCCGAACAAATCGCGGCGGCAATGCCTGAATTTATTGAATTATTGCGGGACAGTGTGGACGGCGGCGCTTCGATTGGATTTTTGCCCCCCCTCACGGATGCTGTTGCACACGAGTATTGGTCAGGTGTTCATGCCGATGTTGCAGCCGGTAAACGGATTTTGATTGTCGCCCTGTTTGACGGCAAAATGATCGGGTCGGCGCAATTGGAGTTAGTCATGCGCCAAAATTCGCGTCATCGCGCCGAGGTACAAAAAGTGCTGGTACATTCCAGTTATCGGCGGCGGGGGATTGGGCGGCAGTTGATGGTTGAACTGGAACATCAAGCCCACCTCGCCAAACGTACCCTATTGGTATTGGATACCTGTCGGGGGGATTCCGGTGAACCGCTCTATCGCAAGATGGGCTATATTGAAGTGGGTGTTATCCCGCATTACGCCGAAATCGAAAACGGCGGCTTTTGCGACACGGTAATTTATTACAAACAGTTGACCTAATGTTCAGCCCACTCACCGTTGGGTTGTTTTTCGCCAGCGCGAATCGCCACTTTTAGCCGATTTTCTTGCGGCGGGATGGGGCATGTCCATGTGCGGGGTTCCCGTCCCGCCTGCATCGCCAAAGATGCGGGTTCATTAAAGGCGCAGTAGGGCGAATAGGCGATATTAAAATTGACATGGAATCGGCCTCCTCCAAGCCATTCCGGGTCAAGGTAGCGTCCGGCAGAATAGCTTTCGACGCCGCTGGTGGCATCCATAAACGGCAAAAAGAAATAGCCTTGCTCCGGGCTAAAGAAAAGGGTTAGTTCGACGGTTTGCCCCTCAACCTCAAAACTCAATTTACCCCATTTTTGATACCAGCGGATTTCGCCTGTCGAGGTCTGCATTTTGACATTAGACTTCTCGGTAAATTCTTCGGCCTCAAGGATGAGGTCGAGAGCCGGATTGGGGTCAAAGTAGTCCAAATGGGTAAATAGCGCCTGCTGTTCGGGGGTCAGGGGTGAATAGGGATGGCTTTTGAAGAAAGCATCCTTCTCTTGGCGTTCTTGCAATAGGGCCTGTATATCCATGTGCGTCCTTCGTTTCATCAATGACTTCGCTGATTAGACGCCACAAAACACACAGACGTTACACAGTTTTATTGGAGGGCGGTTTGGACAGCGACCTCAAGGTCTTGATAGGCGACGGCGACCCCATTGACAAAGAAGGTGGGCGTGCCGCGCAGCCCCAACTCTATGCCTGCCTCAATCAGCGAAAACACGATATTGCGATACCTGCCACTGAACAGACAACTTGAAAAATCCTCAGTATTCAGGTCTAGTGTTTTAGCCAATTCCAAAAATGGGGCCATATCGGAATAGGCATAATATTCTTCGTCGCTGAGGCTAAACACGGCATCATGATAGGACATAAACGCAGCGTGCCCCTGCTCTAAGGCACAAAAAGCCGCTTCGGTTGCCACCTTGTCATTCCATTGGGTGGTCGGCCAACTGACAAACGCCACCCGCACATCATCGGGGTATTGAGCTTGCAGTTCGTCCAATAGCCCGCGGCGATGCAACCGCCGACAGACTGAACAGCCATAGGAGCCGATTTCAACCACTGTCACCTTCGCGTCTTGCGCACCACGCACCGTCACTTGAGCCATCTGCCGTGTGACTGAGGGCAGCAGTCCCATTTGATTGTCTGGCAAGGGGGGGTATTCCTCAAAAATATTGCGCGTATCAGCAAGACTGGGTGTGGAATTGGGGAGTTGCTGTTCAGCCGAATCCGATGACGTGACATCGCCTAAAAACACAAAATCAATCATGATGCAGGTCGCGCTGGTCAACAGCACCAAGCACAAAAATATCCCTAATAGGGTATAGGGGAGAGTCGGTTTGGATCGTTTGAATGATGTTGAAAGGCGCATTGTAATCTGAAACCGCTTTACCCATAGAAACAAAAAAATCGCCGACTATGGCGATCTTGGTGGCGGAGAGGGTGGGATTCGAACCCACGGTGACCATAAAGGCCACAACGGTTTTCGAGACCGTCCCATTCGTCCACTCTGGCACCTCTCCGTGATATAGGCCGAGTGTGGAAGACTTGTTCCAAACTCTAGCTATTATACACTCATTTTTGTCCTTGTGAACGGAGTTCTGCAAAAAAGTTGACCAAAAGTGCAGCCGCTTCGTCCCGTAGGATGCCGCTTTGGACTTCAACGCGATGGTTTAGGCGCGGATGATTTAGAATATCAAAAACGCTTCCACCTGCCCCGGCCTTTGGGTCAGGGGTGGCAAAGACCAACTTGGGCAGTCTTGCCAGCACCATCGCCCCGGCACACATCACGCACGGTTCCAAAGTACAGTAGAGTGTCACCTCTTCTAAGCGCCAGTGACCAATCACTTGGGACGCTTCACGGAGAGCGAACATTTCCGCATGGGAAGTAGGATCATGATCCACTTCACGGCAGTTATGTCCTTTGCCAATAACCTCACCATGACGTACCGCTATCGCACCAACGGGCACATCCCCATGTGCTTGGGCGAGGCGGGCCTCATCTAGGGCAAGGCGCATCCAAAATTCGTCGTCCATAATCCCATTCATTATACAATTCGCTATTTTGACGGGTCAATTAAAATAGCAGACTCTAAGCAAGCGCTAAATTCCTTCTAATGCTCAGACTCACTTATGGCCGCGTCGGCCTCACGATCTTCCGGGGTGATATATTCAAAGAACATGAGCAGGGTACTGGCATAGCGTCGTTCATCATAGAGGGTTAAGTTTTGCAGGGGCAGGTCTTCGCGCTCTTTGGGATCAATCTGGACGATCACTAGCGCATCAGGGGCAAGATGTTGGGGATGGGCATCCAATTTTTGGAGGGCCTCTTTCCAAATCTCTTTATATTGGGGCGGCGCGATATAAACAATCTCAAAGGGGGTCGGGTTTTCGCGTTCCAAATAGAGCAGCGCGTCGGTATGCAGCACATCGGCTTTATCGGTAAAACGGCAGGTTTCCAGATTTTCCTGAACGGTACGGATGGCGGCCTTATCGCGGTCAATGAATCGGGCAAACGACGCCCCCCGACTAAGGGCTTCAATGCCGACTGCGCCCGTCCCGGCAAATAAATCCAGAATACTGGCTTCTGGCACATTTCCACCCAAAATGCTAAATAGGGCTTCCTTGACACGATCCATAATCGGGCGTGTGCCTTCACCGGGCACCATTTTGAGTTTGCGGCCTTTGGCGATGCCGGCTATGACCCGATGGCTCATGACAGCACTCCCCGTGTGGCTTCAACCGATTCACGGGCGGCGCGGATATTCGACTGGGGGGTGGTGGTCATAATGACACAGCCAGTCGAAAGAATCAGACGGCGGCGATTGGTCAGGTCAAAGGCTTCGCGGGCCTGTTCCTTAACGCCTCCCGGATTACCATTGTGCATATCCATACGCCCTAATCCGCCACACACCGCCCCCTGAAATTTCAGCTTGCCGAGTGCTAGATTCGGCTCGGTTTCGCGGTCATGCCAATTGATGACCTGTACCGGATAGGTGGCAATCGTCTCAAACATGGGTAGCGGGCCGTGTAGATGAATTACATTCAGCCACCAACTTTTCGGCAGGGCATTCAAAATTTGTAGGTCGTAGGGGCGACCAAATTCCTCATATTCTTTGACCGTCATTTGGGCAAGGCTGGCATGTTGGACGGCATAAAAAATACCCGCGATGCCAGAATGCTGCATGGCTTCGATAAAGCGCAGGGTGTTTTCCGTAATCATATTGAGGCCCGTTTTGAGGCGTTCGGGTGCGGTGCGGAGATGCTCGATCAAAAAGTCATTCCCGGCGACGTGTTTGGCTTGGGCCAGCGGGCTAAAAATGGTCTGGATATACGGGACATTCCCCTTTAGCCCTTCTTGCATCAGCCGCACGGTTTCAATCTGTTGACCGAGGCTGCCTTTTTTGGGGTCGAGCGCACGTAGCGTTGTCCAATCCACTGACCTCTCCACCACGCGCTTGGTGGTTTCCCGCGTGCCTTCGATATGACCAACCCAGCGATCTTGGACGCCGTAGTCGGTCACACTGTAATTGGAAGCGGGGGTGATTTTAATAAAGTCAAAATCCCACTGTTTTTGGAAATCCAGACAGGCTTGTACTAAATCGGCAGGGCGTTGGTCATCACCGGGCCAGTGACGCCATAAAGCCACTGGCACTCGATCCGTCGCTTCGCCTGCAATGGTTTTTTCTAATCGTTCACGTTTGGTAAGTGTCATCATCATCCGAGTTGGCGCAGTTGTTGACGCACCATGTTGTTGAGCATGTAATAACGACCCGGCGCTCCGGCGTCTTCTTGGTTTTGCAGTTCTTTGAGCAGGTCTTGTAACTTCGAAAAGGTTTCACGGGCATGGGCAGTGTCGCCTGAATTCTTGAGCACCAACCCTAAGCCATACAATGCATCCACATTGTTATTTTCAAGCGACAACACCTGCCGAAAAATATTAAGGGCGGTCTCATGTTGACCCTGACGGTGTGCCCGCCAAGCATCCCCAATTAGTTTTTTGAGACTATCGGTTACTGCCCCCGATGTTTTTACTTGGTCAGTCATAAAAAGGTCGCTCCTTTAAAAAGATTTTTAAGCTGCTTGGAAATTATAGTCCCCCTACGTTTTGTCGCAAAATTTCTACCTGTCGAATTCGTATGAAGCGTTTAATTTTGAACTGTAAGCGGACTTGGCAGGACAATTTTCGAACCTACTGCCCCTTTTAGGTTAAAAATATTTCGCGCCACTGCATTTTCGCAGGGTTGCAAATCAATGCTGTCGCACGATTCGACCTGCAAAGCAATTTCATAAGTGCCTGAGAGCAGATCATCGGGCAATTGCAGTTGGTAGATGCTGGTGATATAGCCTTCGGTGGGCCAAAGATTGGTGGGCCAATTGGCAGGATGGCGATAGCGGGTTTCGCTCACAACGGTATCGGTACGGGATTCTACAATCTGTATTGCCACCTGATAGTTTGGCAGATTAGGCCGACTGGCCCGCCAATAGGCATACAGATTCAGGGTATCGCCAGCATTGATGGTATTGTCGAACTCATAGCCTAAGAAACCAATGCCGCCATCCACAATTAAACGCAGCGGGATTGCTCCGGCGGGTGGGCTGCTGCTCGGCGATGTTTCGGTAATCAGCGATGGATTCGCCCGAAAATAGATGCTAATCCCAATCAGCGGGAGAGCGATCAAAGCCAACAGCCATTTTTGTTCCGCGCCAAAACCCCACAGCCAAGAGGTGGTGTGGTCGGGTTCTTGGGGGGGACGGCGGCGATCCAGCCCATAGGTCAAACCACCAATCAAAATAAGGCTGAGTAGGCTGATGATAATGGCCCACTGACGAACGGCGGTATTGCTGAAACGGATAATTACGTCATTTGAACCAGCGTCGAGGGGAATGCGGATGAAGCCTGTCGTCGGAACACTTTCAACAGACACGGGGCGGTCATTGAGTTCGGCCTGCCAACCGGGATAGTTGAGTGTCAGAATAACCACGTCCGTCGCTTGGCGGGTTTCTATGCCAAAATCGTCGAGAGTGGGATCATGAGCATTGACCGAGACTAAACTATACGGCGGCAGGCTTTCGGTCTGCACTTTAAAAATGCGCTCTTTGTTATAGGAGTTGAGTAAGGCAGTAGAAGGTTCAGGCAAAATGGTCGCCTGTTTGGGTAGCATATAGCCATGTCGAAATGTGCCCAACGCATGGCCGCGCAGTTCCAACTCAAAAAGAGAGTTGACAGTGAAGGGTGCTTCTATGGGGCGAAAGCTCGGCGCGTAAAAAGCTGGCGCTGACGAAATAACCACCACCAATACAAGGATGGCGACTCCCGCATAACGCATGAGAGACCAATGTAATAACTGCTCAATCATGACCATCACCTGCGCGGCTAGAATTGCACATGCCAGCGTTAATGCACCCAGTAAGTCCATTGGCTGAAGTGCTTCAAATCCATTCCCCCATAGCGAATCGTCCAAAATCAGACCACTGAGAATCATGACAAGTGGGATGAAGAAAGAAACGGCCTCTGGGGATTTTAAGAACGTTGTCCGTTTACGCAGTCGGCGCACGAAACCAATCCCCATCCATATCCCCCCAAAAACCGCCAGCGCCCATGTAGCAAGGCCAAGATTAAAACGTATCGGCGTGTTGAGAGCCGATTGATCGAGGAGTGGGAGGGGCGCTAAAAGGTCACTGATCGTATTCGGCGCAACATAATCGGCTGGATAGGATGCCACCGTCTGCCATTGAATATCATCTTTTTCTAAGAAGGCGGGCAGCCAATAAAACGCGGCGAGGGTTAGCCCCAACAAAAAACCACCCATCGTGATTTCCCAATGCAGTGGCTTGGCGCTGAATAACATCATCCACAGCAGCCACCCCCCGGCCATTGCAAATAAAATGGGAGACAGGGTTCCATCCGAGAGCAGTAGGGACATAGCAGTGAAGGCCAGAATAAGTAAGTCGCGCCCGCGTCCGGATTGAAAAGTGCGGTCAATGGCCCATAACACCGCAGGAAACCATGCCACTGCCCATGCCGTGCCAAGATCGCTGTGTAAATAGGGTTCGGTTTGCAGGGTATAGGGGGAAAACAGAAAAATCACCGTGCCAACAATGGCGGCGACTGCCCCCCACCGCTGACGGATAAAACCAAATAATCCGACCCCGCCCGTAAAAATACTTAAAATCAGCAGAATCTTAAAACTGGTTTCTGGCTCGGCTTGCGCGATGGTGACATGGAGACCCCCGACATAATACGGCATCGGGGCGAGGTAATTGAAAATGGGTGAACCATAGCCGTAGGTAAAATCGGGTGCCCAACGGGGATAATAGTCACCCGCTTGGATGCTTTGCGAAACCGAATAAATACGGTGCATTTCAAGCAGGGCTTCAGGGGAATTGGGCAGGCCACTATTGATTATCAAGGGCCACGCGACAATCAGGCAAAACGCTAAAACCGCCAGTAGAGGCCAATCTATCCCGCGCGGACGTGGACGCATCCATGCGGGAAGCTCTTCAAGGGTTAGGCCATAGTCGGCGGGATCAAACATAAAAGGTTAAGCAGGGGCAGGGAATTGGCATCCCCACCCCGTCGCTGCTATTGCATAATCAGATCGGGAATTTGTTCGGGATAGGCTGCGACCTTAACACCCACCGATTTCAATTTTTCAATCTTTTCGGCGGCGGTCCCGACGTTGCCTTCGACCAATGCCCCGGCATGGCCCATTGTCTTACCAGCAGGGGCACGCTGGCCCGCGATGAATGCCACAACGGGTTTGGTCATATGTTTGTCAATAAAATCAGCGGCTTTTTGTTCATCCGTCCCGCCGATTTCGCCAATCAACACGACCTTTTCGGTGTTGGGGTCTTCTTCAAACATCTGCAAGACATCCAAGAAGCTCGTGCCGTTGATGGGGTCGCCGCCGATGCCAACGCAGGTGGTTTGACCAATGCCGCGCTGGGTCAGGGCATAGACCGCTTCATAAGTCAGTGTACCACTTTTAGAAACCACTCCAATCGGGCCGGGGGTGGCGATATAACCGGGCATAATGCCGACTTTGGCTTGGCCGGGGGTGAGTAAGCCGGGGCAGTTCGCACCGACTAACCGGGAATTGCTAGTATCCAAGATGGCGCGGACTTTCATCATATCCTGAATCGGAATGCCTTCGGTGATGCAGACAATCAATTCGATTTCTGCGTCAAGGGCTTCCAAAATCGCATCGGCAGCACCCTCGGCGGGTACATAGATAATGCTGCAATTTGCGCCTGTCGCTTCACGGGCGGCCTTCACAGTGTCGAAGACGGGTTTGCCAAGCACCCATTCGCCGCCTTTGCCAGCACGCACGCCGCCAACTACGTTCGTGCCATATTCAATCATCTGTTGGGCATGGAAACGGCCTTGTTTGCCGGTGATGCCCTGCACCACCAATTTTGTGTTTTTATCAACCAGAATCGCCATCTTTACTTCGCTCCTCGGACGGCTTCGACAGCCTTTTGCGCGGCTTCATATAGGGTCTTGGCCCCGGTCATATTGGTCAAATTGGCGCTGTTGATAATCGCCAAGCCTTCTTCCTGATTTGTGCCGATGAGCCGGACAATAATCGGCAGTTGGGTGGGAACTTCGTTCATGGCCGTGATAATGCCGCGTGCCACGTCGTCGCAGCGTGTGATGCCACCGAAAATGTTAATCAGAATCGTTTTGACGTTTTTGTCGGACAGGATAATGCGCAAGGCTGCCGCCACCTGTTCGGGGTCAGCGCCGCCACCGACATCCAAGAAATTCGCTGGGCCAATGCCATATTGTTCACCGAAGTGGGCGGTCATATCCATCGTTGCCATCGCTAGGCCTGCCCCATTGACCATACAGCCGATTTGCCCATCCAATTTGACATAACTTAGGTCAGATTCGCGGGCGGTGATTTCCTCTTGGGGTTCTTCGGAGGTGTCGCGCAGGGCCTCTAATTCGGGGTGACGACCCAGCCCATTGCCGTCAATCGTCATTTTGCCATCGAGCGCCTTTAAAATGGTCTGCCCATATTCTTCTACAACAGCAAGGGGGTTGATTTCGCATAGGGTCGCATCGCTGGCGGCGTAACATTCATACAGCCCCAACGCAATTTTCTCGAACTGCTTCCACAAATCGTGCGGTAAATTAATCCCGGAGGCCAGTTCAGTAATTTGATAGCTGCGGAGGCCGATGAGCGGGTTGATATGAATGCGTTTAATTTTTTCCGGTGCGGTGCGGTTGACTTCTTCAATATCCATCCCGCCTTCGGAGCTTGCCATAATGAGGGGTTTGCGGGCGGCACGGTCATTGGTCACGGCCAAATAAATTTCACCTTTGATGTTCGCACCGGGGTCAATCAACACTTTGTTGACGGTGTGGCCTTTGATGTCCATGCCGAGGATTTTGCTGGCATGTTCACGGGCTTCATCGGGAGTCTTGGCAACTTTGACCCCGCCTGCCTTGCCGCGTCCACCGGAATGTACTTGAGCTTTGACGACGGTGACGCCGCCTAATTCTTTGGCGATTTCATAGGCTTCGTTTGCGTTAAAGGCGACTTTACCGCGTGGGACGGGAATCCCAAATTCGGCAAAGCGCAATTTTGCCTGATATTCGTGAAGATTCACTGATCTTCGACCTCCATCCAAATAGTAGGGTATTCAAAATTCGTTTCGATTTGATGTAGGGGATGACACGCACCAAACCTTGAAGAGTATACCACCGTGCTAGGGCGGCTTCCAATTGTCAGTCTAATTTATCCAAGCGACGTGTGCCTTCAATTTCTAAAACAAAATCTGCTCCAAACGCTTGTGAAGGCGTAAGTGCTCCCACTGGATGCTGCTCGAAAATCTTCTCCACACAGCACACCCCACCCACTGCTGTCAATTGATAGGCTTCCATTGTTTCCAACCACGCCTCTTTGGAATTGCCATTTTTATCGGTAGCCTTCGCCCAGATATATGATTTTCCACTTTGGCGCAGGTGTTCATCTGGCCCGGTGATGCGTTTTTCGACCCACCATTGAATCAAGCGGCGCACAGGTTTGACAGCCAACAGATAGGGGAACAGGGGGCTAAATGTTTTGACAGTGCGAATCATGCGCGGGTGATAGCTCATATAGGTGGTGATATTGGGAATCCCGGTGGCACGATAGGCGGTTTCCAAATCGCCCCAAGGGATCGGCATGACCCAACGCTGCTTGCCATGCGAAAAACGGACTTGTTTAGCCCCCTTGCCCAATGGATAGGGGATTAACTCACCATTTCGGCGCACCGTCCCCCCCTTGCCAAGACCTGCTAAAGCGGATTTGGCGGTTCCGGCGCTGGTTTGGGAAATGGCTTGGAAGGCGATTTCTAGCTCGACGGCCTCCGGTAATTGACTGGCGACATAACTTGAAAGGCAATCGGTTGGGATGATGTCGAAGCCCACGCCTGAAATCAGCGCAATATTTTTCTGACGGGCCGCTTCGTCGCGCTTGAATGTTTTGCGGAATACCAGAATCTCGCCCGTAATATCTACATAATTTGTCCCCGTCTCGACACAGGCATCCAACATCGGGGAGGCGGTATAAATGAATGGGCCAGCGGCATGAAAAACAAGGTCAACATCGGCAAGGGCGTTTTTTAAGGCAGGGGTATCGTCTAGGCTGAACACCCGATAGTCAAGGCCAAGTCGTTCTGCCAGTGGGATTAGTTTTTCCGCCGAACGCCCGGCCAAAATCGGTTTGTGACCACGTTTGAGGGCCTCCTCCGCAACTAATTCACCCGTATAACCATATGCGCCGTAGAGCATCCAACGATTATTTGCCATCTGCTTCCCTATGTTTCCTTGCTACAAGTGGAGGGGCGTGCTAGGATTTTGAACGTTGGCTGATTATAACGTGGAATGGATTCGGAAATGATATTGAAGCGGCAAGTTGGGCTGATCTTATTGGTGGTGCTGGTACTGCTTGCGGCCTGTCAGCCGGAAAATTCGGGTGAGCGCGAAATTCGAGTGGCCTTGATTGCCGATGGCACACAGCGGGCCTTTGTGTTTGATCGGCCTTTGTCGGTTGAGCAGTTTTTGCGCCAAGCCAATATCACGCTCAACCCGCTGGACGAAGTCACACCCTCCAAATTCACCCAAGTCACCGATGGCATGACGGTCACAGTGGTGCGTGTGGCGGAGACCGAAGATTGCAGCAGCACCGAATCGCTGGCTTTTGATCAAATTGAACAGCCCAGCACTAATCTTGAACCCGGCGAGACGCGGATTTTGGAACGGGGCGAAAACGGCGAAGTCCAAATATGCTATACCATTATCATCGCCGATGGGGTCGAACGTGACCGCCGCGTAAAATCTCGCATTGTCATCAAAGAACCCAAAAATCAGATTGTCGCTGTCGGTCAGACTGATACGCTTGAACCTGTGGTGATTGATGGAACATTGGCTTATATTTCGAGTGGGCAGGCATGGATGGTGCGGGGCAACAGCGGCAATCCAATGCCCTTGACCACTGATAACAATTTAGATGGACGTGTCTTTGATTTATCGGTGGATGGTCGCCAACTCCTGTATACGCGCAAAACGGATGATCCGAGCGATACAGCTTTTTCTAACGAATTATGGGTCATTTTGGATACCAATAATCCTGTCCCTATTCCATTGGGCTATAACAATATTTTATCCGGGGGATGGATACCCGGTCAGCCGTATAACCTGTATTATTCGAGCGCCAATGCCGGGGGAGGTTTTCAGGGGTGGGTCGCCTATAACGATTTATGGGTCGTTCGGCTCAATCCACGTGATGGGGATACTTTAGACATTGATGAGGTCATCCCCGATAACGTCACAGGTGAATTTGCCTTTTGGGGGACACGTTTTGCATGGTCGCCGGACGGTACAAAGGTCGCCTATGCCAAATCGAATGGGGTAGGATTGATAAATTTGGGCACAGGGGATGGGGATGGCGATTTTGGCCCATTCGCACTCAACTTCGCTTATTACAATACCGCGATTGTAAATGAATGGGTGTGGCAGCCCACTCTGTCGTGGTCGCAGGATGGGCAATGGGTGGTGACAACAGTGCATGGCCCATCGTATAGCAGCGAAGCCCCTACCGACAGCATTATTTTTGATATAGGCGTTTTTAAAGCCGACGGATCGCTGGCCCTCCAAAGTGTGATTTCCAAGACAGGCATTTGGGCAAGTCCGGTCTATTCACCTGTTTCGGTTGGGCCGGATGGTCAAGCGCAGTTCAGCATTGCCTTTTTGCAAGCACGCGAACCCCTCAACAGCTATGGCACCGAGTACGATTTGATGATTGCAGATCGGGATGGTAGCAATCCACGCCGTGTGTTTCCGCCGCAAGGCTTGCAGGGGATTCGCCCGGTGAACCTTGAAGATGCCATGCCGCTGTCTTGGAGTCCGTCGGGGCAAAAAATTGCGGTGTTGTATCAGAAAAATTTATGGATCGTAGATGTTGAGTCTGGCCTCCCCCGCCAAATTACGAATGATGCTCAGACCTCCACACCCCGCTGGACAAATTAGATGATGAATTCACCTGTGTTCCGCCGCTGGATTATTTTCCTGATCTGCTGCTTATTCCTGCTGGTCAGTATCGGCGCGATCTTAGACCGCCGTTCCGCTGAAGCCAAAGCGACACGGGGTTGGGAGCTTGCCACCGAAGTTCAAGCCATGCCCTATCGCCAACCCATCGGCGGGGTCAATGTCGAATTGACGCAATATGCCCCCGACGAATTGGATACCCAGTTGCAGGCGATAGATGGATTGGGGTTTACATGGCTGCGTCAGACGATTTATTGGGAACGGGTCGAACCTGAACAAGGCACATTCGATTGGTCGGTCTATGACCCGATTGTGGATGCCGTCGCCCAATACCCCAGCCTCAAATTAGTGCTGGTGTTGGATGGCACACCGCGTTGGGCACGTCACCGCGAAGCCCCTGACCATGCCTTTGCTCCACCTGCCAGTGTGGACGCCTTTGCCAATTTTGGGCGGGCGATTGCCGAACGGTACGGCGACAGGGTGGATTATTATCAAATCTGGGACGAGCCAAATATCCGCGACCATTGGGGCAGCCTCGACCCACGACCCGCACTCTATGTGGCGATGTTAAAAGCGGCCTATCTCGCCATTCATGAGGCGGATGGTCAGGCGAGGGTTATCGCTGCGGCCCTTGCGCCGAATGTCGAAGATGGCCCGGAAAATTTGAGCGACGTGTTGTATCTACGGGCGATGTACGATCTTGGCGGCAAAGATTTTTTTGATGCGGCGGCGGGCAAACCCTATGGCTACAACACCTCCCCGGATGACCGCACCACCGATGAGGCCACGCTGAATTTTTCGCGGCTGATTTTGCTGCGTGAAGAAATGGTCGCGCATGACGACGGCGCAAAACCACTCTGGGGCAGTAATTTTGGCTGGAATGCACTGCCTGCCGATTGGAGCGGCCCGCCTTCGATCTGGGGGCAGGTGTCGGCAGCAGACCAAATCGCCTATACCCGAGCTGCTTTTCGCCGGGCCGAACGCGAATGGGCATGGGTCGGTGGGTTGATTATCCAGCATTGGCAGCCGGATGCCCCTCCGGATGACCCGATTCAGGGGTTTGCGCTGGCTCCTCGATTAGCAGAATGGCAGGCCGCTGGATTGCCATTTGAAAAAGATGCCCTGCTGTCCGGTTTATATCCTGCCGTCAATCCTTTCACCAACTACGAAGGCGATTGGCAGTTTAGTGATTTGGGGGCGGACGCGGGAACCGTTGACCCGAACGACCCGAATGTGTACGACATCCAAAATTCGATTCGCGTAACCTTTCGTGGCACAGATTTTGCCATGTTGGTGCGGCGGGATGATTACGTGGCGTATCTGGCGATTACGATTGATGGACAGAAAGCCAATAAATTACCCACCAACAAACAGGGGGAATCCTTCCTCATTTTGACCTCTCCTAGCCGAAAACCTAGCACTGATTTAATCCCGGTTGCCAGTGGACTTGATGACGGGCTGCATGTTGCGGAAATTGTACATCGTCCATGGCAGGGCGATGATCGTTGGGCCATTGCGGGCTTCGCGGTTGCCAGCGCACCGGATACCTTACCTTATGAACGGGGGCAGATTATCGCCGCGATCTTTGGCCTATTGTCCGTTGTTGGCATGGTGGGGGCGGGCTATCGTTTGCCGTTCCGCCAAATCAAGATGCCTTCACGGGAGGCCCTGCAAAATATCGCCGATGTTGCGCTCACCCTGATCGTGTCGCTTATTTTTGTGGTCGGTGTTGTCCTCTCGTGGGGTGATATGGTCACAACCTTTTTACGGCGCGATACCCCGGCCTTGATTGTCAGTATCACCTCCATGAGCGTGGCCTATTATTCGCCGATTGTATGGGGCACATTGGCGGCATTGGCGGTATTTGCAGTGATCGTATTCAACCGTCCGCTGATGGGTCTCTTGGCAGTGTTGTTCTGGTCGGCGTTTTTTACGGCTACACTTGATGCTTATGTGCAACTCATCGCCGTCGTGGAAATCATGTTGGCGATTAGTGCCGCCGCTATTATCGGACGCGGATTATATGAATGGGCCAAGACGCGCCGTTTGATGACCCCACCCCTAAATCCCCTCCCCAAACATGGAGAGGGGCCTTCAAAGCCGCAGTTTATATTCCTAAATTTGTGGAATCGTTTGAGTACACTCGACATTGCGTTGATTGCCTTCTTCATTTTGGCAGTCATTTCGCTGTCATGGGCCGATTTGCGCCCGGAGGCCCTGCGCGAACTGCGGACGATGATTTTTGACCCATTAGTATTCTACCTGCTGCTGCGGGTGGCTCGCCTCCAAGAAAAAGACCTGTCTCTGTTGGCAGAAGTCATGATTTTAATAGGGGCGGTGGTCGCGCTGGTTGGTTTGTACAATTACGTCACCGAAACCTATGTGGTGTTCACGCCAGAGGGGTCAAAGCGGTTAGTGGGGATTTATGGCTCACCTAACAGTGTTGCTCTGCAATTAGGGCGCTGCCTACCCTTTGCCTTCGCCTATGTGATTTTGCCAGTTGGCGCATGGCGACGTGTCTATGCAGGGGTCGGCGGTGCGATTATGCTGCTGGCGGTGGCTCTGACACAGAGCATCGGCGCGATTGCACTGGGTCTACCGGCTGCTTTCGCGGTCATTGTTTTGGGCTGGCAGGGGCGACGGGCATGGCTGCCATTAGGGGGTGTCGCTGTCGTCGGGACGCTTGGGCTTTTCCCGCTATCGAGAATATTTCCGCGACTTCGCCATCTTGGAGATTTTGATAATATACGTATCAACGTTTGGCGGAGTACGCTTGAATTGATTAAAGATCATCCAATCACAGGAGTAGGCCTTGATCAATTTTTGTACGCCTATCGGGGGCGCTATATTTTGTCCGAAGCATGGGCCGACCCCGACCTCTCGCATCCGCATAACGTGGTCTTGGATTATTGGGTGCGTCTAGGGATTTTTGGGGTATTGATTGGCGTGTGGCTGCAAGTCGCGTTTTGGCGGACGGCATTGGCGGCCTATCGTCAAGTGCGGCATTCCAATCCGATGCTGCTGGCGATTGTGTTGGGCGTGATGGGCAGTATGGCGGATTTCCTTGCACATGGCATAATTGACTCGGCCTATTTTGCCATCAATCTGAGTTTTATTTTTGTGCTGCTGCTGGCGGTGGTGCAGGGGGTTATGGCACAGTCTAGAAATTGAGGATTATCCGATACCCGCCGCCATCAAGTCGTAGGTTGGGGAAGATACCAAAACGATAGGTACAGCGCAGGGCCTCATCATTACTAACCCACCATGTCCCACCACGCATGGCACGCGGACGGTTGGTGGTGATGTCGAGGCCATCCGTTCCCCATTCGTTGAGACACCACTGCCAGATGTTGCCACACATATCCATTACCCCAAAGGGACTGGCCCCATCAGGAAATTGGGTGACCGGGGTTGGGCCAGTGCTCATGAAATTGCATCGCCCGACATCAAATTCATCACCCCAAGGGTATTTCAAAAAATAATCCCCCTGTGCAGCACGTTGCCACTGCTGTTCGGTGGGAAGCAGAATATTTTGGTTGGTTTTATGGCCCAGCCAATTGCAAAAAGCCATCGCGCTGTACCAGCTAACATTCGTGCGCGGCAGGTTATCCCCCGGAAAGGCTGTTTCTTCGGGGGACTGCTTGCGTTGGTACCAGTTACTCGCGTGTGGTGAATATTCCCACCACTGCGGGTTGCGATAGCCATCAGCGGCTTCCATAAAGACCTGATATTGGGCATTCGTAATCGGATAGCGGGCGATAGCAAAAGGGCGTACTTGAAATTTACCACCTGATGTGCCGCCATAGTGGGAAGCATCTTCCAAAAAAACCGCGCCTTCGGGGATTTCGACCCATTCAAAAAGATCGCCAATCACGGAAGCGACTTCATGAGAATATTTACGGCTTGTTTTAGGTGGCGGGTCATGGGCAGCATATTTTTGGGCCAATAAATCGGGATCATAGCCGGATTCAATACGCCAAACAGATTTTAGAGCTTGTGCTATTTCTTCGGGGGGACGGCGCAATCGTACCATGTAACGCACAAAGCTGTATTCATAGTCAGCCATTTCATGTCGTCGTCGTGCTTCTTCTTCGGCCCGCAAAATCTCCAGAATATCGGCTTCGATTTCATCCAATTTAAAAAAATCCGGGATGACCGCACCTGACTCTCGAATCCGTGCGACCCAGCCCAGCGCTGTCGGCCAATCACTTTTTTCATAGGACTCAGAAAGGTGATCTGCTGCTGCCCAAATATCAAAGGAGTCACGGCGATGGGGCAAAATCACTTCTGGTTTTGGACTGGCAGGCATAATCAAAGAATTGCCTTGATGTACTAGTTGAGTCTCAAGGCTGTCCATGATACGTCCAATATCTTCTAGGATGTCTCGACCATCACGCAGGGTGGCGACATTGCGACGGAAAATTGGGCGGAGGGCCGCTGGAAGTTCGTCGGATGGGGGGACGGCTGCACCTTTAATACAGATGGGGGCAATGACCTTGTTGTGTCTAAGTGCCTCCTCCAATTCTATGCGTACATAATCAGGCCGATCTGAATGCTCTTTCTCGCGCAGAAGCCGTAGCCAATTGTGCCCGATGACGGCAACCACAGCATCGCTTTCTCGAACTTTCTCGCGGATAAAGTCTTCAAAACGCGCGAATTCCGGGATGGTATCAAAATCCATAAACACGTTTTCGCGGCCATAACGAATCATAAACCATGTCCGCATATGCTGAACAAAGTCCGGATCATCGGCACGGCGATAATTGACGAAAAGTTTTAGCGGCATTGCTAACCTTGTACAAACCTTGTTAAAACCTCAAATTAATTATAGCCTATAGGCTTTATGCGAGAGAAACCCGTTTTGTCATGAAGTTCGAAGTTATTCCGCTTGTTTTCGATGCGAGTACGGATACGGTACAATGCGGGTGTACAATAGCGATAGGCTAGGATGACGCGATGGAATTTGTCCTCAATAAATTACAAGTTCAATTGATGCAGGGCGACATCACCGAACTGGATACCGACGCCATCACCAATGCCGCCAACAGTTATCTCATTTTGGGCGCAGGGGTGGCGGGGGCGATTGCACGCAAAGGTGGCCCATCTATCCAAGAGGAATGTTACGCCATCGGGCACTGCGAGGTGGGCAAGGCAGCCATCACAGGCGGCGGCAAACTTAAAGCCAAATATGTGATTCACGCCGTCGGGCCGATGATGGGTGAAGGCGATGAACACGCCAAACTTGCCAGCGCCTTTCGGTCAGTTTTGGAACTCGCCGAGGCCAATGAATTGCATTCTGTCGCCCTGCCCGCGATCTCTACCGGAATTTTTGGTTTCCCGGTGGCGGACTGTGCTGAGATTTTGGCAAAACAGATCATTGATTATTCGTTTGAAAAACGCGAATATCTTCAGCAGGTGGTGGTCTGTCTCTATGACAACCGTACCCATCAGATTTTTGAGAAAAAATTCATAACCGCGCTGGAGAATGTTGAGGGCGGCGGAAATGACAGCACCGTGCTGTTTCGAGACGATGCTGACTAAAATGTTATGAACAAGGCACTTAAGTACCTTGTTTGAGAGGTGTATTTAAGCACGGTGTTTTGTGGTACACTTCCACGCCGGATTTTTCTCTCATGTTTTCATTCATTACCAATTAAAAGGGGCGTCAAATTGCGCGTACTCATTACAGGCGGGGCTGGCTTCCTCGGCTCCCATCTCTGTGACCGTTTTTTAAAAGAGGGTTATGAAGTTGTCGCGCTGGATAACTTTATCACGGGTAGCATAGACAATATCGCCCACCTTGCAGGCAACCCGAAATTTAAATTTATCCGGCACGATGTCTCGAATTACATCTTTGTGGATGGCCCGATTGACGCGGTGCTGCATTTCGCCTCACCCGCCAGCCCACCCGGTTATTTAAAATATCCCATTCAGACCCTGAAAGTCGGAGCATTGGGGACGCATAATGCCCTCGGTGTGGCAAAGGCCAAAGGCGCGCGCTTTTTGTTGGCCTCAACTTCAGAAATCTATGGCGACCCGCTGGTTCATCCCCAAACGGAAGATTACAATGGCAATGTTGACCCGATTGGCCCACGCGGGGTCTATGACGAAGCCAAGCGTTTTGCCGAAGCCCTAACGATGGCCTATCACAACGAACACGGGGTCAGAACCCGCATCGTGCGTATCTTTAATACCTATGGCCCTCGTATGTCATTGGATGATGGTCGAGTTGTGCCTAATTTTATAGCACAGGCCCTGAACGGCGAACCCTTGACGGTTTATGGTGAAGGCACACAGACCCGCAGTTTCTGCTTCTATTCCGATTTGATTGAGGGACTCTATCGCCTATTGAACAGTGACTATCACATGCCCGTCAACATCGGCAACCCCTACACCGAAATGACCATGCTGGAACTGGCTGAATTGGTGAATCGCATTAGCGGCAGCAAGGGTGGTATCGTCATCAAGAAAGAGATGCGCATTGCAGGCGACCCACAAGTACGGCAACCCGACATCACCCGTGCGCGTGAGGTGCTAGGTTGGGAACCAAAGGTCAAGTTTGAAGAGGGCCTGCAAGAAACCTTCGCCTTTTTCCAAAAGAAAGTTCATGCGAACCGCTAACTGGGCGCTCCCCACCTTTCCAACATGGGGCTGGTTGGGGCTGGCAGTCATCAGCGGTGTGTTGATTGCTGCCTTGCCTCTTACGGTTTCAAGCGCCTTGATCGGGGCGGCCTTGCTTATCATTTTGATGCTCATTGAGCCGTCCCTTGCGCTGGTGATGTTGATGTGTGTCGCGCCTCTCAAGACCCTGATTGAAACGGAAGCGACTTTCAATCTGCCCGCCGACCCCGGACAATTGGCACTGGTGATGGTGATGGGGATTTGGGGATTGCGCAAAATCGCCGATCGGGAGGCGTTTGTTCAATCAGTCCATCAATGCGCCCTTGCCCTGTATATCAGCTTGGCGATTTTTCTGGGAGCGACGTTATTGACCCTGCCGAATGCCTATTCGTTGGGGCAGGGCATCAGCGAATGGGTGAAATGGGCCGAAATTGCGCTGCTGGCCTATCTGGTGGCGGATTTTGCCGAAAAACGCTGGCAGTGGATTTTGTTTGGTGTGCTGCTGGCGGCGGTGATACAGGCCCTCATTGGCATTTATCAATTTCGCGGTGGGTCGGGTGCAGCCCATCTGTGGATTTTAGATTATCGCTATTTCCGCGCCTTTGGCACATTTGGGCAGCCGAATCCATTTGGGGCATTGATGGGCCTGACTTTACCACTGGCCCTCGGCACGACATGGGGCTATCTGGTCAGCGCGTGGCCGCATCGCCAAGAACCTGCTCGTTGGAAAACCGATGTTTCGCTAATGGGTGTTTATGGGGTGATGGCAGGCATTATCTTCGCTGGGTTGTTGGTATCGTGGAGTCGCGGTGCGTGGATCGGCTTTGCGGCAGCGGTTGTGGTGATGATCTGGCTGACCCCGCCCAAATTCTGGCAGGGCACATTGGCAATGGTCGTTGTCGGTAGTCTTTTTGTGGGATTGTGGTCAGCGGGACTGCTGCCAGCCAGCATTAGTGACCGCATCACCAGTTTTACCGAGGATTTTTCGGGTTTTAAAGATATGCGCGGCGTGGTGATTAACGATGATAATTTTGCAGTCGTCGAGCGTTTGGCGCATTGGCAAGCCGCGATACGCATGGCCGAAGAACGTCCATTATTAGGGGTTGGTTTCGGGAATTATGAGGCCGCTTATGAAAAATTTATGTTGGTCAACTGGCCTCTTGCTTTAGGCCACGCACACAATTATTATTTAAACCTTCTGGCCGAAACAGGGATTGTGGGTTTAATTGCCTATCTGGTCATGGGTGCAGTCATTATCCGCCTGACCTTTCGGGCAATTCAGAAAGCCAACACGCCGATTGAGCGCGGTATGGCCGTCGGGTTGATGGGTATCTGGACACATTTGAGTATTCACAGCTTGTTTGACAAGTTATATGTCAACAATCTGTTTTTGGTGATCGGGGTACTGCTGGGATTATTGGCAGTCCTGCTAAGTCGTTCTAAACAATCAATCGTCCGTATCAGTAATTGAGGGTTGGTCATTGTCTACCGCAGTTAATACTCATCCAGCGGAGGAAGTCAAAATTTCTCGCCGAATTCATTCCCCCATTGACCCGTTCATCGTATTTGTTTCGCGGCGTTTTGGCCCCAAAGCCAAAGAAGTGGAACGTTTTTTGAAATTTGCCATTGTCGGTACGATTGGGGCAGTGGTGGATTTTGGGACGCTCAATCTTTTGCAACACACCCTACTTCATCCCGACGGCCCGAACGAACAATTGCATGTCGCAATGGCATCAGGGATTGCATTTACGGCGGCGGTTGCCAGCAATTTCTTTTGGAATCGCTATTGGACTTATCCCGATTCACGTTCGCGGCATGTTGGATTGCAGTTGGCCCAGTTTTTCTTTATCAACACCGTCGCTGTCATTGCCCGCTTGATTTTCGTCAGCCTTGCCTATTCACCATTGGGCGAATTTGCCGAGCATTTATTAGGCAATTCCAATGTGGAAACGACAGTTGCGAACCGACTAGGGACAAATTTGGCTCAAGCGATTGCCGTTGCGGTGGCGATGTTTTGGAACTTCTTTATGAACCGCTATTGGACATACAACGACGTAGACAAACATCATCACAAACCCGCATCTGATTCACTTGCGGCTGAGTAAATGCTCAGTGACCGACCCATTGCCATTGACTATACCGCTGCCTATGAACAAGGGGCGGGTATTGGTCGGTTGGTACGTGATCTTATTGGGGGCTTGGCGGCTCTAGATCGTCAAACCCCCTATCAATTGTTTGTTGCCGGGGCGGAAAAATCCAAACTCCCTCCTGTCCCCGGCCCGAATTTCACATGGAAACCCACCCGTATTACCCCGCTGTGGTTTGCCCGATTGTGGCATCGTGCCCAAGTGCCATTGGTCGTAGAATCTTTTGTTGGCCCGGTGGCGCTGTTCCATGCGACGGATTTTACGCTGCCGCCAACCCTGCCGAGCACCAAAACGATTTTGACGGTGCATGACCTGTCATTTGTGCGTACCCCGGAAACCGCGCCGCCTGTGCTCAAAATTTATTTGGATAAGGTCGTGCCGCGTTCGGTGCGTCGTGCCGATCATGTGATTGCTGATTCCCAAGCGACCAAAGATGATTTAGTTGAACTGTATGGCACACCACCGGATAAAATTTCGGTGGTACTCAGTGGGGTCAGTCCGCGCTATGTGCCGATTGTTGACCCGACCCAACTCAACGCCGTGCGCCAACGCTATCACATCCCCGAAGGCCGCCCCTATATTTTTTCGATTGGCACGGTTCAGCCGCGCAAAAACTATGGCCGCCTGATGGAAGCACTAGCGATGCTTGGGCCTGCTTTTGAGGATGTGATTTTGGTGATCGCGGGAGCGAAGGGCTGGCTGGATAGCCCCATTTTCGAGACGGTTAAACGCCTGGGCCTTGAAGATCGGGTGTTTTTTACTGGATTTGTGGATGATGCCGATGTGCCTGCCTTATACAGCGGGGCGACGGTGACGGCCTATCCCTCGCTCTATGAGGGGTTCGGTTTCCCAGTAGCTGAGTCTATGGCGTGTGGCACTCCTGTCGTGACATCAACGGTGTCGTCTATGCCGGAGGTGGCCGGAGATGCCGCGTTGTTGGTTGACCCGTATAATAGTGAAGCAATTGCTGATGCGCTGCGCCGTTTGTTGGATGATGTTGACCTCCATAAACGCCTAAAACTGGCCGGATTGGAACAAGCGCAGCAGTTTACATGGGAAAAATCCGCCCAAACATTGCAGGCGATTTATCAGAAAGTGCTTAACCATGCCTAAATTTGCCAATGCTCTGCATGATGTCCAACGCAAAACGCAGGAACAGGGCTTGATGAAACCCAAGACTCCTGCGGAATCCGCTGTCACGCTTAGTGATCTCATGGGGCCGCAAGACGCCAATGGACTCGGCAATGTACACGGCGGGGTCATCATGAAGCGGGTAGATGAAGCTGGGGCGTTAGCGTCCATGCGCCACGCCGGGTCGCCTGTTGTTACCGTACAAATTGACTCGATGACCTTTCGCAAACCGATCCTAATCGGCTATCTGGTCACGATTTACGCCGAACTGACCTATGTTGGGCGGACTTCAATGGAAGTGCGGGTCGAGGTCAAAGCTGAACATCCCTATACCGGAGAGGTCACCGAGACCAACACCGCCTATCTGGTCTATGTGGCGTTGGATGAAGAAGGCCGTCCCCGCGACGTGCCCCGCTTACAGCCCGAAAATGAAGCACAGGCCCTCCGCATGGAACAAGCCAAAATTCGCCAGAAGTTCCGCAAAGAACAGTTGGAACATGAAGCCGAAATTTTGCGCTTAAACGAGGCTGAAAGAGGCAAATAATCCATGTCGGATAACGAACTCGACCCCAACAGCCCGCTGCCTGAATTTCAAAATCTCGAAGGCTCGCTGCTCCTCCAAATTTTGAATGATGCGGGGGCGCGGCGGTTGCTGCGGATGCCCGCTGAAGATTTGGGCATTGCAGACGACATCCCCTATCCGTTTATTGCGATGGTCGGTCAGTTGGAGATGCGTTTTGCGTTGGTGTTGTCGCTGATTAACCCATCCATTGGCGGCGTGCTGCTGATTGGGCCGCGTGGGGTTGGCAAAACGACCTGTGTGCGCAGCTTGACCGGGATTTTGCCAGAAGTGCTAATTCCGGTAGACAAAGACGGCGTACCGATCTCCGAATCGGACGAAGAAGAAGCGGACGTGCGTTATGAGCGCGTGAAGCTGATCGAACTCCCCCTGAATGCCCGTTTGGAAGATGTGGTCGGTGGCATTAATGAACGTATCGCCATCCAACAGCAGCGCGTGCGGTTGGAACGTGGAATTTTGGCACGGGCCGACCAGAATTTGCTGTATGTGGATGAGGTCAATTTATTGGATGACCAGATTGTAGACGCCATTTTGGATGCCTCGGCACAGGGGCATTATACGGTGCGGCGTGGCGCAATGGCGGGGACATATCGTTCGCGGTTTGTGCTGATTGGCTCCATGAACCCCGAAGAAGGCGATTTGCGACCCCAGATTATGGATCGTTTTGGCCTGCGCGTGATTGTACGTGGATTGGAGCGCAAGGAAGACCGTCTTGAGATATATAAGCGGGTGCGGGCCTATCGAGAAAATCCACGCACTTTTTTGCAGGAGTGGGCATCGCTGACTTCACAAATCCGTGAGGAAGTAGGCTTGGCACGGGATTTGTTGAAGGAAACGTCCGTCAGTGATGAAGCCCTTGAATTGGGGATTAAGCTGGTACATCAATTGGGTATTGATTCGACCCGTGCCGAGTTCACTATGTTTGAGGCGGCGCGTGCCCATGCCGCCGCCGACGGACGTGATGTAGCCGATGTGCGGGATTTGCGTTTTGTCGCTCCCCTTGCCCTCCGCCAACGACGCAGTGTCTATATGAACGAATTTTTTGACCATCAACTCCAAGAAGATGGTCAGATTAACACGACATTTGACCAACTCTCGAATGGAAACCCATGACATCTAAGCCCCGCTCCCAAAATGACCTAGCATGGCTTGTGCTGTGGTGTGCCCTACTGGGGGTGATGGCCTATCATATGGTATGGCAGACCCATAAAGTTGCCGCGTTTAACAGCAATGCTTTTGATTTAGCTGAATGGGTCAGCCTTCATCCAACGGTGCGTGCTGAAAGTCCGGCCTTGTTTACCCCCCTGCTGCTGCGTCTGCCCCTCATTTTATTGGCGGGGATCATGGCGACGGCCTCTAGTGTTTTGCAAGCAGAAAAAGCGAAATGGTTGTGGCGCGGGGTGGCGCTGTTGGTGGTGCTGCGGCTCAACCCCCCGACGGATTTTTATCCTTGGGGCGGCGGTTCCCCCAATGACCAGCAGTTAGGCCGATTAACTGCCTTTGGTTTGGTGGCGGTGGTAGTGTTGATGATCGGAGGGCGCTGGTTACGATTTTTCTGGAAAATCGCCACATTGGTGCTGTTGATGGCTGGTCTGATTACTGCCATTGAGGGCTATAACCGCGCACAAAAAGTTTTGGAAAGTATTCAAATCGAAACGGGTCTAGGGGGTGGCTTGGTGCTGTATATGGCGTTTTTGATTATCCCTATCGCGGTTATTCTGATCAGTTGGGTTAGAGGCTTTCTGCCGAAACGCCCGTTAGTGCAGTACTATGACCAATAGCAAGATTATCGAACGGATCGAACGTGAGCTTGGCGTGTCGGGGTTGCTGAATTTACTGGCGGAGCAGCTTTCACTCCCCGACTTGCAATCGCTTTTACTTGAGGTCTATCGTCAGCAAGCGCAGCAGCAAAAGCCGTCACAAGTGTTAGCGGCCCATGAAAGAGATAGGTTCACTCGCCCCGCTGAACTTTCCCCCTTACGTTTGCTTGAATGGGAACGAGCGGTCTTATCCGAACTACCACCAGAATTTCAGACCATTTTGTTATCGCCAGTGTGTGCCTTAGGTACAAGTTCGGTACTGGGTTTGTCCGATCAAAACCGTGTGATGTCTACGATTTATAATACCGAGGTAGTCTCCGATTCTACAAACGTGTTGGCATTGGAAGGTGCATTGCAACGACGGAAAATGCTGCGGGAAAATCCCAAAGCAACGAATCCAGTACATCTGGCTACTGCTCACCGCTTACTACGAACTCAGCGTTATGAAAACCCCAAAGCCCTCCCTCACTTCAGTGCGTTTGCTCTATGCAGCGCCGGGCGTGATCTCGGAAATTGGCGATTTGAACTGACCACTTTGGCCCTGCATATAGGGGTTTATTTAAGAGCGCTCCGCTCCTACATCGGGCCAGATATTCGCCTGCGTATCGCCGTCACGGATTTCGCTACAGTATCCTCCCCATTCATTACCCGGCTTTTTGAGCTACTGCAACATGATTTTGCAGATATAGATTGCGCTGAAGATGCGGATCGGACAAGTGGGCGTGGGTATTATGTTGACCATTGTTTTCATATCTATGCAACCACCTCATCGGGTCATTTTGTAGAATTGGCAGATGGGGGGGTGGTAGATTGGACACAAAAATTGTTGAGTAATGCCAAAGAACGCTGTGTGATTAGCGGGATTGGGAGCGATGGGGTTTGTAGTGTTTGGGAGAGCTATCACAACGGCAACGAATAAAACCGTTAAAGTTGGTTCAAAAATCAAAAGAGAGCATATCCTTTACCGAATACGCCCTCTTGATTGTTAAGGTCTAGCCAGAGCCTAAGCACGCATCTTGGTGTCAATATAGGTGATGGCTTCTTGAACTGTGGTAATTTTTTGGGCTTCCTCGTCAGAAATTTCGCCCCCAAATTCTTCTTCAAAGGCCATAATCAATTCGACCAAATCGAGCGAATCGGCTTCAAGGTCATCGCGGAAGCTGGCAGGGGGGACAACTTTTTCTTCGTCCACACCAAGCAGTTCAGAAATAATTTTCACCACACGTTCCTGAGTATCGGACATTGTTGATTTCCTCCAATTAAGGCTGAGATTCCCTTTACGGGGTTAATGGCATTTTGGGTTCGCGCCATTGTACCAACCATGATTATGCTTCACAATAGAGAACTGTAATTGTAGTCTCCAACCTAAAGGAACACCAGCGATGACAAAAGTTACGGGCGGGGGCACGGAAAACATCACGGAACGCCGTAAAGAAGAACACATTCGCATCAACTTGGAGCAAGACGTCCAGTTCCCGCGCCTGACGACTGGCCTTGAGTATTATGCTTTTATGCATGACGCCCTCCCGGAAATTAATCTGACCGATGTAGACACCAGCCTCACGCTTTTTGGCAAAACCCTGAAAACCCCCGTCTTTATTTCTTCTATGACCGGTGGAACGGAAATGGCCCAAAATATCAATCGCAGTCTGGCCGAGGCTGCCCAGATACGGGGTATGGCAATGGGTTTGGGGTCACAACGGGCTGCCATCGAAGACCCCACGTTGGTGATTACCTATCAAGTACGGAAAATCGCGCCGGATATTCTGCTCTTTGCCAACATCGGGGCGGTGCAGTTGAACTATACATATGGAGTCGAGCAGTGCCGCCGGGCAGTGGATATGGTCGAGGCCGACGCGCTGATTTTGCACCTCAATCCCTTGCAGGAGGCCGTTCAACCGGAAGGCGACCATAATTTCGCGGGCCTGCTCAAGCGTATTGAGATGGTGTGTGCTCAAGTAGGTGTGCCTGTTATCGCCAAAGAAGTTGGTTGGGGTATCTCCGAAAAAACCGCCCGAAAACTCGCCTCAGCCGGGGTCGCGGCCATTGATGTTGCAGGGTCGGGTGGCACATCATGGAGCGAGGTGGAATATCATCGTGCGCCGAATGCCTTTTATGCACGGGTGGCCCGCAGTTTTGCCGATTGGGGTATCCCCACCGCCGAAAGCATCCAATATGCCAAGCGTGGCGCACCCAACATACCGATTCTTGCCAGTGGTGGCCTGCGCGACGGCATTGATATTGCCAAGTGCATTGCATTGGGGGCGAAAATGGGCGGCATGGCGGGGCCATTCCTTAAAGCCGCTGCTGTTTCAACTGAGGCTGTGTTGGAATTGGAACGTGAAATCACCGCCCAAATTCGGATTGCGATGTTTAACGTCGGAGCAGGCAATCTAACCGAATTAGCCCAGACACCGCTTTATCGTCGGGAAATAACTACCATCCTTCACCAAAATAGATAGGCGTCTGGATGAAAGTGTCGTATGCTGTCCGCGCTTTTTCTGAGAAAAACAACATCATGATATAGCCGTCATCCGGGCGTGGGTGTTCCGGGTCGCCAAGCTGGATGATGGTATTTGGCATATGTTTCCAACCATACTGCCCATAGAATGGCTCCAACTGAGGTGATGTCCACAAGATGGCAAGGTCAGCATGGGGGTCTTGCCGAATATAGTTGGTGGCCGCTTGGGCAATTTGTGAGCCATAGCCTTTTTTGCGAAAGGCTGGATAGGTAAAAACGCTGCTCAACCCATAACATTTATAGTCTTGGCCTGCATGGTGAAGGGATTTCCAAACGACTGCCCCATGTGCGAACAATATATTTTCTTCAGAAATGGTGATATGAGTGGAGTGCCATTCAGGTGGCATCATCGCACCATGAAGATCGTATTGAAAAATATCGAACCATGTAATACGGATAAAGGCGTGGGCCTGACAAGCCAGCGACGCGGGTAAATCATTTAGAGAAGGATAAATAGTCAACTGAGGCATAACACGCTCCTTTTGCATCAACGTTATAGTGAAGTATGCGACAGGCTGAGAGTCATTTTTAGCCGCAACATTGGGCTGTTGAAAGAACCTGCGCTAAACTAAGGTGGTTGATGATAACCATTTTTCTAAAGGGAAAATAAAATCCCATTTGCCACACGCTGCAATGGGATTTTTGAATTGGCACTAAAGTCAAAATTAGGGTTGTGAACGAACCCATGCAATCAGGGCATCAACGTCACTGTCGGTCAGATGGGCAAAGGCATAGAACGGCATAAAGAACACCGGTTCACCATTGGGTTTAATGCCATCGTGAATCAGGGTTCGAATTTCCTCGTCTGCCCAATCCCCTATTTCTGACTGTGCCAATGATGGGAAGGTGAATTCGCCAAAATCGGTATATTGGGGAATCTCACCCAGAGCTGGCCCTTCAGGATTAATTGAGACACCATCTTCGGCTAAAGAGCCATGACAGCGCAAGCAGGCTGACACATGTTGTGCAAGGTACGTGCCGCGCGTAAGGGGGTCACTGAAATCGGGGGAAGGGAATTCAGTTTCGGAGTCAAATTCTGGCACAGTGCGGATGTCCTCGCGGGTCTTGCCATCCAATTCGGCTTCGGAGATGGCATTTTCAACGGGTTCAAGTGACCGTAGATAGGCGATTACCGCTGCCATATCATCATCCGACATACCCGCATACAATTCATAGGGCATGGGTGGCAGCAGTGCCGCGCCATCGGGCCGAACTCCATACCGAATCGCGTTTTCTATCTGCTCATCTGTCCATTCGCCAAGTGTAGTCAAATTGGGCGCATAGACCGTCCCCCACGGCTGATAGGCAAAAGCGAACCCGCCGGACAGATCAATATTGAGGGGGTCTTCATAGACCGCATTAAAATCGCCGCCTCCATAATGGCAATCTTGGCACGCCCCGGCAACCCGTACCAGATAAGCGCCGCGTTCCACAATATCTTCGCTGTTGGGGTCTGGCACAGCCGTGTCGCCACTGTCGCCGCCGTCTTCCGGTTCAGGTGTGGCTTCCTCCGTTCCTCCTTGAGCCAGTGATGGCGTAGGTTGATGGCTCATCAAGACCGCGACTAACACTAGAACTACTCCTAGAAACAAAACGGCCAATCCAATACGTAAAAACCTATTTGGGTTAGTCATCTATTCTCTCCCTTATTTTCATTCACTCACTACCGAATTGGGTACATTCTCAGAAATTATAGGGAGAGATGGCCTAATAGGAAAGCAGTCCGGTTATTCGATATTGTGCCAAATAGTCCCCAAGTGAGCGTTATAATAGGCCCTATTCAATAAGGAGTAGACAGATGAGAACTCGATTAGAAATTATCGAAAAATTCCGCCAACAGCCCGAAGTTCCGGTGTTGATTGTTGGTGGTGGGGTCAATGGAATAGGGGTATTTCGAGATTTAGCACTGCAAGGGGTTGAGGTACTGCTGGTAGATAAGGGCGACTTTTCATCCGGGGCAAGTGCGGGGTCATCGCATATGGCGCATGGTGGCCTGCGTTATTTGGAAAATGCTGAGTTCCGATTGGTCAAAGAAGCCTTAACCGAGCGTAACTTGCTGCTGCAAAATGCCCCCCATTATGTCAAGCCGCTGCCGACGACTATCCCAATATTTAGCTGGCTTTCGGGCACGCTCAATGCCCCCCTAAAGTTTTTGCGACTGCGCGATAAGCCAAGTGAACGGGGCGCATTAATTATCAAAATCGGCCTGACATTTTACGATTTGTTTACCCGCAAGCAACAAAGCCTGCCGCGCCATGAATTCTATTCCAGAGCCAAATCATTGGAGATGCGACCTAAACTCAACCCCGATATTGTGCTGACGGCGCGTTATTATGATGCGTGGATGCCCTATCCCGAACGCATCTGCCTTGAAATGATTTTGGACGCTGAAGCCGCGAACCCAGATGCCCACGCCGTCAATTATCTGCGTTTGGTGGGTGGTAATGGAGAGGTCGTGACCCTAAAGGATGAACTTTCCGGTGAAACGCTTGAGATCAAACCCCAAATTGTCATCAATGCCGCTGGCCCTTGGATTGATTTCGCCAACCAAGCCATGCAGCATCCCTCCAAGTACATCGGTGGGACAAAAGGCTCACATATCATCCTAGATCACCCCGAATTACATGCGGCCACGATGGGGCATGAGATGTTTTTTGAGAACAGCGATGGACGGATTGTGCTGTTTTTCCCCTTTATGGATAAGGTCATGGTTGGCTCGACAGATATTCGGGTTGATGACCCCGAACAGGCCCGCTGCACCGATGAAGAGGTTGATTACTTCTTGACTATGGTGCATAAGGTATTCCCCGGTATGCAGGTCACACGCTCCAATATTGTGTTTTGGTTTACGGGGGTGCGCCCTCTGCCAGCCAGCGATGCCAACCGAACAGGGCAAATTAGCCGCGATCATGTCACCCATATCACCGAGCCGGATGATAAGATGAAATTCCCGGTCTATTCATTGGTCGGTGGTAAATGGACGACCTTCCGTGCTTTCAGTGAACAGACCGCTGATTTGATCTTGGCTCGCTTGAAAAAATCCCGTCAGATACGCACCGATCAATTACCGATTGGTGGTGGTAAACATTTCCCCAAGACGGATGCTGACCGGGAGGCGTGGCTGAATGCGCTGCTGCAAAAAGTGAACCTGCCAAAAGAGCGTCTTGATCAATGGCTGGATCGTTATGGCACACGCGCCGAAGCAATTGCCCACTATGCCGCAGATGGGTCTGACCAATCCTTAACCCATCATCCTAATTACACCCACCGCGAAATCCAATTTCTGGCGATCCATGAGAAGATTGCCCATTTGGATGATTTGCTGCTGCGGCGTTCACTCATCGCTATGCTGGGTCAAACCACTCGACCACTGCTCGAAGAATTGGCAGATATCGTGGGCGATTGTTTGGGGTGGTCGGCTGATATGAAAACCTCGGAAGTCGAACGCGCCGCTCAAATTTTACAAGATAAGCATGGGGTGGTGTTGAAGTAACTAATCAAAAAGGGCGGTCTATGTTAGACCACCCTTTATTTCCTTGAGAGGCTGATTACCCTAGTTGCTGGTATAGAGTTCCAACATCGCGCGGGTTTCGGTGGAGGGTGCAATGCCCAGTGTGCGCTTCAAGGTAGACTCTAATAGCTTGTATTGAGCCTGCACATCTTTGATACGGCCTTGTTCGTGATAGATCGTCATAATGTTACGATGTACATCTTCACGATCTGGTTTCTCGGCAACGGCGCGTAGGAAATAGCCCAAAGCGCGGTCAAGTTCACCCAAAGCGCGGTGCATACGACCTAGACCGATTAAGGCTTGCGCAAAGTCATTGCGTAGTTTTTCGCGTTTTTCAAGCATCCAAGGCATATCGAGACCCTCAAGATAGGGGTGACGATAGAGTTGGACAGCGCGATACCATTTGGCAGGTGCTACGTCATCGGGGCCGGCAAGGGCTTCTTCGATCTGTTTCTCAAATTCACGTGCATCATACATGATATTGACACGCGGGGATGGGACATAGAAGCCGCCGCTGTAGGCCGTAATTTCATAACCCAATTTTTCAGAAATCTTGCGCTTGGTGACATGGAAGACATTAGTCGCTTCTTTGACACCCAAATGGGGCCAGAAGATGCGGAAGATTTCGTCGCGTGTCACCATATGGTGGTCAATGAAATAATACGCCAGATTTCGCGGTAACGATCCATCCCAGCTATGTACGGCGCGGCCATCACTCATTAAGCGTGAACTGCCGGAGAGTGAATAGAATTCAATCTGTCCACGTGGGGCGGGTTCTCTAAAGATGCCATTTTCCACTGCGTTATTTTCCCCGATAGTGGCTGCTAGTCCATTGAGGATTAGATCGTTCCACGGCTGGCGAAACATTTCTCTACCGTTAATCAAAACTCTAACGTTTTTGGGGAGCTTTTCGGCGAGTACGCGGAAGAAACCATCGAGTTCAGCCGAGTCACGCGGGATGCGATCCAATTCGTCTATCGCTAAGAAATATTGATCTTTGCGGAGCGACTTGAGATCAGCCGCGAACGCTTCAGCAAGGCTTTGGGGCGATTCATTTTTCTTGAGGGCTGAGGTGGTTTGCGCTCCAAAATCAGACGGAAATTGGGCATCATTCACTAAATTCCCCAGCATCTTGCGTAAAGTGGTATCTTCTTCATGGAGGGGATAGTAGTAAATTTGACTCTTAGTCTGGCGTAGAATTAATGCAATGAGGGCATTCCGCGCATTATGGCGAGGATACATGACCAAAATGGGCGCATCGTGGACGCCAGATTGGATCTCCTTGTACATTAAGTCTGCTACATTTTCAGTTATGGTCAACTCTGCCATGTATAACTCAACTTTCCAGTCTCTCAGGAGTGCTATTGACTAATTAAAGGAACTCATCAAATCCAAGATGGCTCTTGGGCCGACTTGGTAATTTCTAGGTTTCAAAGATATTGTGTGAAGCCAAATTTTAGAATAAAGTCATAAATAAAAATAGGTCATCTCTACATTTTTTAATTTGTAATTACCCCTTTCCATAAGACTTATTAGGTCTTTAGGTTGAAAGTGCAAATTCTTAGGTGCTTATTAAAATGATACCTTATTTGATTTACATCCGCAATCCATAACCGGGTCATCTTGTGTAAGAATTGTGAAGATTTGTGTGATAATTTTTAACAAGGAGTATGTTCATTAACTGTTTTAATGAGTAAAGGAAAAATAATGGGTAGGCAGTCTATATGTTCACTCTATTTGCATATCCCATTTTGTGCAACCCGTTGCACCTACTGTGCCTTTAATACCTATACGGATCGTCACGCACTTTTGGACGAGTATGTTAGAGCGCTTTGCACTGAGATTGCATCCTTTAGCACCTTAAATCAAGCCATCCACACCGTTTATTTGGGTGGCGGAACCCCTAGTTTATTACGACCTTTTCAATTAGAACAAATTATATCCCATGTTCTAATAAATTTCACTTATAGCCCAATTTTGGAAATCACGCAAGAGTTAAATCCGCGTGATGCCACCGAAGAATATTTACACGCGATACGACAATATGTCTCACGAATCAGTTTGGGGATGCAGTCAGTGAACCCTTCCGAGCTTCAGATGTTTAGTCGTGACCACGAACATCTCCATGTTGTACAGGCGATGAAATATGCACGGCAGGCGGGTTTTGACAACATCAATCTCGATTTGATTTATGGAACCCCATCTCAGACACTTGATATGTGGCGTGATTCCGTTCAGGCAGCCCTCGACCTTGATCCAGACCATCTCTCAGCATATGCACTGAGTCTGGAAAACGGCACGGAACTAAAACGCCGCGTGACCTATAACGAACTCCCCCTGCCCGACCCCGACCTTGCCGCCGATATGTACGAACTCGCCAGTGAAATGATGGAACAGGCCGGGTTTATTCAGTATGAAATTAGCAACTGGGCCAAACCGGGCAAAGAGTGCTTGCACAATATCCAGTATTGGAAAAATCTGCCCTATTTGGGACTTGGGGCAGGCGCACATGGCTATGCCAATCAGATGCGCACGGTGAATGTAATGAAGCCCGAGATTTACATCCAGCGCCTTCAAAATCCCCCCGCGAATCCACTACCCTTTCCACAGACACCTGCTACGATGACTGCCGAACCGATTGACCGCCAAACGGATATGTTCGAGACGATTTTTACGGGATTACGCCTACTCAATGAGGGCCTATCGCTGATGGGTTTTGAGCAGCGGTATGGCGAAAAACTGGACAGAAAATTCGCCGATGAAATTAAACGGCTCACACGAATGGGCCTATTATGGCAGGATGGAGATGCTCTAAAATTGACCAAATCGGCCCGTTTGATTAGCAACCGTGTGTTTCAAGAATTTGCCACTTTTGCCGATGAGGAAGAAGCCTAGTCTATGCGTCGAATCTGGATACCTGCTCTGCTGATATTGTTGCTATTAAGTGCCTGTGGTGATGATAAGCCCACTGACGATCAATCAACATCCACGCCTGAGGCCGCGCCAACCGTCGAAATCGAAGTCACACTGTTCCCAACACTGACCGATGAATTACGCGAGCAACTGGAATCTACCTACAGCGTTTTATCGGAGGCGCAAGCCCAAATTGAGAAGGTGTGGTCGGATTTGCAGGCGGGTCGGACAGTGGAGTGTGCCGCCGAGCTAAAACCGCAGATTTCCCCTGATGCCTTATCAAGCGATGACTCCATCTCGCTGACCTTGCAGCAGGCCGCAATTGAAGTCCAGACCGCCGTGAATTTATGGCAGGCCGAATGTCAAAATCCGCGTCCCCAACCCCCACCGGAGGTGATTGACCGGGGTATCCGTGCCGCGCTTGCCGCTGGAACGGCCCTCGATGCTGCCTCTGCCTCTTTGAGCCAGTAAGTTGATGAAACGGCCCTATCAATGCTATAGTGCCTTGCGTATTTCGCCGTATCGCAACAGGAAGCAACGCTATTTATGACTGATGATAATCGCTCCAGCCTTGCCCGTTCGTCCAATTCGCTGCAACAACTGGCGGCCTATGTGCATGATGTCGCCATCGAAGCCGCTGCCCGCACAATGGGCAATTTACGCGTGGATGCTATTCGCAATGAGGCCACCGTCACCGAGCGGTTTTTGGCCTATATGGAAATGGGCCTTGATCGCAAAATCGTAGATGCGGATGAACCGCTGCGAGTTTCCGCGATTGCCTTTACGGATCGGGGCACGGCGGAGGAAACCTTTGAGCGCGAAACCGGGGCGGATATGGCCTGTTTTATCCGCTATGACCTACCGGGGTTGCGTTGGGCCAAAGGCTTTTTGGGACAGAGCAAAATGGGCAAGGTTTACAACGTGGATGATGATGGACGGGTGCGGATGGGCCTGACCAGCGAAGCCGATTACGATCAGATGATTGTGGATTGCACGGCGATGCGGCGGGTGACGGAAGAAAGTTATGTGTTTTTCTTTTCACCCGAAGCGGTCACGGTGGAAAAAGCGAGTGCCTTATTAGGGGATCGTGGCGAGATGTACCCCGACAAGCCATGGAAGGACATCCATATGTTTCGGGAGGATGGTGGGGTCAATATTGCGCGGTTTTACGGGGCATTTGCGGGGTGTCAATTGGGGGGGACGTTGCTCGAAAAGCCAGCGGTGGGCTTTAATTCCGTGTTGGATTTGATTAATGCGCGGGGGATTGCGGTCATTTTGCTGTTAATGGTCGGGACGGCCAGCCCCATGCCGTCTTTGCAGCGCGATTCGGCGGAACTCAAAGCCCTGCCATTTGAAGTGCCAGAAACCTATTGGTACTGGCCGCAGTTAATGGCAACGTTGATGAAGGGGCGGTGAGAAATAACTTATGGTAGGGAAATTCAATTTAGATTATCCCGAATGGTGGGATGAATCTGACGATGAATTAGTCGAATGGGCTGTATCATTAAATTTACGAAAAGCTCTTTTTCAGCCTAAAGATGCGATTATGCACTATTTTGACGGCAGGGTGGTGGAAGTTTTTGACGGTTGGGATCATGAACACTGCCATTTTCATTTTTGCGGTCAGAAAATTTCCCCATATGAAGGGGATGAGCAGGCAGGCTATGTAGATGAGAGTGGGAAAATTTGGTTTTGTAATGATTGTTACGAAAGATATATTCTCCCCGCGTTGAAAGGGTGATATGAACGAGCAAGAGCGTCTCGCCGATATTCACAAGCGAGCATTAGTCGAAAAAATCTCGCCTGATGAACTCGATTGGGTGGCCTCAGAACTGCAAAAATGCCCGTCTGATCTTAGTTGCATTCAAATGTTGATGATTCTGGCACGGCAGGAAGCAAAACAATATCGCAGCTTGGTTGAAAGGTTTCTTGAATATCAGGGGGGATGGTTTTGTGTCGCTGAGGCGCTTGGAACACTGTGCCGCTGGTGGAAAGATACCCACTTGTATGTTGATTATCTTTTGAGATATATGGGCGCTATCGAGGATGAAAGCTATAGCCTTGTAGATGTCTCATATACTCGCATGGTAGCGATTCATCTAGCGGGTGAATATTTACGCTTTCACAAAGAGCCGAGGTTACTCAATAGGCTCATTGAACTCTACGAAGATCCCGATTTGCCGAAATGGGAGTTTATCAAAGACCTAGACTATCGGGTTTCAGAAATTCAAATGGAGCGTGGGTCAGTGAGAGGCGATGCTTATTTGGCATTGGCTGATGCAGTGGGCCAAGATTACCGAACATTGCCTAGAATAACAGATGAGGCTGAGTTAGAGAGTAAAGCCGATCCTCAAATCATTATTAGGGCTAAAGAACGGCTTAAAATAGAATGATTACTTCGATAGCGGAGCGACTAAAATTTTCCATGCTCTTTGTTCAAAATCTGGGTCATTTACCAAATCTACCACTTGACGTAAGTTGTAGACCAAAAGCCATCCTGAGTCGGCATCATACGGAGCGGGGCCACCTGTAGCATTGTACGTAATCTTTGCAACCTTTTCCGCAAGATCATAAACCGCTACTAGAAGTCTGTTCTCTGGGACTTGGCGATTTAGGCTGCTGGTCAATTCTTTTCGCACAATCGTGAAAGCATCTCGACCTTGTGACCACTTTGTAGGGTCTTTAGCCACCTCAATCACGTATTTAGTTTGGGGGATTTCGGGAATGATTTCGCAGCAGAGTTCAAGAATATTGGCTCCCCAAATTGGGCGCTGTTCATTGGGTAGATTCTCAAAGATGAGATAACCTGCTTCCGATGCCTTCTTTGATTCCCACGCGGTACGTGCCTCGTCAAGCATTGCCAGTCTCCTTTAAGCCAATTGCTTGTGTTTTGTGGTCTATGGCGTTTGAGTGCTTACAGTTGACCCAAGCGGTTGTAAGGGCGGCACGGTGACAGGCACTAACCCCTCAGTTGGTGAGACCTCCGGTGTCGCGGTGGCAGTTGAGGTTGCGGTTGGGGTATCGCTCGGTGCTGGCGATGGGGTGGCGGTGTTCGGCTTATTTTCAAAGGAGGCCGATTTGACTGTCAGGGTATCAAAGCGTACCTCGACCTGTTGATCTTCCGCCCCGCCTGCCAATAATCCGACACCCCCCACACGATCAAAAGATTTATCGGTGCGATCCGCCACAAATTCACCATTCACATAGAGGGCCAGATAATTATCCACACAGTAGACTTGGAGGGTGTTGGATTTATTGCCCTTCTCAATCGCCTTCGATTCTTTCCATGTCTCCAAGAAATCTAATCCGCGCTGACTGTCGGCCTTCGCAATCGCCCAAAATCCATCAGCACTAATCAGGAAGGCATAGCCAGAATCGCTATCATCTATACGACACATCACGCCAAACCAATTATCTTTTTCACCGCCGCTGCTGGTCGCCTGCACCTCAATTACCACATTTTTCACTGGGATGGTGTCATTTTTGCCCCACAGGTAACTTGCGCCGTTGGGGTTGTTGGTGCGGATGACGTACTGCCCATCCTCAATGGCAAGGCTGGAATCGCCATCGAATGTGCCCGTTTCAAAGTCGGCGGGGTCGTCAAAATTGAGGGTCAGGGCGGCATTGGAATCCACCGTAAAATCCCGGGAGTCGTGGTCGGCTTCATCATCGCCCCCACAGGCAACCAGAATGAGCGAAACAAATAATACGCAGATGATAGAGCGTTTCATCAGAATTTTTACCAGTGTGTTGTTATATAAAAGCGACCCCATCCCAGACCCTTCCCCGAACACAGGGAAGGGCTTCAATACGGGCCGACAATATTCCGCAGGATGCCGAGACGATCAATTTCCAATTCGACTACATCCCCCGGTTGCAACCAGCGCCCTAAAGCACTTTTTTCGCCGCCGAGTTCCAACAAACAGCCTGTGCCGACGGTGCCGCTACCGATGACATCACCGGGGTAGAGCATCACATCCGCCGAGGCCCGTTCGATTAATTGAGCGAATGGGAAGTAAATATCTTTCGCGTTACCTTTGGACAATGCCTGTCCATTGACCCGCGCTGTCATGGTCAAATCATACCGCAAGTCCGCGCCTGTGCCGATGGTACGATCCGCCAGTTCATCGGGGGTGACAATGGATGGGCCAAGCGAGGTGGCGAAATCTTTGCCTTTGGCGGGGCCAAGCCCAACCCGCATTTCTTTCATTTGAATATCACGGGCGCTCCAATCGTTCATAATGGTGAACCCCGCGATATGGGATAGGGCATCTTCGGCCTGAATATTGATGCCCCCCTCCCCAATCATGAAGGCGATTTCTAGTTCGTAATCGAGGCTTTGGGTGTAACTTGGCATGGGGACGGTATCGCCATCGTGAAAAATGGCATTGTGATTGGAGAAATAAAAGACAGGGATTTCGTACCATTCGGGTATCATGTCGAGGCCGCGATTGGCACGGGCGGTTTTAACATGCTGCTCGAAGGCGTAAAAGTCGCGCAGGGAGTTGATTTTGTCAGGGATGGGGAGTTTCATAAGTTAGGATTCACTTTACAGATCATCCCCACCCCCAGCCCCTCCCCACTGAGTGGAGAGGGGAGCAAGGAGCAGGGAGAAAAGCCTGTTGATGGGTTGATACGATACTCTCTAATTTTTACCATATTTCTCGCGGACAAAATCGGCCCATGTGATGTGACCATAGCGATTTTTCGGCACAAGATTCAGTCCCTGTTGGAAGGCGGCGACACCGACTGGTCCAAAAACCTCGATAGGGCCATCCATCAACACGGGATTTTCAACCCCTTGTGCGGCGAGATAGGTGCGGGTGATGTCCTCAACACGCAAAATTTCCGGGCCGCCTACATCCAATAAACGTCCGGCGGGGGCTGCTGTCAATAGGGGCAGCATATAGGCGGCGACATCACGGGTATCAATGGGTTGGAATTGGGCATCATGCGGGATGGGCAGGATATAGCCATCAGGGGTAGACCGCACCATAGACATTACAAAATCGAGCAGGGAATGAAATTGGGTGACGCGGAGGATGGAATGTGGTACCCCGCTGTTGATAATGGCGTTTTCCGCACTGACTTTGTGCTGATAAAACTCGGAATTTATCTGGTCAATCCCGGCGATGGAAATATGGAAAAAATGTTGGATGCCTGCTTGGACTGATGCCTCTGCCAAGCGCTTGACACCCAACACATCAGTTTCATAGGCGTTGCGGGCATTCCCCACACAGTTGGCGACGATATTGACCCCGGATAAGGCAGTATCAAGGCCATCCCCAGTTAAGACATCGCCCTGTGCCCATTCGAGATTGGGATCAAGATTGGTTGGGGCAGATTTCCGGCTGAGGAGGCGGATTTGATGGTCAGTAGAAAGTAGAAATTTAATGAGGGCACTGCCGAGTGCCCCCGTACCACCTGTGACGAGAATACGGGTCATAGTTGTCCTCGATGAAATGAAAAAATAGCTTAATGTGGTAACTCATCCCCACCCCAAACCCCTCCCCACTCAGTGGCTATACATTACCCACAAGTCTGAGGATGGCTTAGATAAGCCAATGTGAGCGGGGGCGAAACGACGAATTTTGACAAAGCGCCTTGTGAAGTTTGACTCAGTGGAGAGGGGCTTTAATACGGCGCTTTGGTCCCTTTTAGAGCGTGCCGCGTAGAGCTTGTTCGCGTTCGATGCTTTCAAAGAGGGCCTTAAAATTGCCGAGACCAAAACCACGACTGCCACGCCGCTGGATAATCTCGAAAAACAACGTGGGCCGATCCCCTACTGGACGGGTGAAAATTTGCAGTAGATAACCTTCGTCGTCAGCGTCTACCAAAATGCCCAACTTGCGGATTTCTTCGAGGTCTTCTTTGACCTTGACGTTTTTCTCCCGCAGGCGCTCAATGATGACTTCATCATAGTAGGCGTTGGGGGGCGGGGTCAAAAATTCGACTCCACGACGGCGTAGTTCACTGACCGTGCGGATGACGTCATCGGTAATCAGGGCGATGTGCTGGACACCCGGCCCATGATAGAAGTCGAGATATTCTTCGATTTGCGATTTTTTCTTGCCCTGTGCGGGTTCGTTGATGGGGAATTTGACGCGGCCATTTTCCATGACTTTGGACATCAAGGCGCTGTATTCGGTGCTGATGGCTTGATCGTCAAAGTGAATCAATTGACGGAAGCCCATTACTTGATGATAGAAATTGACCCAGTAATTCATTTTGCCGAGTTCAACATTACCAACCATGTGATCAATGGCGGCGAGTCCAACGGCATTTTTCGACTCATCGGCGTTGGGGATAGCACGATAACCGGGCATAAACACCCCCTTATAGCCACTGCGCTCCACAAAACGGTGGATGGTATCGCCGTAAATCTGAATGGCGCTGGTTCGCATGATGCCGTTTTCATCTTCGCTTTCTATCACATCATGCAGACCAGTCGCGCCGCGTGTGGTGGTCGCTTCATAGGCGGCAGCAGCATTGGGCACTTCCAACGCGATGACCTTTACACCGTCGCCGTGCATCATATGGTGGGCACTCAGTTCAGTGTTGGGGTGATAGGCCCCGGTCAGCACCAAGCGGATTTTGCCCTGCTGCATGACATAGGAAGTGGTTTTGCGGTTGCCTGTTTCCAGACCGGAATAGGCGATGGGGGTAAAGCCAAAAGCGTGCTGATAATAAAAAGCGGCTTGTTTTGCGTTCCCCACCCATAGTTCGACATGATCCATGCCTTTGAGGGTTAGGAAATCGGCTTCTTCAGTCATGGGACGGGCTTGAGGCGGGGCTTCTTTGATCGCCATTGATGCGTACTGCTCCTTCACCAGCTTATCATTAGATATTTTTTCTATTGTAAGCCAAAATCTGCTTTCATCAAAAAATTCAAAGCAGGGAAGGGTGGGTTTTTAAATTTTGGCGAATAGACAGGCGGTTATTCTTCGTCTTTTTCATTTTTGTCATTATCTTTAAGCAGTTGATAGATCAGCACCAAAATCGCAACCACCCACCCGGCAATCAGGGGCAGCATATGCGTTAGTTCGTTACGTTCGGCGGGTGCAGGGGTTGAGGCGGTTGGCTGTGGCGGCGGTTCAGTTCGTAGTGGCGGGGCGGATTCATCCCATCTTTCAAAATTTTCGTCTATAAGGGCCGTGACTTCGGGTGGTAATTCGACATCCGTTGGGTTTAAGACTACAAACGAGGGTGATTCATCTTCAAGGGGCGGGATGGCTTCAGTATCACTAGATATTTGGTCGGCGGTTTCGTAGGCATCGGCAACAAGGGACTGCAAATCATCCGTCAGTGGCAGGGTTTCCCCGGCTAGGTTGGCTACAGGGGGCATGTCTAGTTCGGGTGGGGGTAGAGCCTGCTGTTTGGACGCGGCATGAAGCGGTGCGGCACTCATGGACGCGGAGACCGCTGACAACAAATCCAATTCTTCGTCGGCTGTCAATTTTAGGACGGCAGGATCGTCGGTAGTGGGTTCTGATACGGAGGTAGGTTCAACTGGCTCAACTGAGTCAACAGGTTCTACCGATTCATCACCCAATAGGATTTTCTTGCCTAAGCCGCGCATGGAGGCTCGCTGAAAGTCGTTTTCCGCCATTAGTTTCCTCGATTGATAATTTCGGTTGCTAGAGCGCGATAGGCGTGGGCGGCAGGATGCATCGGGGCATAATCAATAATAGATATACCCGCGACGGGGGCTTCCGCCATGATGTCATCATAGGCAAGGATGGTCTCAAACATTTTTTGTTTAAACACGCTACGCATTTCGCCCAATGCCTCTTGCGAATGCAGCGACTCGGCTTGGTAGAGGGTCGCTAATACACCCAACAAATGCAGCGACGGGTTGACGTTCTTTTGAAGACGCTGCATGGCCTGCATCATGGTGCGGACACCGCGCATGGCAAGATATTGACATTGGACAGGGATTATCAACTCATCGGCGGCCACCAAGCCATTGGCGGTAAGGATTCCGAGCGTTGGCGGGGTATCCATAATAATAAAATCTACGGGCGGCGGCTGACGTTCTAGGGCATCACGCAGGCGGATAACGGCATCGGTGCGGCGAGCCAGTTGGATTTCGGCAACGGTTAAATGCAGGCTGGCGGGCATCAGAAAAAGATTGTCGCCAATGCGCTGGCTCACACGGTAGATGGGTGCAGAGTCATGCAGCAGAAAGATATGGCTGCCAAATTGCACATCATACGAATCTACCCCCAATGCCGCGCTCAGGCCGCCTTGAGGATCGAGGTCAATCAGCAGGACTTGATAGCCTTGTTCGGTAAGGGCACGTCCGATATTCGCGGCGGTTGTAGATTTGCCAATGCCCCCTTTTTGGTTTGCGATCACCAGCGTGCGCGTCATAAGTTTGAGTAACCCTTTTTTTCAGCCACCCGACACTACCCAATTCAATACTGCTCAACACTGTTCAATACCTATTGGGGATTATAACACTAGGAGGGTGGTGTACGAAAAACGCTTGACCCTGCCCTCTCAGTAAGCTATACTTCCCGTTTCGTTGAAACACTTGAAAAACTTGAAAACGGCGTAAAACAAACGATTCTAAAAATCTGAGGAACGAGAAATCTCATGCCGAAACGTACTTGGCAACCGAAAATTCGTCGCCGCGCCCGCGTGCATGGCTTTCGTCAGCGCATGGCGACTAAAAACGGGCGGAGAGTCTTGAAGGCTCGGCGGGCACATGGCCGTCACCAATTGGCGGTGAAGGGTAATCATGTGAAGAAAGTAAACTGGAACGGCGCTAAGGGTTCTGGTAAAGAAGCGACCCGGTAACACGAAAGGTTGGCATTGGAAAAGCGGTTGCGGCTGCGAGGTCGGGCCGATTTTGCGCGATTACGTGCAGAGGGTCATACGCTCCAACACCGCTTGCTGATGCTCAGTTACTTGCCCAACGAGCAGGGGCATAATCGCTATGGATTGGTGGTGAGTCGGCGCATTGGCAAAGCCGTTGCCCGTAACCTGATCCGGCGAAGGCTGCGCGAAATCTTGCAACACCGCGATCCATCTATCGCTTACCCCAAACAGATGTCGGATCAATCCGGTAACAAAGGGTGTGATATTGTGATTATTGCGCGTACCCCGATTGTGGATGCCAGCTATCAAGAGATAGATGAGGCCGTCGGCGAACTATTGCGACGTGCCCGTTTGTTGTTGTAGCTGCAAAAATGCCAAAAAGAGGCTTATGAAATATCCTATCCTGCTGCTCATCCGCTTCTATCAGAAATACGTTTCTGCGGGTTTACCCTCGGGTTGTCGGTATGACCCCACCTGTTCACACTATACCTATCAAGCGATTGAGCGTTTTGGGTTAATTCGGGGCGGCTGGATGGGCCTTCAACGGATTGCCCGCTGTCATGGGTTAAGTCCGGGAGGCTATGACCCTGTGCCAGAAAAGAAACGGCCACATCAACATCCCACACGTTCAAAGAAAATGCCAAAGAACTTGCAAGAGGAACAGCATTGAATACCAGTCGTACATCACGTTTGACACCGCGCTTTTGGGTGTTGACGATTTTAATCTTGGGTGCGGTACTGCTTACAGCTTGTGAGGGCGGTAACGAGAGTTGGGCCGGAATCAGTACGGACACCAACGGCGAAACAGTTGTCGTTTCATTTGAAAAACAAGTCGTCAGTTACAGCGCCGATGGCTCACGCAATTGGACGTATCGAGACGACGACAGTGACGCCAAATTTTATGCGCCGTCCCTGATTACCGCTGATCGCGTTTATGTCGGCGATTATTCGGGCCGTGTCCATGCCATTAACCGTGCCGATGGCAAACGCATCTGGATTTACGAACCAAAAGTCTCGAAGGTGCTCGGTTTCAGCCTCGGTGCGAATGACCGTATCCTTGGGCCAGTTGCCCAAAGCGGCGACAGTTTATTTTTTGGCAATGAGCATGGGGTTGTGAAACTGGACATCTCAGGTGAGCAACCGCGTGAAGTATGGGAATTTGAAACTGAACATAGTATTTGGGCACAGCCGCTGTATGTCAATGACCCCGAACTGGGCGAACCAACCCTTTTTGTAGCGGCCCTTGACCAACACCTTTATGCACTGAACCCTGAAAATGGCGAAGAACGCTGGTCGGTGGATTTGGAAGGGGCAGCCGTCAGCCATCCGGTGTTGGATGCGGTCAATGGTCGGCTGTATATCGGGACGTTGAATTACAAGCTGTATGCGTTTGACTTTAATGACGGCGCTAAGGTTGCCGAGTTTAAGACCGAAGGCTGGATTTGGGACGCGCCCCTGTTTGAAGATCAGACCCTCTATTTTGGCGATCTTTCCGGTTGGCTGTATGCTCTACCGATTACTTCAGATGGCTTTGGTGAAGTTTGGAAAACCAAGCTGTCAGATGCGGCATTACGTGCTGCCCCTGTTTTGGTGGATGGCGTCCTTGTGGTCGCTTCCCAAGATGAAAAGGTCTATGCCATTAACCTAGATGACAAGTCACGGAAATGGGAAAAAGGCATTGGGGCACCCGCCGTTGCAGGCTTGTTTGTGCTCGAAGGTGAAGACGGGCCACTGTTGGTCGTTGGCACCAAAGATAAAGAGAACTTACTGGTGACCTTGCGCCTTGATAATGGCGAAAAGGAATGGGGCAAGAAGTATGAAGATTAAGGCCGAGGCAGGCAGCATAGTGGTAGAGGTAGATAAGGGAATTTCATGCTCGATATAATCATCAACCCATTCATTACCCTCTTGCTGGTATTGTATGGTCTGCTAGGTCGGAATGTTTTCTTGGCGATTGTGGGCTTTACCATTATCGTTAGGTTCGCGTTGCTGCCACTGACCATCAAACAGCAGCGATCATTCAAGCGGATGCAAGAACTTCAGCCCAAGCAACGCATGTTGCAGGAAAAGTATAAAAATGACCGTGAACGCCTGACGCAAGAGCAAATGGCGCTTTATCGGGAACACGGCGTTAACCCATTCGCGGGATGTTTGCCCTTGCTCATCCAATTACCGATTTTTCTGAGCTTGTGGCGGGCAATTCTGGCGACGCTGGCCTCAACCCCCGACCAGCTTTTGGAACTGCAAGACCGTATTCTCATTGGTGGCTTAGATCATTTGGTGCCGCTGAAAAACACGTTCTTGTGGATGAATTTGGCGCTGCCCGATCAGTTTTATGTCCTGCCGATTTTGGTAGTGATTACGACCTATCTGCAACAAAAGCTGATTATGCCTGTCACCCCTTCGACCAGCAGTAGCGGGAATGATGCCGCCGACCAAGCTGCCCGTATGAGCCGTCAGATGACAACGTTTATGCCTTTGCTATTTGGCTTTTTTGCATTGACCTATTCGTCAGGTTTGTCTATCTACTTTATTACCTCCAACATTGTGGGTATTATTCAATATGCCATGATGGGTAAGGCCGATTTCCGCCGATTGATTGGCAGGGAAGCCCCGAAGAAAGAAGAAAACGTCGTCAGCGAGGTGGTGACAGGTGAAGTTGAGGCGGGGGATGTTATTGAAGCGCCTGCCAAGAAACCCACTAAACCTACCGCACCTGTTCGACAGTCGCGTGTGGAAAAACTACCGGTTGAGGCCGGCAGTGTAGTAAGTGCGACGGGACGGCAATTGAAACCGGGGATTACAGAACGCAAACTCAGTGGCAGCAGTGCAGCCGCATCATCTGGAACTACGACTAAGAGCGCGGGTAAAACGAGTAAGGCACCCCCCAGCCGTAACCGACCTAAAAAATAAAGTGTGCGGCTGAAAAAGTCGCCCTTTTTTATCAGAAGTTTTTTGATACACCGGAGTAAGCAAATTATGAGTGAGACACGGACGGTTGAAGCAACCGGGGCAGACATTGAACAGGCTATTGAAGCAGGTCTTGTTCAACTCGATGTCTCGCGTGAGAGCGTGATTGTGGAAGTGCTAGAGGAACCGAGCCGGGGATTGTTGGGGATCGGTGCGAAGCAGGCACGGGTCAGATTGACGACCGCCGTTGCTCCCCGCAGCGCCCAACCAACTTATGCTCCGCCTGCGCCACGTCCCGCTGCTCCTCCACCACCGCCGAGAAGTGAGCCACGTTTTGAACGACCTGAAAGAACAGAACGGCCCAATTATTCTGCACCGCGTACCTCAGCCCCGCAACCAGTACGTCGTGAACGTTCGGATCAGGATGATTCGTATCAGCGTGTGACGCAACTGATTGAGGATGAAAGTGAACTGCCCCAAGATGTTCGGATGGGCCTTGCAACGCTGCGCGAAATTTTGGGGCATATGCAAATTGATGCCAGCGTGACGGTGGAAAGGTCATTAGAAGAAACCGACGCCGAAGCCGAGACCGCCCCGTGGATTTTGCATGTACATGGGGAAGACCTCGGTTTATTAATTGGGCATCGCGGCGAAACACTCTCATCATTGCAATATCTGACGCGCTTGATCGCCAGTCGGGATTTGCAGCAGCGGGCTGATTTTATTATTGATGTCGAAAATTATAAGGGCCGCCGTGAAATGCTGCTGCGGAAATTGGCCCATCGGATGGCAAAGGATGCTGTTCGCCGTCGCCGCACGGTTGAGCTTGAACCCATGCCGCCCCACGAGCGCCGGATTATCCACCTTGCCCTAAAAGATCGGGACGATGTATATACCGAAAGTGTAGGCGAAGGCAACCGTCGCAAAGTGACGATTGTACCCAAGTGATAAACTGGCTTATTCAAGCCGGAAACTCGAACTATCAAAAGACGCGCTTCCATTGATTTGGGGCGCGTTTTGTGCTATAATTAGAACATCTGTTAAGGCAATTAAACCACCCAATAGGTTTGTCCACATTCATCGTTAATTTCAATACCCAAATGCTTTGTTTTCCCAACTGCCTCAGTTGAAAAATCATAAAGGTTTTGTGGCGGGTTGTGAATTGCAGACTTGGATCGAAGTGATAGGAGGGCCGTGTGGCCGGAATAGACAGAACGACTCCCCAGCATAAAGTTGAAAATGGCGCGAACTATGATGCCTCTAGCATTCAGCACCTCGAAGGTGTTGAGCATGTACGTAAGCGGCCCGGTATGTATGTTGGTGGGACGGACGTTCGTGCATTACATCATCTGGTGTATGAGGTGGTGGATAATTCGGTGGACGAGGCACTGGCGGGGCGTGCCAGTTATGTCGAAATCACGCTGCATGATGATGGTTCGGTCAGTGTTATAGATGATGGGGCTGGTATTCCGGTTGGAATTCACCCTAAAGCGGGAATTTCGACTTTGGAATTGGTGCTGACACGCTTGGGCGCAGGCGGTAAGTTCGATAATAAGGCCTATGCAGTCTCCGGTGGTCTGCACGGCGTTGGTGTGTCGGCGGTCAATGCACTATCAAGCCATTTACGTGCCGAGGTCAAACGCGAAGGCAAAGTCTGGGTGCAAGATTTTGAACGTGGTCATCCTGTGTCCGATGTCAAATCGGTTCGCAAGATGAAAGAAGGCGAAATTACGGGTACAACGATTCATTTCATGCCCGATGAGGAAATATTCCCCGAACGCACCTTTAGTTATGAGACCCTTGTCAATCGCTTCCGCGAAATCTCATTTTTGGTCAGTGGCCTCACCATTGCAGTACGCGATGAACGTGTCAAGCCATTTTCGCACGAGATGATGTTCTATTTTGAGGGTGGTCTGCGTTCATTTGCCCAATATCTCAATCGCAACCGCCAAGCGCTCCATCCGGTTGTTTATGCCGAACGGGAAGTCTGGTTTAATGAAGATGACCCGGAGAAAGCCTATCGCGTCGGTATTGAAGTGGCGATTCAATATACCGATGGCTCGACGACAACGGAATTGGCCTTTGCCAACACGATCAATACCCCCGATGGTGGTAGTCATTTGACGGGTTTGCGTTCGGCCATTACCCGCACGGTTAACAACTATGCCCGTAAGGCGGGTTTCCTCAAAGATAAAGAGGCCAATTTCTCCAGTAATGATACGCTGGAAGGGTTGACCGCAATTGTCAGCGTTAAACACCCTGATCCTCAATTTGAAAGCCAGACCAAAGTCAAATTGATGAATCCTGAAGTACAAGGCGCGGTATCGTCGGTGCTGGGGGATGTGTTTGGCGAATTTTTGGAGACCAATTCACGGGAAGCGCGGCGCATCATCGAAAAATGTATGCTGTCCAAACGCGCACGTGATGCAGCGGCTAAGGCACGCGATTTGGTGCGTAACAGCCGGGGCAATTTGCTGGAAAACACGACCCTGCCCGGTAAACTGGCCGACTGCTCCAATAGCAACCCGGCTGAGACCGAATTGTTTATTGTCGAAGGGGACTCGGCAGGCGGTTCGGCGAAACAAGGGCGTGATCGTCATTTCCAAGCGATCTTGCCGCTGCGTGGGAAGATTCTCAATACCGAACGCGCTCGGCTGGATAAGATTTTGGATAACAATGAAGTGCGGGCCTTGATTTCGGCGCTTGGCGTGGGGGTCGGCGATGACTTTGATCTCTCGAAACTGCGCTATCACCGCATCATCATCATGACCGATGCTGACCAAGACGGGTCACACATTACCACGCTACTTCTAACGCTGTTCTTCCGCTATATGACCCCACTGATTCAAGATGGGCATTTGTATATTGCGCAGCCGCCACTGTATCGCATCGCAGTGAAAAATAAAGTGCAATATGCCTATGGGGAAGATGATCGAGATCGGATTTTGGCGGAGTTGAACACCGAAAAAGCGACTCTTCAGCGGTTTAAGGGGTTGGGTGAAATGAACCCTGACCAGTTGTGGGATACCACGATGAACCCTGAAAATCGCACGCTGCTTCAGGTGCATATTGATGATCTTGCCATAGCTGACCAGACGTTTGATATGCTGATGGGCAGCAGTGTGCCGCCACGCAAACGTTTTATCCAGACCCATGCCAAGAGTGTACGGAATTTGGATATTTAAAGATCATCCCCACCCTAAATCCCTCCCCATTGCATGGAGAGGGACTTTGAAATACCTCATCACTCAACGAAGGGGTATTTTTATTTCTATTCAGATTCAATTTCAATATGGGGATAGTCAATGAAGGCTTCTTGGATGGGCTTGCCAGTTACGATGTCGTAGACGGAAAAGCACAGTTCCGGCAGGGTAAGGATGGCACAGGTACGGCTGCCACGTTCGGAGACCGAGCCGGGATTCAACACCCAGCGCCCTTCGATATGGGCACGCATGGGGATGTGGGTGTGGCCTAATATCAAAATATCGGCATCGGCGAGTTCGACAATGCGTTTAAAAATATAGGGCCGGGTTTGGGGGTGAAGTGTCCAAAGTGTGCCGTGTGAGATGACGACACGCTGACCCGCCCATTCATAACACAGGGTTTCGGGGAGGTGTTGAAGATAGCTAAAGGTCTCTGGCTTTAGGAGGCGATTTTGCAGGGTTGCTGGATCACCGTTTTTTAGTAGCCATAAGTGATGCCCGACGGAATACTGGTCGTGATTGCCCATGACACAGGGGATGGCTAACTCTTTTAGACGGGCGACAACCTCATCACCCCGTCCGCGTCCGATTTCAACGACATCGCCTATGCAAATGATTTGATCAACATTCTGACGCTGCAACTGGGCCAGTGCTAATTCAAGGCCGTTTAATTCAGAGTGGATGTCGGATAGTAGGCCGATTTTCATTCTTTGTAAAGCGTGACGGCACAGGCCGCAAGAGGACTGCCATTTTGATGGACAATCGTCAGAATAATGCGATAGTAACCCGTTGGGTAGCGTATCAGGGGCGATAGGGAAGCAAGTTGGTTGTGATAAATGGGGCTTTCCGGCAAAACTTGTGGTTGGCGGTTCATGGAAATAATAAGCTTGGCCTCGTTGAGTGGATTGTCGCCCAAAAGCTCGACTTCGACACGGTAGGTATAGAGATCAGGATGGTCAACCGTGCCGATTAGCTGCATTGTATCAGCGGTTAGTTTTGCGCCATCGGCGGGGAACTCGATTACGGCATATTGGGTGCAATTCCCCGGCATCACAATGGGGGTGACGCTGGGGGCAGGAGTGGGTGTGGAGATAAAGCCCCCCAAGCCCGCCATGAGGGTTGAAGTTGGGCCGTTTTCGGTAGCCAGTTTTTCGTCGAGTGGGGAGTCGGATGAGGGCGAAAAAAAACCGCCAAAAATGAGCACCCCATTACAAAGCAGGATCAGACCCAAGATTGGCATGACGTAGCGATAGGGGCCGGTCATCAATTCCAACGCGGCGACATAAAAGGGACGCAGCCAACCCATGCCCCTTTCTTCTAACCATACCCCGCGCCTTTTGATGGGTTTATAGCCGGGCCGGGTAGTGTAATGGCGGGGTCGGGTATACGTTGAACGGGAGCGAACACCAGCCGATGAGAGCGGCTTGCTCATTCCGGTGCGGCTGTAATAGGCCCAGCGCAAATCGTTATATTGGCTACGAAGCTCAGTATCACTCAAAATGGAGTAGGCTTCGGTCAGGCGCTGGAATTGTTCGGTGGCCCATTCCATACGATCCGGGTTGCGGTCAGGATGGATTTCTTTGGCTTTTTGGCGATAGGCACGTTGAATGGTTTCAGTATCGGCGCTCGTTTCGACACCGATAAGCTGATAAAAATCATGTTGGGGATCGTAGCGAAGATTAAGGCGCATGAGACTCTAGGACTACAACCATTTAGCGGCGGCCATACCGACGTTCGGCCTCGTCAAAATCGCCTGTATTGACTTCCAAAATTACCATGCCACAGTTGCGACAAACATCCGCATCTACGCGGGTGAGGTGACGAAATGGGCGGAACATATTGCGTAATTTGCGGATCGTCAAGCGGCGTGGGGCAAGATAGATATGGTCAAATTTGCCGCTGTAGTCAATCACATAGGCTGCCCCTAGATCATTGGAACCACAGCGCGGACAAGCCCAACTCACGATTGCGGCACGTGGGCCAGTGGTTTGCGCTTCGGGCAGGGTTGGGGGCGGGGCAACAGGCATTGTCATCGTGCGATCCCTTTCTAAATATCATAAACGCTGAAATCTGCCGCCAATTCAATCGGGCCGTTGTAAGTTTGACGGGCTTCATCCAACAAGCGGGTAGGGTCTTTTTCCCACACCTCGTAATGAATCAACACCAATCGCTTGGAATTGGCTTCGGACGCGATTTCACCCGCTTGGGCCGCGCTGGAATGTCCGGCAGGGTCAGCCCCGGCGGATTCATGAAAGAGCAAATCGGCATCATAACCAAGCCGCACTACATTTGGCGTTGGAGCAGTATCACAAGAATACCCCACGATTTTACCGGATGCACGGCTTTCAATCCGCAAGCCCATTGTAGGAATGCCATAATGTTTGACAGGCCATGAGTTAATGCGGAAATCGGGGTTATCCAACACCAACTGCTCTTCACGCTCAGGGATACGATGGAAGGCCACCGGGAAAAATTGGGGCCAGTCGTCCCATTGAAAAGCGGCCATCATATCTTCGGTGCGTTCAAGGCAGTGATGAAACCCGTAGACACGCAGGGGTTTGCGACGGCCTAGCAGCCACATGTGCATCAACAAAATCGGCACCCCATAGACGTGATCGGGATGAAAGTGGGTCAGAATCATATCAGTGAGTTGGTTGTGGTGGATGCCAAAACGTCGCAAATTCACGACTGGATTTGAGCCGCAATCTACCAGCACCACACTATGTTCGCCCTGCAATGCAAAATGTGTATTGTCGTGTTCAGCATCCGATACGGCTGCCGCTGACCCCAACACGATTAATCGAGCCATACATGTCCTTTAGAACCCTATCGGATTGATTTTACAGGGTGAGTGCCCACTCCACCGCCTTCGGGGTGATATGCACCTCGAAGATACCTGCGATAGTAAGCAGGGGCAGCACAACAGCAAACCCAATTTTCACCACATCGGCGAATGCACGCAACCATGCCTCCCCCACCGTCATGTTCTTAGGGGGTTTGGTCGCCACACTGCCTAAACGCAGTGCCGCTGCCCCCGCAATAATGATGGCCGGGATTTCAAAGATGCCATGCGGGATGATTGCCACAATAAATGGCAATGGACTTATCCCGGCTGCGGTGACATTCCCCATTAAATACCCAAGTATTCCAAAAGGCAAGATGACCAAGAGAATTGAGGCGACACCAAAGCTGAAGGCACCGAGCAAAGTCGCTACAAACAACACACGCATGTTTTGGGTGACGGCGAATGTTACCCACCGAGGGTCTTTTTGGGCCGTCTCCCAAATATCACGCATATCGTCGAGGATTTGATTGTTACTTTTGTTTTCAAGCGGTAACTGCCATTTTTCGGAGAGTGCCCATCCGCCCGCGAAGGAGAGAATCATGGCTACCAACAGACACACACTTGCACCGCGCAGGTTACGAATAGAAGGGAATACCGTCCGGCGATAATAGCGAATGGGGTTGGGACGGATGGGGCGACCCGCAGCTTTGGCGGCACGACGTTCTTCGCGGGTGATACCTGTTAACTGCTCCCAAAAGATGCGCCATGCCCAACGCAAGTTGATTTCGTCAATAGAGCGGCCTAGCAACTCCTCGCGGTTAAAAATACCTGCCCCCGTGCGTACCAGCAAAGTGGTGACAATCAATAGCCCGCCAGCGACGTACCACAAGACATAACGCTGATGGGGCTGAATCATCAAGATACTTTCACCCATGACCAAAATAGACATCGGCAAAATGATGGCGCTGGCGAGCAGGTTGGCAGCACGGGTGGAGGTGGTTTGACTGGAGACGACGACGGCCCCCGTCACCATGACTAAGGCTTGCACGGTGGTGAGAACGGCAATCAAGAGCACAAGGCTGAAATCGGGCCGCCATTGCTGTGAGCCTAAAATCATCTGCCCAATGTAAATCCCCACGCCGAGATAGGCAGCTACTAGCGGCGGAATCATCGCGGCGAATACTTTGCCTAGATATAACTCGGTGTTGGTGAGTGGGGTTGAGAGCAAAGGCTCAAGGCTGCGGCGTTCCTTTTCACCCACAAAAGTTTCGAGGGCAATGACCAGTGAAATGCTGACCGGGAAGAATCCGACCAGCATGGGCATGAGGGGCAAAAACGCCTCAATAAACTCCTTGCCATCCGCGCCCTGTTTGTCGAAGTAGTTGATAAACACGCGGCTGGTGAAATTGGCAAGGGTTGGGAAAAACAGCGTCAGAAGGAATATCGGCACGACAATGCGCCAATCCCGAAAGCTGTCGCGGACTTCACGGCGGGTGATGATCCACGCATTACGAAGGGTATGCAGCCAACTAAACCCGTTGCCGAAATAGGTCTGGACATGGTCACTGGTATCACTGGACAGTGCGTTCATGGGATTTCTTCTCCTGCCCCTCATCTTCTTCGACGATTTGTAAGTAGACATCTTCCAACGTCTGGGTTAATTGGCTGAGGGTGATGACATCAATGCCCAAGCCTAAAACATGGCGCAAGACCTGCGGATTAATTTCAGTCGGATTAGAGGCCTCATACCGCAGCCAGTTTTCGCCGTTCTCGACCACCTTGACCAGCGGGGCTAAATCTTTGGCAAGGCCATTCAACGACTGGGAGGTTTTGAGTTCCATGAGGGGAGGCCCAACAAAGCGCGTGGCGAGGCTTGCCATATCCCCATAGGCCACAATGCGACCCCGCCGAATCACGCCAATGTTATCCGCAAGGGCTTCGGCTTCGGTTAGGTTATGGGTGGTCAAGATAATGGTGCGTTTGTCTTGGCGCAGTTCAATGATGGCGTCGCGCACCAATTTGGCACTTTGTGGATCCATCGCGCTGGTGGGTTCGTCAAGCAGCAGCACAGGTGGGTCATGCAGCAGCGAACGGACGAGGGCTAGTTTTTGTTTCATGCCTTTGGAATATTCACCGACCCGTTTGCCAAAAGCATCACCCAAGCCGAAGCGTGTCATTAACTGTTCGGCGCGGGCTTGGCGGACGTTGGGGGGGAGATGGTAGATGCGCCCAAAAAAGTCGAGATATTCCAGGCCACGCATTCGTTCATAGAGACCGTGTTGTTCGGTCAATACGCCGACGCTGGCCCGCACCCGCGCCGCGTCTTTTACGACATCGTAACCCGCGACTTTGGCCCAGCCAGAAGTGGGGGCAAGGATGGAGGTCAACATGCGGATGGTGGTGGTTTTGCCCGCCCCATTTGGCCCTAAGATCGCCAAGACCGTGCCGGGGGGAACGGAGAGGTTGACGTTATGCACGGCCTCAAAGTCGCCAAAAAATTTGGTTAGGCCCTCGGTTTCAATCATGATTCCCTGTCCTTTTGATCGGGCGTTGTTATTTAATTGTAAGGAATTGTTAAAAGAACCTGAATAGTATTGAGGGCATGGTTTGCATGAAAAATTTGTGAATGAGGTGTTTTTAGAACGCGGGGATAAATCCACCGCGCTCAACCCTCATTACCCGAATATCTTAGCGGCGCAAATTCCATGAATCGTTGGCGTAGGTCTCTTGTATCAATTCGGTGGCTCGATCTTCCTCGTCTTGGCTTAAATCGGTAGCCTCTAATTGGACATCAAACGTTGTACTAAAGGCCTCCGCCATTGTATAGGCCGCTTTGTCCCAATCGAGTTCAATACCGAGGGCATCTTCGACTGTGCAGGCCCGCTGGCGTACCCGTTCTTTGGCAGATTCGCGCTCGGACTCGTTTTCAAACACAAGGGCGTCACAAATTCGCGTGACATCGCCCCACAACGGAATTGACCCGTGCTGCAAGACGGCATTGGCGCGACGAACTTGGGCACTGCCGATTAATTTACGCCCCTGCCATGTAATTTCATAATTGGATGGCACTTCAAAACAGACTGGCCCGGTGGTTTTAGGGGTCTCGTGTAAGGGCATACTTTCGGCGGCGACGCCTAACTGATGCAGGCCATTGAGCAAAGCGGCACTAAGGCGGCGATAGCTGGTGAGGATATCACCTTCGACCAGCGGGTGATCGTCGGGAAAGGCGATGCTGTAGGTGAGTTCATCGGTGTGCAAAATGGCTTTGCCGCCAGTAGCCCGCCGCACCAAGCTCCAACCCTGTGCATCAATACGTTCTTTGTCTGCTTCTCGACTGAACTGCCCATACCCAAGCGAGAGGCAGGCAGGCCGCCACGCATAAAAACGCAGGGTGGGTGCGATTAATCGCTTGCCAATGGCCTCCATGATGGCTTGGTCAATTGCCATATTGGTTGCGCCGTCTAAAGCGGGGTGAAAAATTACACGCCAAGTGTTTGTGGACATTTTTATACTCACTTTAGCCTCAAAATCTGAAAAATTTATAGCCAACTGTTCTAATTTTGCCAATTGGCGCTATAATGCGAAATAACTGTACGAAATCCTAACAGGTTCAAAACGTTAGGCCAATATTGAAATTATCTTAAAATCATGAGTGTCCGTACCCAGTCTGGTCAAACTGAACATAAGCGATTGCAGGCGGCTGTCCATGCAGCCAAGCTGCGCGTCGTGGGGCATCAGGACATTTTTGATCTGGCGCAAATTGGCCTGATGGCGTCTATCCTCGAAATTTATGGCGGCAGTGAACGCGGCTTTGTATATGCCGAACCAGCGTTGCTGGATGCTCAAGTCCCCCCGCCCGATTTGGTGTTGGCGCATCCCACGCTGGGGCTGATGGTCTTTGAGGTCAAGGCCTATGACCTTGATTATATCGAGGGCATGGAAGCAGGCAGCCTCAAAATTCGACGGCACGGACAGGTATCGCTGGTCAATCCCTTGCGACAGGCCCAACGCGGCATGTTTGCCATCAAAGATGCCTATGAAAAGTTCGCCCCCGGTGCGCCGCGCCCGCTGTTTCATTCGATGGTGGCGCTGCCGAATATCCCTGAAAGTGAGTGGAATTGGCTGGGGTATGACCGCTGCATAGATGGTCGGTTGGTGTTGTTTGCCGAACATTTCCAAGACACCGAACGGATGCAGGCGAAAATCTCCACATTTATACAACAGGCCCTTCAGCGTACAGGCCGGGCCGATCCATATCCACCCAATGCCGAAGCGACTCTACTGCGGGTTTTTGGCGACTCAGCGGTGTTGAACGATGCGCGACAGTTGGTGCATCAATTGGACAGCCTCGGCACGGAGATTGACCGGATTGAGCAAGCTCATAAACACCTGTCGGCGGAACAGCAGCATCTTTCGCGGGTGGATACGTGGGGACATCCGTTTTTGGTGCGTGGGGTGGCCGGATCGGGCAAAAGCATTGTACTGGCGAATCAGGTGGCTCGTACTATCTATCGCCACGAAAAATTACATTCACAGTTGGCTCTGTTTGAGGAACATCAACATCCCCTGCCCAAAATCGGGGTGATTTGTTTTAATCGCAGTTTGGTGGCATTACTGCGAGAGCGCGTGGCACGGGCCTATCATGCCCTGACGGGCGCGGAACTACCGGATTTTGTCACGGTGATTGATCTCAACGCTCTGTTGTATCAGATTGGGGCGACGTTGGGAGAACCGCATTTTCGATATGTGCGGGCTGGCAATTCACCCGATGCCGAAAAACGTGCCCATAAACATGTGCAGCAAATTGAAGCCCTCCATATTAATCGTCCTGACCTCTATGACCAGATCGCGTTTGATGCGCTTTTTATTGACGAGGGTCAAGATGCCCACCCCGAAGAATATGCCGTTTTGCAGGCCCTGACACGCACCACACCGCAAACGGGTGAACGCAGCCTGATGATTTTTTATGATGACGCCCAAAATGTATATGGACATCCTCCCCCCACATGGCGCAATTTCAGCCTGAATTTGGCGGGGGGACGAGCCGCGATTATGGAGCAGTGTTATCGCAACAGCCGCGAAATTGTGGAATTGGGACTGAATGTGCTGTTGGGGGTTCATGCCCCGCAGCAGGTTCGGGTGGCGACGCGCCGATTTGCCGATATTCACACCTTGCAAGAGAAAAAGCTGGTGGAAGAAACCGGGCAAGGCTGGCGGGTCAACTTTGCCGAGCCGTCGGGAATTGATCCGATTGTGCGGGAGTTTGAGACGCGGGTGGAGCAATTGGATTGGGTAGCGGAAGCAGTAGTGGCCCTGTTGGAAGATGAACAGGTACGTCCGGAACATCTTCTTATTCTTGCCCCCAAAGCCAATTCATTTAATCATCTCAGTCGGCGGGTTGGGCAGTTGACCAAAAACAAAATCCCGCTGCGGCTGGTTGGCGGCCCGTTCCAACAACATTTGGATGAACTGCTTATCATCCCCGACCATTTGACCCTTGCGACGATTCATGCTGCGAAAGGCTATGACGCGCCGATTGTGTTTGTGGTGGATACCGATCAGATTGAAACTAACGTCATTGGGCGGGCCTTGTTTTATGTGGGAGTCACCCGCGCCAAACGTTATTTATTTGTGACTGGCACAAGTCATCCAACGTCATTACTGACTGAGGCGATGGCACTCCAAAATCCACCTCAATCCCGTTAACTTATGCAATGGCTTATCCCCTATCGCAAAGTGTTTTGGCTATGGGGACTATTTTTAATTACCTCATTTCTGGTAGGCCGCTACATTGCCGATCATCGAGATGAATTAGCGCCCAATCTTGCCTTTTCGGATAGCTGGCATGTGCATCTGTGCCGGGTGGATTGTTATTCGGAAAATCGGGTCGTGCGTGAATGGTATCATGTGCAGAGCCAGTTTGTGGTCAAATATCCCTTGCTGGCAGGGGTAGCGCGGGTCATCTCACAACAGACGGGCCTTGCCACGACATTGGCGGTGTTTTGGGTGGCAAAACTGGGAGTATTGGTCGGGTTGGCCGAATTGTGGCGATGGATGGCAGCGGAAAAAGATGAACCAACGGCCCAACGGGTGGTGGGTTGGATGGCGTTCGGGTATCTGCTGACGGGTTATGTATGGATTGTGCCCTATCCTGAAGGATGGCAGTTAGCCTTTACGGTACTCGCTTTAAATTCTTACGGCCACAAGCAGTATTGGCTGACTGGATTTTTTGCCAGCTTGCTGACCCTTACAAGACCGCAAGGTGTGTTAATTGTACCTGTCTTGGCGCTGGGTTTGCTGTTGCAAGGTGGGGTAAGGCGGCAATCTACTCAACAGTGGCGCTTGAAATTCATCCATATTTTACAGACCTGCCTTGCCCCGACGATTGCTTGGTGGCTGTGGATGCTGGAAGCCGAGCGACTGACAGGCCTTGCTTTTGCCCCGATTAAGCTGCAAGAGAAATTTGCCCGCCCGATCTCGTGGCCTGTACCCGTGCTGATTAAGTTTGTGGATAAATGGGTCTTGGGTGAAAAATTCCAACACAGCATCGGTATTCCACTCCTGACCTTGCAATTGATTTTAATCTTCGCGGCGATGATTTGGTTGACGAAAACGGCGCTTGATAAGCAATTAACACCGGAATGGGTCGTGCTTAGTTGGCTGACGTTATGGGTTTGCCTTAGCACCACACCATTTTCAATTGCCCGGTTTATGCTGATTAGCCCAGTCGCGTGGGTCGCAATTTATCTGCCTGAGCGCTGGCAGGCGAAAGTTAGAAAAGCCGAACCGTTTTTGTGGGCCATTTTCTTCGACATCACCGTGATTTGGACGGTGTACATTTTCACGGATTTGGGTGTTAGGTCGTGGGTTTTCTACCTCCCCTAAGATTGCTTCTCGAATTTTAAAAAGATTTAGCCCTGCTGATAGGAGACTGAAAGTTCTCCGTTAGCCGTCTTGCAAGGACGCTCCCGTACCATTAAAAACTATATCGGGGAATTAAAACACTTGGAAAGAAAAAACAAACTTTCTGAATTTTTTGTAAAGAAACCCCGATTGACCAACACGACTTGACTATCGTTGCCGACAGAAAAAGTGTGGTGGAACAAAAAATCAGCTTTCGGGGGAAAGTTTACGATGCAGATCGAAAAGTCACTCAATCAGACAGCCAATAACCAGCAAATTAAAGAACAATTCAAGACCAGTGTTCGCAACCTGCGTACCGCTGCCTACTTCACGGCCAAACGTGCCATTGATATTGTGGCTGCCAGTCTTGTCCTGCTCGTGCTGGGTATCCCCATGCTCATTATCGCCATGTTGATCGAAATCGAAACCCCCGGTTCGGCCATCTTTGCTCAAGAACGAGTCACCGCTCGCCGTCGTCGTATTGTGAACGGCAAGGCGGAGTTTGATGTCG